>CAZHDA010000033.1:2655-8243 GCA_964531125.1 uncultured Candidatus Peribacteria bacterium
TCATATTTACAGCTTAAATAAGCGGATTAAAGTATCCGTCATGTGTTCTTTTTCGCCCTCTTTTTCTGTGAGTTTCGTTTTTAAAAACTCTCGGATGGCCCCCGGATCATTTCCGTTTAGGGGGATTGTGACATCCATTCCCATGCCATTTTGCCGAATTACGAGATTCTCCAAAAATGGCGGCTGGTAGAGCAAAAAGAAATGTTTGATTTGTGAATAAGGATACTGTCGTTCACCAACTTTTATACCGATTGTTGAGAGTTTTACTGTTACGATTTTTGGAGTTTCGCGAGAAATTATTGCGTAAACCACGGCAAAAACGACTACAACAAGAGAGAAGCTCCATGCATGATTTAAAATACCGATAACAGCAAGAGCAAGCACAAAAACGCCCATAACGATGCGCCACACCATCCCCCTTTGGTATCGGATAATTTCCGGCGTCCGCCATGTGATCACAGCGTTATCAAATGCCGAATCCGCTACTGCTGACTGAATTTTTGTTTCGGTAGTCATTTTGCGCTTTTTTATCTCCGTATTATAGCACAAAAAGCCTATGAAATGGAAGGGTGAAAATGGCGTTTTCCAGAGGAAATGTACTGAATTAGGCCGTGAATGGAATCAGGGCCACGACGCGTGCGTTCTTTATTGCTCGGGATAGCATTTTCTGGTGCTTCAAGCAGACTCCCGAGTAGTATCGTGGCACGATTTTGTAGTACTTGGTCGTGAAACGATCGAGCAGGTGAATATTTTTGTAATCCACATGATCAATATGGTTCTGGCAGAAGTGGCAACGACGATCTTTATATGCTGGCATGATTTTGAAAATTTAAATTGTAATTTTTGGCTTACTATAGAGTAATATCCGGATCTTCAATAATGCTTCGCAACTTCTTGTCCATTTCCTCCAAGCTTACCTTTTCCGACTTTGGTTCGGCTTTTGGCTTTGGCTCTTCAACAGGTTCTTCAACAACCACAACTTTTTTTGGTTTTGTCGGTTTTTCCGCAGGTTTTGTCACCGGTTTGCGAGCTGGTCTGCCGGATTTATCAGCTTTCTCAGCGTCTTTTTCGCGTTTTTCCTTTAATACGGCTTCTTGTTCCGCTTCATAAGTGGATAAGGAAACCATTTCGTAGCCTTTTGGACATTTTGTAATCAGGTAACGCAGAAGCGAAGGGTAAATGTTTAGAGTTTTTTCCAACTCTTTGGATTTTACCGGTTCCAACTCGAAAGACATGACAACATAATAAGCCTGTGTCTGTTTTCGAATTGCGTAAGCCAATTCGCGTTGTCCCCAATCATCCTCACTCAAAATCTTACCTTCGAGCGAAGTGATCATTTTCTTTATCTCTGAAAGCTCATGCGAGGTCTTTTCCTTGCCGAGATTTGGCATAAGGAGGACCATGATTTCATACTTCATATTTCTTTGGGTTAGATAGCCCGCCCGTGTAATATCGGGGAGCAGAAATATTTCTAAAGCAGGGGGACTCTAACAAAGCACCCATGTATTTGCAATAGCAAAAGACAATACTAGTCCTAAAAAGTCAATGTTTTATTTTTGCGATAAAGGAAAGATGTGTTGTGGCGGCGCTTGAACAAACGGCTTACTTAAGCTGTTTAAGGCGCACCGGCTTGACTTAGCTAGCGTTATGTGCAATATTTCTCAAGACTTGTCAATGGTCTGGGTTTGCCCCCTTGAGTCCTAGAAGGGATAATGCAAGAAGCGTAAAGAATTTTATGAATCAAAGCCTTTCCGGAGAAATAACGGCCGCAACTGAAGTGCTGGAGGTAAATAAATTCGCGCAGAGAGCCAGACACCTGAGGATATTTTCAAAAGGTGAGCTGGTCAGACAGCACTTGCTCGACCTGGGTAAATGGGCAGGCAGACCTGTGAACAGACTTAAAGAAAGCGTGGCTTATAAGAAAGCGGCTGTTTTGGTTTTGAAAACGCATCAATTTCTGCTCGACCTTATGCCTGTTTCGCCGCAAAGGAGCGTTATGTTTAAATCCTCGGTGCTTGCGCTTTCAGCATTGTTAGTGACTTCCCTGGCACCGGACGCCCCTATAGGGTCAGCTTATATGACATATTCAGATGACTATATAGATGCATATTCCATAAATGGGGATATCCTTGTGTCGGACGATGACGGCTATCTGGTAAAGATCAATCCTCAGACAAACAAAGCCAGCCGTATTGGTATGACGGATTATGCCGTTCATACGGTTGACAGCGGTGAATCCCTATCCGTAATTGCCGAAAAATACGGCGTGAGCGTGAAAACGATCATGTGGGAAAACAATCTGTACAACGCAAACAGCTTGAGGATAGGCCAAAAACTGCTTGTTCCGCCGGTGGATGGAATAAGTTATAAAGTAGCCTCAAGTGACAATCTGGATAAGATTGCGAAAAAATATAAGATAGAAAAAGACGCGATCATAGCGCAAAACGCTTTAAGCTCCGAGACTTTGAAAGTCGGACAAGCTTTGTTTTTGCCTGGTGCAGAGCCTATAGTACCTGTAAGCACAGTTGGTTCGACAACGCGCGCAGGCGCATCCACAAGAGATTTGCGAAACTACAGCAATTCAAACGCGACTCCGGCTTTGGGTAAAATATTTATTTTTCCGACAAACGGAAAAATCACACAGGGTTACAAGAAAGGTCACTACGCTTTGGATATAGGCAATCGCAGCAAACCTCCTATCTGGGCGGCTGCTGAAGGAACGGTGGTGAAAGCTTCCAGCGGGACATATGGCGGCGGATATGGAAATCATGTGATTATAGATCATGGAGATGGGGTACAAACTCTATATGCGCATATGAGTAGCGTGGGGGTTGAGGTCGGCGACACCGTCAGCCAAGGCGATGTTATTGGAGTAATGGGCAACACAGGAAGAGTTTACGGAGTTACCGGAATTCACCTGCACTGGGAATGCATGATCAACGGCGTAAAGGAATATTGTGGCAATTATTATTGATCTGATTAAAATTCCGCGAAGAATTGTGTGCGGGCTTATTCGAATTTATCAAAAAACGCTGTCGCCCGACCATGGCTTGTTTAAGCGGTTTTTTCCGTATGGGTATTGCAGGTTTACACCGAGCTGTTCGGAATATGGACACAAGAGCGTTGCAAAACATGGGGTGATTTGGGGCGGGCTTAAAACTGCCTGGCGAATATTGCGATGTAATCCGTGGAGCAAGGGCGGGGTGGATGAGCCTTGACTGGTGGCGAAAAAGTAAGTAGTATTTTCGCGCTGTTAATTTTCAAACAATGTCTATAAAAAGGGCTTTAATAAGCGTCTCGGACAAGAGAGGCGTTGTTGAATTTGCGCGTGTGTTGGAGAAAAAGAATATCGAAATCCTGTCGACAGGCGGGACAGCGAAAGAATTAAAAGATGCAGGAGTAAAAGTTGTGGATGTTTCGGATTACACAGGATTTCCGGAAATGATGGATGGACGTGTGAAGACTTTGCATCCAAAAGTGCATGGCGGAATTTTGGCTTTGAGAAGCGATAAAAAACATATGGAGGAGGCGAAGAAAAACAACATTCAAATGATCGATATGGTAGTCGCGAATCTGTATCCATTCCAAAAAAAGCCGTGCATAGAAAATATCGATATCGGCGGGCCGAGTATGGTCAGGAGCGCGGCGAAAAATTTTGAATTTGTGACGGTTGTTTGCGATCCGGATGACTATAAGATGGTAATGAAAGAAATTGAAAAAAATGGAGAGACGAATTTGAAGACGAGAGAGAAATTGGCACGAAAAGCTTTCGGCATGTGCGCGAGATATGATGAAGCGATTGAAAAATATTTCAGAGAAAGACTTGGGGAGCCGGAATTGCTGGACATTCATTATGAAAAAGTTTGCAGCTTGAGATATGGCGAAAATCCGCAGCAGAAAGCCTCTTTTTTCCGCAATCCGGAAAGTCATGGAGCGAATATAACAAACGCGAAGGTTTTGCACGGGAAGCAACTTTCTTTTAACAATTTGGTGGATGGGGACAGCGCGCTGGAATTGGTAAGAGAATTCAAAGAGCCTGCGGTGGTTTTTGTGAAGCACAATAATCCGTGTGGAGTGGCCGTAAATTCGAAAATAGAAAAAGCTTTCGAGGAGGCGCACGGAGTGGATCCGATGTCAGCGTTTGGTTCGATCATCGCCTTGAATCGGGAAGTGAATGAGAAAATAGTGGATTATATTTTTAAAAAGAAAATTTTCGTGGAAATGATCGTGGCGCCGTCATTTACAAAAAGAGCGCTGGGAAGGCTCATGCAGAAGCCAAATTTACGCATACTGGAGACCGGAAAATTTAACGGGAGTTCTGCAATTAAAACGGACATAAAGAAAGTTACCGGAGGACTTTTGATTCAGACAAAAGATTTATATCAGTTGAAACCGAGCGATCTGAAAGTTGTGACCAAGAAGAAGCCAACTAAGGCAGAGATAGAATCTATGCTTTTTGCGACGAAGGTGGTGAAACATGTGATGTCGAACGCGATTGTAATGGCGAAAGGCACTGTGGCTACGGGAATTGGCGCCGGACAGATGTCGAGAGTGGACAGCGTGATGCTGGCCGGGAAAAAAGGTGGAAGCAGGGTGAAAGGATCGGTGATGGCGTCGGACGCATTTTTCCCGTTTGCCGACGGGGTGGAGGCGGCGCATAAACTAGGCGTAAAAGCGATTATTCAGCCCGGTGGATCGGTCAGAGACGAGGAGATTATCAAGACAGCAGACAAACTCGGAATGAGCATGGTTTTTACCGGCCGAAGATATTTCAGACATTAATCGATGACCTCATCAAGGAAACCTTCCTTGTAGAGACGATAAATGAGTAGCGCCAATTCGCCACGAGTGGCTTTGCGGCCCGGGCTTAATTCATCATCGTCAGTTTCGTCGAAGAGACCGTATTTGTATGATTCGCAAGTATATTTGTAATACCATTGATCGTCATATACATCGTCGTAGCCGATGGAACGGCAGACTTTTGGCTTGTGGCCGGTGACGATATTTGCGACTTCCAGAGTCATTTTCAGAGCCTCAACGCGGTTTACAGAGTCGTTTGGGCGAGCTGTATTTTTTCCATCATCGCCTTCGAAAACACCTGTTTTCAGACCAGTTTTGAGATCTTGGATATACCATTCGTCTTCATCAATATCCTTGTAACGAAGTTTTGCATCTTCTTCCGGAACATCGTAGGCGGCGAGTAAAACCTTTAATAGTTCGACGCGGTCGATTTTTTGGAATGGCTTGAAAGTACCGTCTTCGTAGCCTTCAAAAATACCCTGCTCTGTAACCCATTCTATGGCATCCAGAAGCTCCTGATCGTCGATGTCGTCTAGATCGGTGTAGCCATCTTTTTTAATGTCTGTGGCAAAAGTTTTTGTTAGCGAACAGGCGGAAATTTCGGCCCCTGTCGTCTTATTCAAAGCCACCACTTTTATATTTGTCAGTTTGGCCGTGTCGATATTTTGAAGCGTGTTGGAAGGATCAAGTGTGGTCGCGCCAAGTTTCCAATCAGTAGCGTTGCCTCCCGTGACCGTCCATTGATATTTGAATTCAGAGGCTTTGCCCGACGGATTTGTGTTAACCGA
>CAZHDA010000033.1:8343-9916 GCA_964531125.1 uncultured Candidatus Peribacteria bacterium
CTGATCGTAAATCCTTCCGCCAACCATGACGGATCAATCTCAGGATTTAGCGGATACATTTCAACTCTGATATCCACCTCTTCATCATCAGCATCATCGTCCTGATTCAGAGTAATAGTCATCTCACCTTCCGATTCCCCGGCAGGAATAGTGATATAGTCCGCGTCAGGATCTTTCGTATAATCACCGTCTTCGGAAGTATCCTCAGGTGTGCCAAAATTTACTTCAACCTGAACCGGAGTCGGAGTCACGAAGTCATCATGAAATCTGGCACGAAGAGTCGTGGAATAATGTCCATATGTACCGGCTTCAAATATCTCCGATCTGGAGAGACTTGTAGTGATGCGATGAATTTCGGAGCCGGTAGAAGCCATGGTTTTGAATTGCCAGCTTGTCGCGTTGTTTGAGATGGTTTCGTCATAATTTGTCACGGCCCCGGCTGGTACAGTTATTCTGTAAAGAGTCTCCGGTTTTAATGACGGATAAGAAATTTCGACTGTCTTATTTGTAGGGTTTATACCTTTTAAGCTCGCTGTTGCTTCCGGAACATCGTTCCAAAAGAAGGACTGCCTTTCCTCCATTTTTATTTTTTGAAATTCTGATCCCTTTTTCAAACTTCCACCCTGTGGAGCGTTGTTGAAAACAGCTTCGATTTCGGCGGTTCCAGCTTCATAAGCGATGTCGATAGCGTCGTCCGCAGGAGAAGGATTTTCCAAAGAAATGGATTTAACTTCTTCGATGACTCCCGGATTTATCGTCTGCTCCTGGATTCCACCGTTGCCTGATGGACCGATAGGCTCCTTTTCGTCATCACTTGCAGTTAAAACTGCTGTATCAACATCTCCGGCTTTTACTATGTCGTTATCCAAAATTTTAAATTCGTAAGATCCCGATTTGGTCGGAGTAAATTTGAAAATCGCCGTTTGCGATTCGAAAATCAACGGAACAAATAAACTTTCACTTCCCGGAGTTGTAACCCCCAAAGTAGAAAATAGCTTTGTCTTAGCAGGCAACTTTTCCGAAAGCTCAATTTTCAAAAACACCATATCGCCAGGTTTGCCGGAGTAAGAAGTCTTTTCAAAACCGGCTGTCTGGTCATACTGAGAAGGAATGAACTTCTGATCCGCAGCCTCCCCACAATCACCATTATATGTACAATTATCGAAATGTTTAAAATGGAATATGCTCATGGCTTCAGGATAAACCGTCACGCTACCTCCGGGGAAAATTTCCACCCACTGATTTTCTCCAACAGTTTTTTCCGCAGAATTTGCAGAAACTTTGTATTTTATGCTTCCACTATTTTCAATAAGAACGGTGAATTTGTGCTGAGCATCATCGAAGTACTTTATTTCAAAACTGAATGGAACATTTTGTAACAAATTTCCGGTGACGCAATCATATCCTTTTTGATTTATCACTGTATTGTCAGCCGCAAGCGGTGGCTGTTTGCAGATACTCAGCTTTCCCTGAAAATAAGATGTGCCAACGATCAGAGCCAAAACGAGACCTAAAGCGAGAACTCCACCTATCAGTGATATTTTTTTGATTGCAGTCATTTTATATTTGTTAT
>CAZHDA010000034.1:0-9769 GCA_964531125.1 uncultured Candidatus Peribacteria bacterium
AGCATCTTGTCCCAGTCAAAGACGATCTCGGTCGTGCGATTTTGTGAGAGAATACTGTATTTTACGGCACCGATTCCGATGGTTTTGGCAATCTCTTCTTTATTCTTTAAATCCGGATTTTTTTCTTCGATAATTTTTTTGGCACGGACGACAGCTTCATCGAGCAGATCATTCAACAAAACTATCGTGCCTTTTCTTGTGCTCATCTGGCCGTCGGCGGCCCGCATGCGACCAAACCATACATGCTCCGCTTCTCCGTGATACCAGGGGAAACGTTTTGCGGCTTCAAAAAGCTGCTTAAAATGCAAAGTCTGGGCAATATCCACAACATAAAGGATTTTTGCAGGATGCCATTCGTTTACACGGTAGCGCAGAGTAGACAGGTCGCGCGTGGAATAAAGCGTGGCTCCGTCTTTTTTCTGGACCACGAAAGGCGCCATGTTTGGATCGTCATACTTCACGATGTAGGAACCTTCGTCGCCCTTTTCAAATATACCGCGTTTTTTGCCGTCTTCGAGCAGGTCGGACATTTTGTCTTCGTAAAAGCTCTCACCCATGGTGTGATCGAAGTGGATTCCGCCGAGTTTATCGTAGGTTTTGTTTATATCCTTGAGGCTTTCTTCCACAAACCATTCCCAAAGTTTCTTGTTTTCTTTGTCCCCTTCTTCAAAAATCTTGAATTCGTGGCGGGCACTGTCTTCGAGTTTTGGATCTTTTTCGGCCTCGTCATGAAAACGGACATATAATTTGAGCATTTCATTTATTGGGTCGCGTTCGACAACCTCTCTATTTCCCCACTTTTTGTAGGCGCAAATCAGCTTTCCAAATTGCGTTCCCCAGTCTCCGATATGGTTGATGGATTTTGTCGTAAATCCGAGTTCATGAAAAATATTGTAAATGCTTTGGCCAATAACAGTAGAGAGCAGATGATGAACGCCAAGCGGTTTTGCGACATTTGGCGAGCTGTATTCCACTATTATTGTTTTGTTTTTGCCTACTTTCGAAGAACCGTATTTGTCCTTTTCCTTTAGAATTTTTTTGAGTTCTGAGTCCAGGTATTCGTTTGAAATGAAAAAATTTATAAAACCCGGACCGGCGATTTCGACTTTTTCTATAATGTCATCCTTGATGTTTGGCAGTATTGTTTTTGCGATTTCCTGCGGGCGCATCCCCAGTTCTTTGGCCAATTTTAAGGCTACAGATGATGCATAGTCCCCGTGATCACTCTGCGATGGATAATCAATTTCGATAGAAGTAAACGGCAGTTTCGGAAAAGATTTTGAAAGAGCGTGTTCGACAATTTTTTTAATTTCTTGCTTGAGAAGAGAGTCGGCAAAGAGTTCGAGACCGGCAGAGGGAAGCACAAAATCAATAGAAAGCTGTGAGTCAACCTTTGGCTTTTTTGATCGTGATTTCTTCTTTTTAGGATTGATTTTGGGCTTCAAAGATTTTTTTTTTAGCTTTTCAAGATTCAAAAAGTGAGCTTTTTCCTGCTGCGTAACCTTGGAATCGTCTGCTGTGCGACGACCTTCAACGCCTAGATCGATAGAGAGATTCTCTTCATTCAATATATAAGGTTCTATACGCCCACCAATATATTTTGCAAAAGTCTCTGAAATGTCTTGCAAAATTTCGCCGAAGCGGTCCATGTGTATACGGCTCAGATCCTCTATGAAAACTGCTGCGTTTACTGTTTTCACTGTAAGCTTTGTCCGCTCACATTCCCTATAATTCCAATATCTGCATGTGATGCCGCCCCGATCCAAATAAGCAATTTCGCCCTCCGCCGCCTCTTCTACATTTATAGATCCTATTGGTCGAAAAGCCTCCTTTCCTTCGGTAAAGGCGAGCTTCAGATCCCCTGCCAACCAATCCATGTCCTCGCTTCCGATCGGCAGAAGGTACTTTAGCGAAAAATAGTTGATCAGATCTACCAATAGATTGATATGTGTGACCTCCTTGCCACTTTGGATCCTTTTCAGAAGAGAGGCGATGGACGGCGGGAATTTACGAGGATTTACCCCGAATTTGCCATAAGCCTGATCCCAAACCTGAACCATGCGATTATCGTGGACATCCGTGTCCTTGAATTCCCTCGCACGCTGGGCTGCCACGCCACGAAGAAGGCTTTCCACAGCGGAATTTCGACGCCCATTCTGAAAATTTCGAATGATAATCAGACCAATTTTGAGGTCCGGATGTTGTTGAAATATCCCTGGGTTAATGACAAATCTCATGTAGGTATTGTAATCAAAAGACCCTTGATTGGGAAGAGCGTTTCGTGCTATAATTGCCAGATAAAAAAATAAAAACAAAAACCATGAAAAAGATGATAAGTTTTGTCCTCGGAATCCTGATGGCTGTGACACTCGGCCTGCCGGTATATGCGGCTACAGACACTGTATCTCCCGGTGATGTGGAGAAGCTGACCGTGACACCATACGACGGAGCTGCCGGCCTGAAATGGGACGCTGCCACTGATAATGTTGGGGTAAAAGGTTATAAAGTTTATTGGGGAACAAGCTCTGTCACAAAAGCAGGGCAGGATTATGACAAGAATAGCGATGTCGGCAATGTGCTTGAATATACAGTAAACGGCCTCAATAACGGAACCAAGTATTATTTTTCTGTTGTGGCATATGATGCCGCCGGCAATGAAAGCCAGGCATGGGCACCTGAAGCATCCGCGACCCCTGCCTCCGGTAGCGGCGCTTACATGGACAAAACTTCTCCTCAGGTGGCAAATGCCGAAGCCTCCAATGAAGAGGAAGTAAAAGTGAAATTTTCAGAAGAAATCGTATTGCCTTCCGACAATCCGGAGAATGAGTTTTCGATTGAAAACACGGATAATTTTGAACCTCTTGATGTGCTGAAAGCTGAAATGGATAAAGATGATGAAACAAATAAAACCGTTATTTTAACCACTGACAAACAAGAAGGTGGCGCCGAATATCAGCTGACGGTCGGGATAAATCTGGAAGATAAATCCGGAAACCCTATTATAAGCGGGACATCTGATACAGCTGTTTTTGATGGCAGCGATTCAAAAAAGGACAGTGATGAATTTAAGCTTGTTGAGGCTGAAGTTGTGGATTCAACTCATGTTCTTTTGACCTTCAACACGACCGTTGTCTTAGGCACCGATCCTGCGGAAAATTTCACAATATCCGAAGAAAATGATGCTACCAAAACTTTGGCTGTGCTTGGAGTTGAACTTGGAAAAAACAATGACGGAGTTGAAGACGCATCGGCACTTTTGACCGTAAGTGAAATGGCCGACACTTCCTACGAAGTACTTGTATCGGGCGTTACGGACGAGCAAGGGACAGAGATCTCTGAAGAAAACGGTAAAGTCGCATTTGATGGAAAAACCGGAATGGAGCCAAAAGATATTACTCCTCCAAAGGATGTTTTGGGTTTTTTGGTGAAGCAGATCGTGGCCGAAGCCCAAAAATACAATGTGAAACTCGGATGGGAAAATCCTGTCGAAAATGAGACAGATACCGCCGAACAAATTTTGTATGTCAGCCAAGGTGACGATCAAAATTTTGAAAAAGACGGAACAGTCGACAACGGAGAAAATT
The DNA here is from genome assembly GCA_964531125.1 of uncultured Candidatus Peribacteria bacterium. Lineage (GTDB taxonomy): Bacteria > Patescibacteriota > Gracilibacteria > UBA1369 > LOWO2-01-FULL-3 > JBAZZM01. Next base: position 3,585 of record CAZHDA010000034.1, read on the forward strand.
CCAACACCGTAAAAGGTTTGGAACCAGGCGACTACTGGTTCAAGCTGACTCAGGTTGATGCCGCCGGAAATGAAAGTAAAGGTGTGATCACCAAGGTCACTTTGGCAGAAACAGGACCTGAAATGCTCGGACTTGTGCTTGTTTCGTTGGGTCTTGGAAGATTATTTAGAAAGAAGAAATAGGGGTTAAGAAAAATTTTAAACTTTCTTAAGAAGTCTGTGATATAGCTCTGGCATGAGTAATAGATATCTTAAGTTTTGGTTTGTCTTTTTGGTGTTGGGATACGCTTCATTCACGATGCTATTTTTTGAACTTCCGGATGAATTGTTTCATATTTATTTTCTGGATGTGGGGCAGGGTGACGCGATTTTGATAAAGACGCCCGACAACAGTCAGATTTTGGTGGATGGTGGAAAGGGAGGAAAAGTGATTGAGGAACTAGGTGAAGTGATGCCGTATTTTGATCGGTCGCTGGACATGATGGTGGCTACACATCCTGACGCGGATCACATCGGCGGACTGCCGGCAGTGATGAAAAAATATGAAGTTGGCGGTTTTTTATATAATGGTGTGAAGGCTATGAAAGGCGAATATGTAGAGCTATTGAAAGATGTCCGAGAGGAGAATGCAGATGTTTTTATTGCCGAGAGATCAGAAGATTTTCGGTTTGGCGATGTTTATTTTGATGTGATATTTCCTTTGGAATCAATGGAAGGTGAGAGTGTCGGGGATACTAATGATACTTCAGTCTGCCTACGAGTTATATATAAAGGCCATTCCATTCTACTGACGGGTGATCTGGAATTTGAGATGGAAAAAACTTTAGCGATGTCAGGTCAAAACTTACAATCTGAAATCTATAAGGCCGGCCATCATGGAAGCAAGACCTCTTCGTCGCCGGATTTTTTAAAAAAAGTGAAACCTGAGATAGTGGTGATCTCGGCAGGCAAAGATAACAGCTATGGACATCCCCATCCTGAAACATTTAGAAATCTATATCGCGCCGGAGTTAAAAAAATCAAAAGAACCGATGTCGAAGGCAGAATTGAGTTTATTTTTTAAAGACGCGCGATGTCGGCCCCCAATGAACGAAGTTTTTTGTCGATTCCTTCGTAACCGCGATCTATATATCCGATGTTTGAGATTTCTGTCTTTCCGTCGGCCACAAGGGCGGCTATGACCATGGCGGCACCGGCACGAATATCTATGGAAGCTATCGGAATCCCCTTAAGTTTACGCGGACCGATTACAAGAGCCTGGTGCGGATTCAACAATTCTATGCGGGCACCCATTTTTTCCAATTCAAAAAGATAATTCAAACGCCCTTCGAATAGAGTTTCAAAAATTTTACAAACTCCGTAAGACTGCGTCAACAAGACTGCGAATGGGGCCTGAAGGTCTGTGGGGAAGCCAGGGTAAACCGCTGTCTGCAAAGTTTTGATCGAGTTTAAATCGCCTGACTTTAAAATATGGACAAAGTCTTTTCCAATCGAAAATTTTACCCCGATTTCTTCAAACTTTTGCCAGAAAATATCGAGATGAGACGGATCAATTCCCTTTATTTTTACCTCACCATGAGTAGCTGCAGCTGCTATAGCAAAAGTCCCGGCCTCCAGATAATCTCCCGTAATTTTGTATGATGTTCCGTGAAGCGAGTTGACACCCGTAATTTCGATTTTTGTCGTACCTATTCCTTTGATTTCCGCACCCATTTTATTTAAAAACCTACACAGATCCTGGACATGCGGCTCAGCGGCGGCAAGCCGGATTTCTGTTTTTCCCGAAGCGAGAACGGCCGCCATGACCGCGTTTTCCGTGGCGGTGACGCTTGATTCAGGAAGAATAATTTTCGTCCCTTTTAGTTTTGTGGCTTTAATATGAAGCCTCGTAGACTCATCGAAAATTTTGCAACCCAGTGACTTAAAAGCGTGGGTGTGTGCAGACACATTCCGCTTGCCCAATACACATCCCCCAGGGAAAGCTATGTCAACCTCACCGAGGCGTGGCATGAGTCCACCCAAAATCAATATTGAGGCACGCATTTTGCAGACCTGATCATCAGGAATTTTTCCTTTTTTTAATTTTGAGGAATCAATCGTAACTTTATTTTCTTTGAAGGTTGTTTTTACTCCGATTGATCGAAAGATTTCAAGCATGGAATGGACATCTGCGATGTCCGGCACATTCTCCAATGTGACCTTTTGATTCGTGAGAAGCGACGCGCAAAGGATCGGCAAAGCGGCGTTTTTTGAACCGCTCACAGTGACCTCCCCTTTCAACGGCCTACCACCTTTTATTACGAGTTTTTGCATAATTTCTTTACAGTAGGCATATTATAGTCGTTTTTCCCATAAAATAAACCCTATGAAGAGCCTGTCCGTACAAAGGATATTCTGTTTTATTTTGGCCATTGTTCCGTTAGCAGTTCTTCCATTCACAGCAAACTATTATGAACTTCCTAAAATCGTGCTTTTCAGAAGCGCGATACTGACTGCATTGATGTTTTTTGGTTTTAATTTGATAAAGGTCGGAAAGATCAAAATTCCCGAAGCTATGCAAAAAAAACCTGTCAGGGAAATTTTGATCGGGCTACTATTTTTGTTTGTGTTCCTGATTATGATATCTGTGGCTCCCAAGCTGAGTTTTTGGGGTAGCTATTTTAGAGGGCAGGGAATTTACATGTGGCTGCATTATCTTCTTTTCTTTTTGCTCATGACTCTTTGCATTCATACGAAAAAGGACTGGGACAAGCTTGAAAAATTTGCGTTTGCCGGCCTTTTTGCGACTGTCGTTTTTGGAATTATCCAATATTTTTTTTCCGATCTTAGAGAGATAAGTCTTGGGAGAGCGGTTTCGACTTTTGGTCAGCCTGACTACTTCGCGTATTACATAATTCTGCTTGTGTTCCCACTGATTTCGTCGTTTATTCGCGAGAAAAATTTTTGGAAAGGACTTCTTATCATATTGAGTCTAGCCGCAATGATAGCGACTGAAAGCCGTGGAGCATTTGTTGGATTTTTCGTCGGAATGATGAGTTATCTGATTATTTCAGGTTTTGTATTTAAAAAGAAAAAACTTTTAATTTGTGCTGTCGCTTTGGCTATGACGGCCGGCCTTACGCTATATTCGCATAGTGATTTTTTGTTCACGAGATCGACTGAGACGCGCCTGCGCATATGGAATTCGAGCATGGAGATGCTGAGAGAGAGACCACTGTTTGGCTATGGACCTGAAACTTTTCCAATAATTTTTCAAAGTTTTGCCGATTCAAAAATTCTTGGCCTGGAACAGTTAAGCTCCATTCCAGATAAGGCACACAATGTTTTGATAGAACTTTTAAGTGAAGGGGGCGTTGTTTTTTTAGCTTTTTTTCTTTTTGCTTTTGCAAGCATTTTCGTCTTTGGGCTAAAAAATATCCATGGGGACAAAACCGTAACGATTGGAATACTGAGTTCGCTTATGGCGGCTTTTGCCGCGAATCAATTCGGCTTCGCAGCCACGACGCATTTTATAATCATTGTGTTTTTACTGGCTGAGTTGGTTTTTTACAGCTCTAAAAGGATGATTCTGAAAACGGTGAATTTGGGCGTATTTTGGAAGGTACCGTTGGTCGTTTTTGTTTTCATTACAATTATCTTTCATAACCTCTTTGTTTTGGCCGCCGACCATGAAGTTACAAAAGGCTTTGGAATAGAGAACTACCTCTTGGCAACGACCTTAAATCCACACCAGAGAGACTACAACTACATTCTTGCAAATATTTATAATGAATATGGAGACACAGAGAAAGCTGCTTACTATATCGAGAAAGGTGGCGAATTTATGAATCAAGCCGACCCATATTATTATTTTTTGAGAGGCAAAATTTTACAGTCGGAAATTGATTTTGAAAGAGCCTTCACGATGGCGCCGACATATCCCCCGCTTTTATTGGAATGGGGGAAAATGGAGGCTGATCGAGGAAACTGCGATATCGCCATGGAAAAATTTGACGCTTATCTGAGGCTTGTTCCCGATTCGTGGCAAAGCTTTGACGAGGAGAAAAAGAGGCTTTTTTATAAAGAAAATCCATCCTTCGACCAAATCTTCGAATACATAAAAGGGTGCAAATGATGATTGAAAAAATGGCTGATTTCTGATATAATTTAGGGATTTCAAAAAACAAAAACAAAAAAATGAAACGCCGGATCAAATCCCTTTTTTATGCCAGCATCGCAGCACTTTCTCTTGTTTCGCTGATTTTCTTTAGCAATCAATCCCAGGAAGGCAATGTATTGCAAACCTCGGTATTGACCACATTGAAGGCCATCAGCCAAAAAATCGCCATAGAAAACCCGACCGATCTTTCCATAGAAAAAGTCACTCTCAGAAAAATTGCAGCACCTACCGAAGACTTCAATTATTACAAATACAAAGCAACTCTTATCGTACATAATTACGGTGGAAGCATTGTTGACGGCAAGGTTGTCCTGAGCGCAGGAGAACCACTAAAATCCGCGTTTGTACGAAATTCTGAAGAAGGCTTTACTCTGCGAGCCGGTGGCACATACATAATCGATGATTATGAAGTTGTTTTTGACGGAAATTTTAATGGCGGCGATATAGATTTTGCTCTGGCTATCAAAGACAAAACTGAGCCGACGCTTGAAAACAATCGTTACACCGTGGCAGTTTTTGAAAAGAAAGCGAAAATCTCCAGCATAGCCATAACCGAGCTTGATACAAACGGTGAATTCACCTTGGGTTTCAATGTTCCGGAATACGCGAAAGATTATGATTTTCATTTTCTAACAACGGCCGATGAAGAGGTGGCGGCTGGCGATTACAAATATGAGAGTTCTCCGGTTGGAGACCGGGATTATGAATATGGAATAATTGAAAACGACTCCTTAAATATAAATTCCAAAAAATGGTATGACAGAAAATTTTCAGTTGAAAATAAAAAATCCATAAAATTCAGTGAATCGCCATTTGAAGACGATGTCGATCACTATCTCTATGTGAAAGCCACGGCGAGCGACGGCAGTTATTTGATCAGCGATGTTTTGGAATTTCCGTCACAGCAAGAATTAACAAGAGCGGAATTCGCAAAATATATGCTTGAACTCACAGACGCAAAATTACTTACGAAAGGTGAGATTCTTTATGAAGATGTCGATGAAGACGATGCTTATGCTCCATACATAAAAACTCTATACAATCTTGGACTGCTTGATCCGGAAAAATTGAATTTTGGTCCAGACGAAAAAATTTCCAGAGCCGAAACACTGCCGATCGTTTTACATTATTTTGATGTCGATCTTCAAACTTCCGCAGGAGCTCCACATTTTAGCGACGTGAGCGAGGGTGAATACTTGTACAATTTCGCGGAGACTCTATATGCCACAGGACCAGGCGCAGCTTTCGGAGACAAATTACATCCGGAGACGATCGCAACAAAAAATTTCGTAAAATATCTTGTCAATGCATATAAATAAAATAATCAAATACTACTTCCTTTTCGTGATGAGCCTATCGATTGCCGGGACCGTGGTTCAAGCGCCAATAAACAAAGAAATGCTTTTGAGTGTTCTTCATATTCTTGAAAAGCCAAGTGATGATTTTAAATTTTCCGTGGTCAACATGTTGCCGAAAAATGTAAAAGACAAGATTGATTACAATCTGCCTACGGCAATTTCCGAAACAACCGAGGACGATAAAAATGTAACCTTCAGCATAAAAAATGATCCTTCAAGCGCTTTTGCAACGGCTGGAACAAAAAATAAAAAAGTCATGGAATTTGTAATCGGCTCTGAGCAGGGAGCCGTTGATCTGAAGAACCTTAAGCTCAAAATTTCCGGAGTTCATCCACTTGCGATAGAAAAAGCGACTCTCGCGGTAAATGGACAGAAAGTCTCGGAAGGGCGCCAGGATGATGAATATTTCATGTTTAGTAACATCGATTTTCAGGTTGAAAAAGGCAAACAGGACACCATATCACTATATGTGGATTTAAGTGATGGATTGCAAAGCGGCGATAGAATTCGCGCGGATGTGGAGAACTCAAACGATATTTTTCTGACACTCGAGGGAAAACCATACGACTTAAACAAAACTTTTCCGATAAAAGGTAGATATTTGAGCATCATCAAATACAGGCCGTGGTATGAGGTCGTGAGAGTAAAATCTTCCGATTTGAAAAAGCC
>CAZHDA010000035.1:0-9766 GCA_964531125.1 uncultured Candidatus Peribacteria bacterium
GTGTCGAAAATTTTTATCATAGGTTTTTGGTTATTTGATTGCCCATTTCTTGGGTTGAGATCGGGGTTTCTGATTCTGTTGCGATGTCGGAAGTGCGGTAGCCTTGCGAGAGAGTTTTTTCCACTGCGCTGACGATACGGTCGTGTTCGCGGTGCATTTGAAAAGAGTATTTCAGCATCATTGCGGCAGAGAGGATTTGACCGATGGGATTTGCAATACCTTTCCCGGCGATATCAGGAGCGGAACCTGCGGATGGTTCATAGAGTCCAAAAGATTTTGAATTTAGAGAGGCGGACGAAAGCATGCCAAGTGAACCGGCGAAGACACTGGCTTCATCCGAAAGGATGTCGCCGAAAAGATTTGGCATGAGGAGCACATCGAAATCGTAGGGGCGTTTTATGAGTTGCATGGAGCAGTTGTCCACGAGGATATTTTCAAAAGCGATGTCGGGATATTTTTTGGAGACTGCGGTGACAACATCGCGCCAGAGACGACTGACATCGAGGACATTGGCTTTGTCGACGGAATGCAGTTTTTTGCGACGGGTTTGAGCCGCTTTGAAGGCTGTGTGCGCCACTGTTTCGATAGTTTTTTCGTCGTAGGTCATGATGTCCGTGGCGACGCGTTGGCCGTTTAACACTTCGATTTTGTGTTCACCGAAATAAACATCTCCGGAGAGTTCGCGGACGCATAAAATATCAATGCCGCGATCGACGATGTCGGGGCGGAGAAAACAGGCGTGTTTGAGTTGTGGATAAACTTTTGTCGGACGGAGATTGATATTGAAATTAAAATGTTTGCGAAGGGCGAGTATGGAATTTCGCTCGCAATTTTTCCATTTTGGAGAGTCTTGTTCTTCGATTGGTCCGCCGACGGAGCCAAATAAAATCGCATCGGATTTCTCGCAGAGGTCAGCTGTTTCTTTTGGAAAGTGATTTTGAAATTTGTCGTAGGCTGCGCCGCCGATGAGGGCTTCGGTGAAGTTGAATTTTTCGACAGCGTTTAAAACCTTTATTGCTTCTTTCATGATTTCCGGTCCGATGCCGTCACCGGATAGAACCGCGATATTTTTTGTCATAGTTTTTAATTGCTTTTAAATTTGCGAATAAATAATCGAGATCGTCGATTTCTTTGATCAGGCACTCTTTTCGGTATGGATCGATTGTGAATTTGTGAATGGATTTGTCGGACAATGTCACAGTTTGTTTTGGAAGGTTGATCTTAATTTCGCAAGGGGCCATTTGAAAAATTTTCTGCACAGTTTTTTGCGGAAGTTCGATCGGGAGGAGCTGATTTTTCATGGCGTTATTTTTGAAAATGTCTGCGAAGCTTGGAGCGATGACCACATCGATTCCCCAATCTTTAAGCGCCCAAGGAGCGTGTTCGCGGGATGAACCGCAGCCAAAGTTGTTGCCAGCGACGAGGATTTTGGCGTCACGATATTTCGGATCGTTGAATACGAAATTCTTGTCGGCGCGGAGAGCTTTGAAAAGTCCTTCGGCGAGTCCGGATTTATTTGTGGTGCTCAAAAATTCCGCCGGAATAATAATGTCGGTGTCTATGTCGTTTCGTGGAACGCAGATGATTTGAGAGTGAATTATTTTCATTTTAAAAATTTTCTTACATCTGTAATTTTGCCCGTGATTGCCGCCGCCGCGGCCATGATCGGGCTCATTAAATGTGTGATTGAGCCTGGGCCTTGACGGCCGATGAAATTTCGATTTGAGGTTGATGCACAGCGTTTTCCGGCAGGGACTTTGTCCTCATTCATGGCCAGACACATGCTGCATCCCGGGTTTCTGAAGTCGGCGCCGGCGTTGATGAAAATTTTATCGAGTCCTTCTTTGATTGCGGCTTGTTGAACTTTTTTCGAGCCGGGGACGATGTAGACTTTTGTGGTTGGCGAAACCTTCTTTCCTTTCAAAATTTTTGCGACGGCACGGAGATCGGAGAGGCGGGCGTTTGTGCAGGAACCGATAAAGACGTAATCGACCGGAACTCCGGAAATTTTTTGATTCGCCTTTAATTTGGTGTAAGTGAGAGCTTGTTTAATGGAGTCATTGTTTGCTGATGGAATTTTTTGGGTGATTTCGATGGATTGGCTCGGATTTATGCCCCAGGTTACCATTGGCGCCATTTTAGAAATATTTACTTTCACGACTTTGTCGTATTTTGCGTTTTTGTCGGAAGAAAAAGCTTTCCATTTTTTCATGGCGGCATCGAAATTTTTTGGAGCGAATTGGCGACCTTTTATATATGCGAATGTGGTTTTGTCGGGAGCGATCAAGCCCGCGCGGGCGCCGCATTCTATAGACATATTGCAGATAGTCATGCGTTCTTCCATGCTCATGTCGCGGATTGCTTCGCCGGTGTATTCGATGATGTGTCCGGTTCCGCCGGAGACGCCGATTTGGTTTATGAGTTTGAGGATTAAATCTTTTGCAGAGAGACCTGGCGGTGTCTGGCCGACGAATTCTACCTTCATAGTTTTTGGGCGGGTTTGGAGCATGCAGCCGGTCATGAGGACATGGCCGACTTCGGTTGTACCGATTCCAAAAGCGATCGCGCCGAAGGCGCCGTGCGTGGAAGTGTGGCTGTCGCCGCAAACGATAGTCATGCCGGGTTGCGTGAGCCCGAGCTCGGGGCCGATAACATGGACGATTCCCTGATTTTCAGAATCGAAATCAAAAAGCGGGATTCCAAATTCGAGGCAATTGTCGCGCAGAGTTTCGACCTGCTTTTTTGCGGCGGGATAGGTGAGGAGTTTTCGGTCATTTGCAGTCGAGATGATGTGGTCGACGGTTGCGACTGTGCGATTCGGTGCGAAGACCTTTGCTTTGCGGCGGCGGAGTTCTGTAAAGGCTTGTGGAGAGGTGACTTCGTGCATGAGCTGAAGATCGATTGCGAAAATGTCGGGATAACCCTTTTTCGATTTCACGACATGTGCGTCCCAGATTTTTTCAATGATGTTTTTAGGCATGTAACAAAAAAACTACCGTTTTGGCGGTAGTCGGTTTTAAGTGAATCACAACTACGCCAAAACTACTCGGTTAGGAGTAGAAGATTTAGGGCGAGTTGTGAGGTGAAAGTGATCATGTGAGTGGAGAATAGGGCGAGAGAGTCTTTAAGTCAAATTATTTTTCGACGAGATCGTCGAGAGCTATATAAACTCGAAGTTTTGTTGTGCTTCTCGGCATATTTACGTCCACCTTTTTTTCTCCTCCTTCTGGTACTTTTCCAGAAATTAGGCCGTCGAGATGATTTGCAAATTCAGAGGTCATTTCTGCGGGTTCAATACCTTTAAACTCTCCTTTTCCGCACACTTCTCGATTGCGCGCTCCTTCTCTTTCTTCCCTGCCTGCTCTTGGCATGAAATCCCAGCTCATATGGTGTTGTTAATTATAAGCTTAGCTATATTGACCTATTTCCCTTGTTTTGTCAATGTTTTGTTTTGACAAAAAGCTTGGTTGGCGTATTGTGTGGGAAATTACTATGTAACCCCTAGTCTTATGTCCACATCCGAACATGAAGTAGTGACGAGTATGCCGCAGAAGACTCCTGATTTTGGAAATGATCAGCTGACGAAGTTGGCGACCTTGGTTGAAGGAGCTAATGTTCTTTCCGACGGAGAGAATACTCTGAGCGTTACGGTGATGGGTAGGGACAATTTCGACAGGGGTGGTTTTATGGCTGTTATTTTCGCACCTCATAGGTATTTTTATGTGAATAAAAAGGGTGTTGTTTCCGGAATGGATGGCATGGCTTTGGCAGAAGCACATGATTTTATAAGCCACTTTTTTGTAGATGTGGATGTGAGCGCGACTTCCGGCAGTACTGCGGCGAAAGTTGAGGAAGTTATTCATTGATTTTTTCCAAGATCTCTCTGTATCCCAGCAGCGCAGAGATGTTGTGCTGGACGAAGTCTATGCGGACTGTTGAGTCGGTGAGGCTTTCGCCGAAGCCGCCGAAGGCGCGGGAGTCTTTATCTGTGATTTGTGTGCGTAGTTCAAAGGCGATGGCACGGTCGAGGATTTTTAGAATCTGATCAGTTTTGGAATTTGTTTTTGAATAGACCGCGAGTTTGTAGGCGGAGACCAGCGCTTCTGAGCGGGTGGCTGTGGGAGTGGAACGCGGCGGGTTGTAGAAGCCGCCTTCTTCGTCTTGCAGTTTTTCGATGGCGTCGACGATTTTCCAAGCGTGTTTCAGGTAAATTTTATTTGGACGGAGGCGGTAAAGTTCGTTCAAACCGTAGAGCAGCCAGTGGTCATGGGCGATGTTGTCGATATTTTTGTTTTTGTCACGGACTTGAATGAGCCAATCGGCTCCGCGTTCGGCGGCGTCGAGATATTTGTCTTCTTCGTCTGCCGGAGCAATTGCTTGAAGGCGAAGTAGGGCGAGGATTGCTTCGCCGGGGTAATATTCAGAAACAAAAGTCGAACTGTACGTGCCCTCCGGATTTGTTTTATGTGCGGTGAATTCGCCGTCGCTTGCTTGGGATGCAACTATCCAATTGGCGAGGGAATGGGAAGTGTCGATGCTGGTTTCCTCGAGCGTTTTCCCGGCAAGCCAGTAATCGTCATCAGTGCCCATGATCTCTGCGTATTTGGTCATGGCAATTATTGCGAGTGCGTTGCCACCGAGTTTTACATCACCTTCTTCGTCGATCAGGCAGAGGTATTCTTGTTCGTTCAGGTGGCAGGATTTGATATTTTCAAGGAGGAACAGGAGACCTTTTCGCGCGGACGCGAGGAGCTCAGGATTTTGTGTTTGTTCGTAAAGTTCAAGCATGGCGTAAACTGTGCCGGCGTGGCGGAGCATGTTGTATGAATCTGAAACTTTGTCGGTTTCCGGGTCGTATTCGTAAATAAAATATCCGGAATCGTCTATGGATCTGACGAGGTAGTCGCCACCGAGAGTGGCTGAGGAGAGCAGTTTCTCTGGTGTGGTTGAAGGTGCGAATCGGGGATTATTGTGTCGGAAGATCAGCGCGAAAGTGATGGTGGCCGTGAGGAGAAAGATTGCCAAGGCTAAGGCTGATTTTTTTCTCATGCGACTATTATACCCGATTTGGCTTTGAATATTTACAAGAATAGCTATAATGGCGGCACTATGAGGCTTGTACCAAAACATATCGTTTTAGCTGGAGTATTGTTGTTTTTAGTCGCATGTACTCCAAAAAATCCGCTACTCTACTGTGATGGCGTGCCGGAGCTGCCGGACGATGAGAAAAATCCGGCGCGGTATTATGTTTGTAATGATTACAACAATAAGGTTTGTGTTTACAGGCAGACTTTTTTCCAAATCGGTGGATGCGGAGATGGTGTGACATGCTATTTTTCGATGATGGACAGCTATGATCAGAATGGCAAACTCGTGAAATCGGCCGAAAAAGATTTTATTCTCAATGAGGATGACTGCGTGGTTACGACCAAAGAATATTTTGAATCAAAGGTTGAGAAGGCCGTGGAATAATTTTTAGAAATCGTAGGCCTCCTCTCCGTGCAGGGCGCGATCCAGACTCTCGTTTTCATCAGCGACTGCGACTTTGATATTCATAAAAAGGCCGATTATTTTCAGCAGAATGTAGGTCGCGACGAATCCAAACGCCATGGCGATGGCTGTGCCATAGATGTTTGCGAAGAATTGAGTGGTGTTGCCTTCAATCAGGCCTGAAAATCCGCCGATGGATTTTGCTGCGAATACTCCGGTGAGAATACTGCCCGTGACGCCACCCATTCCGTGAACGCCCCACACGTCCAGTGCGTCATCCCACTTCATGCGGATGCGGAATTTGACCGCGTAGAAACAAACGAAAGTTGCAATGATGCCTATGACGAGCGCTGCCCATGGTTCCACATAACCTGCGGCAGGTGTTATAGCAACCAATCCGGCGAGTACGCCGGTCATAGCCCCGACCATGCTTGGGCGGCCGTCCACGATCCATGAGAGGAAGAGCCATGTGACCATGGCCACTGACGCGGCGATGTCGGAATTTACGAAGGCGACGGCCGCCTGTTCGTTGGCACCAAGAGCGCTACCGGCGTTAAATCCGTACCAACCGAACCAAAGCAAGGCGGTTCCTAGGGCTACATAGGGTATGTTGTGAGGCAGGTGTGAAGAACTCTTTCTTTTTCCAAGAACAAAAACCGAGGCCAGCGCGGCCATACCGGCGCTAATGTGGACAACTGTTCCACCAGCAAAATCTATAGTGCCAAGCTTTGATAGAAATCCTCCACCCCAGACCCAGTGGGCGAGAGGCGTGTAGATCAAAATATTCCAAAGGACAAGGAAAACGAGATAGCTTTTGAAATTCATTCTCTCGGTAAACGCGCCAGTGATCAGAGCCGGTGTGATGATCGCAAACATCATTTGAAATACGAAAAAGGCAAAGAAAGGGATGTCGCCTCCATAGTTTGCAACGGGCGCCATACCTATGTCTTTTAACATCGCGAAGTCAAAATTCCCTATCAGTCCATGCCAATCTCCGCTGAATGAAAGTGAAAAAGTAAACAGCATCCAGAGAACCGTGACGATTCCCATCGAAATAAAACTCTGCATCATGATCGTGAGGACATTTTTGCGTTTGACCAAGCCTCCATAAAAAAAGGCGAGGCCGGGGGTCATGATTGCTACAAGCGCGGCGGAAATTAAAACAAAAGCCGTGTCGCCGGAATTGATGACTGTTTCCATTTGAGTTGGTTAAAAAATTTGGAAGATGTTGCTAAGGTAGATGAGTGGGAAATTTTTTCAATGAGTGTTTCGACAGATAAAAATTGTTGTTGGAAAAATCGAACAGTTTCAAAAATTAGACGGAAATAGGGGAAATAAGAAATGGAAGGAGTTGTAGTAGAAAATTTCGACAGCGGAAAAGCGCTCGCTTATCTTTCAAAATTGTGGTGGAGTGTGCTATAAGAGTGGCTATGGATTTATCAAAATTATCAGAGGTTTTGGTGGGGCAGCCTGCGTATAGACAGAAGCAGATTTTTAAATGGATTTTCGCTGACCTGATCGAAGACTGGGAGGAGGCGAAAAATTTGCCGAAGGATTTGCGCGAAATTTTGAAAAAGGAATTGCCGCTTAAAGTTAATGTCGAGATGTTTCATTCAAAAGAGACGGAAACAATAAAAGCGTTGATTACTTTGGACGATGAAAATCCGATTGAGACTGTACTGATGCGGCATGGTGATGGGCGAAATACCGTGTGTGTGTCTTGTCAGGTCGGATGTCCAATGGCTTGTGATTTTTGCGCGACGGGAAAATTGGGACTGAAAAGAAATCTGAAATCGTGGGAAATTTTGATTCAGATTTTGGTGTTCGCCAGAAGCTTAAAAAAAGAAAATGATCGCGTGAGCAATGTGGTTTTTATGGGAATGGGTGAGCCTCTTTTGAACTATACAAATGTAATGGATACGATTCATGTGTTGAATGATAAAGACGGTTTGAATATTGGCGCGAGGAAGATGTCTATTTCGACATGTGGGCTTGTTTATGGCATAGACAAGCTGGCGGAGGAGCCGCTTCAGGTGAACTTGGCGTTGTCTTTGCACGCGCCAAATGATGAATTACGCGAAAAAATTATGCCGGTGAACAAACAATTTTCCGTGGATCAGGTCTTGGGAGCGCTTGGAAAATATATTCAAAAAACTCACCGAAAAGTGATGATCGAATATCTTTTGCTTCGAAATCTGAATGATTCGGCGGAGCAGGCGAGAGAGCTGGCTCATATTTTAAAAAAGCATTTGGGAAAGCTCTTTATGGTGAATCTGATTGTCTACAATATAACCGGCGAAAAATATAGCGCGCCGCGGATGGAGACGAAACACGCGTTTAGATACGCGCTGGAAATGGAGGGCGTGGAGGTGACGCAAAGATTTAGAATGGGGCACGATATAGATGGCGCTTGCGGACAGCTGGCAGCGAAACAGATGAAGGGGTCGGCTGATTATGTGGTGGCTTAGAGTTTTCCTTCGACTTCGGAATTTAATCTGCGGAAAAATTCGACCATGAATTTGTGGCGGGAGGTGGCTATGCGGCGACCTTCTTTAGTGAGGAGATGTTTTTTTACATGGCGGAGTTTCACCATGAATTCGCGATAGGCGGTGTCTTCGACCGTGTAGGCCTTTGTTTTTGAAAGGTCGGTTTTGTGGTTGTGGAGTTTTGCGCCGATTTCGCCGGCAAAGAGAAATGCGCGGCCGATGCCGACGGCGCCGATAGAGTCGAGTTTATCCGCGTCAAAGAGAACTTTTGCTTCAAGAGTTTTTGGAATGTGATTGTTGCGAAAGCGGTGTGATTCTATGCAGTGGGCGACTGCGGAGATTTTTTTGTCCGTGTATTTTAATTTTTTTAGAATCTGTGATGCGAGTTTTGCGCCGAGGACAGCGTGATCGATACGGCCGGATTTTTTGTCTTCTTTTGCGCGTGCAATGTCGTGGAGAAAAGCGGCGAGTTCGATGATCTCGATGTCGGCGTGTTCGCGCTGTCCGATATGGAGGGCGAGAGTATGGACACGCAAAGTGTGCTCCCAGTCGTGCGAGCCTCGGGAGGTGGTGAAAAACTTTTGTGCGATAGATTGGATGTGTTTCATGGGGGTGTGCTGGAAATTTATCATTCGTAGAAAAATTACGCCAATATTTGATTTTACATTTTGAAGATGATACAAAGATCTCCTGTAATTTTTTTGAAATGAGTGAGAAGCCTTTGGTGCTTGCCGTAGATAATGTTGATGGTGGTTCCGGACATTTGTTGTCTCGCGGTGTTGGTGTTATTGACGACAAAGTTTTGTTAAGAGCCATGATTGATGTCAATGATCGTGAGGTGGTTGGTGGAAATCTTACGGACCGTTTGGCCGCTGTTTTGGCGAGGAAAATTCAGTCTTTGGATATTAAAGATGGGGCTGAAATCGTTTATCCGTTGACCGCTCTTGTTGCAAGAAATTTAAGAAGAAAAACACCCCTCAATAATGACGATGGGACACTCTTTATTTTATGGCGGGAGCTTTTTGATGTTAGCGATAACATCAGGAGGATGATTTTTGGCATGGCGCTTGGAGACAGAGGCTTGCATTTTGCAGCCGGTTTTGTTGAAAGCAACCATGTCAGAGCGACCATGAGTCGGGATGATTTTTTGAATTACTCAAAAACAATGGCTTGTACCGGCTATCAGGCTGCGTTGGGAGCGGCAGATGGGCTTCCAGGTTCGGTGTCGCGCTCTGTAAAACAAAACGCTTCTTCTATCTTGAACCGTTTTGAAGATGCCAGAAAAGTGATGTCGGCAATAAGACAAGATGGAGCCACGACCGGGAATTGAACCCGGGACCCCGTCCTTACCATGGACGTGCTCTACCATCTGAGCTATCGTGGCGACTTGTTAAAAAGGCGTGCAGATTGTAGCAGGGAGCGGAAAAAAGGGAAATGAAATTTTGGTTTACTTTGTTTTGTTTAAATGCTAAGTTTTTCAACCAACATATTTTTATGGGCTTGGAGAGTGAATTTAAAGCCGAATTTAGAAGACATCAATCTGATGTTTGGGGCGGGGCTCCTTCCAGATTTGAAAGGTTTGTGATACCTGCTTACTACAGGCATTTGTGGACATCGTCAGAGATAGATACTCCGTTTTCAGTTCCGGCGGTTGAAAATCCAAACAGTTTTGATCTTCAAACTCAGGAGTTGGTTCAAAAGTTAAAGATTGAAATTGAGGGGAAGCATAGTTTTATAGTTAAGGTGGACAAAAATCTTTCAGGAGGGCGCGGTTGGAAGACTTTTCTTTT
>CAZHDA010000036.1:0-9298 GCA_964531125.1 uncultured Candidatus Peribacteria bacterium
ATTCCTAAATTCACAGAAAAACTCACTCCCGACCAACTCGACCTACTCGGAATTTTCGCTAAGTCCTGCCGAAAATCCATTATCGAGATGGTCGTGAACGCGAATAGCGGCCACCCCGGCGGATCTCTTTCCTCGATCGACTATCTCGCAACTCTTTACGCTTTTATCGTTTCCCAAACAGGCGAAAAAGTAGTGGTCTCAAACGGTCATATCTCCCCTGCCGTTTACAGCACGCTCGCCGAACTCGGCTATGTAAATAAAGAGGAAGCCGTCAAAAATTTTCGTAAAATCGGCTCGGTTTTTGAAGGCCATGTCACCCGCCATGTCCCTGGAATTTGGTATGGCACAGGCCCGCTCGGTATCGGTGTTTCCGTTGCCGCCTCATTTTCAAAAGGCCTTCCAAAAGAAAAAGTCTACGCCATCATGGGCGATGGCGAATGCGAAGAGGGGCAAGTTTACGAAATGATTCACTTCGCGGATCAGCACAAACTGAAAAATCTGATTCTTTTTGTCGATTACAATAAAGTCCAGCTCACAGCCAGTCTCAAAGAAGTTCAAAACATTAATCCAAAAAAAGTTTTTGAATCAGGGAATTGGAATGTAATTGAAATAAACGCTCACGACTACTCAAACATCTGGGATGCGCTTTCCAAGGCGCAAAATTCAGACCGCCCAACTGTTCTAATCGGCAACTCCATCATGGGTCGGGGCAGTAAATTTATGGAACCGGACGGCCTCATGCACAAAGCCACATGGCACGGTAAATCACCAAAACCGGAAGAAATCGCCGAAGATTTAAAACTACTCACTCTCACCTCAGAAGAAGAAAAAATCCTCAGCGAATTTCGCAAACAAATAAAATGGCACCCTGAAAAACCAAGTTTTCCAAAACTTCTTTCTCATTTGAAAATAAAACCCGGCACACCGATTTCGTATCCCTCCGGCACAGTCACAGACTGCCGCACAGCCTACGGCAAAGCGCTTCTCGATCTGGCAAAAAACAATCCGGAAATCGTCGCGCTCACAGCCGATCTCAAGGACTCTGTGATGACAAAATTTGTTTCAGAAGAACTTCCTGCTCAATATATAGAATGTGGTATCGCGGAACAAAACATGGTTTCCATGGCAGGCGGACTATCGCTCATCAACTTCGTTCCATTCGCTTCAACCTTCGGCGCTTTTATGACAAGTCGCGCAAAAGACCAAGCCAGAGTCAACGATGTGAATTATACGAATGTAAAAATGGTCGCAACGCATTGCGGACTTTCCGTAGGAGAAGACGGCCCGACTCATCAGGCTATCGACGACATGGGCTCCTTTCTCGGATTTTTCAATACCATGATTATCGAACCAGCCGACGCAAATCAAACCGACCACATCATCCGTTACATTGCCTCACATTATGGAAATTTTTATGTCCGCATGGGCCGTCATAAATTTCCAGTCATCCTCAAAGAAAACGGCGAAATCTTCTACGATCAAAATTACAAATACGAATATGGAAAATGTGACGTCATCCGTGAAGGCGGCTCTCTGACGATCGCCGCCACCGGCGCTATGGTCACCGAAGCACTAAAAGCCCGCGACAATCTAAAGGCCGATATTGAAATCGTCGCCGTCAGCTCAATTAAAAAATTTGACGACACACTCTTCAATTCCCTCAAAAAAACGAAAAAACTCATAACAGTCGAAGACCACAACACCTACTCCGGACTTGGATCTCAAATCGCGCGCCTAAGCCCAAAACTCGACGCCTTCCACATGATCGGCGTAGAAAACTACCAGCTCTCCGGAAAAGTCGACGAGCTCTACAATGCAGCAAAAATCGATTCCGTCGCTATTGAAAGTGTCTGTAAAAAAATGTTATAAAAAATCCATGAAAAAAATAAAAAAACTTTCAAAACGGGAACTCAATAGCAAAAATCATTTCCGCGTAACAATTTTTGGCTCCGCGCGAACAAATCCGGACGACAAGGTTTACCATGAAGTCAAAATGCTCGCCAAAAAAATCGGCGAACACGGTTTTGATTTGGTCACCGGCGGAGGCGAAGGCATCATGGGCGCTGCAACTGAAGGACATGCGCTCGGGGACAAGAGCAACCGCGCCGAAGCCATCGGCCTGACAATCAAACTTCCTTGGGAAGTTATTCCAAACAAACATCTCGAAATCAAAAAAAACTTCAATAAATTCTCGCATCGCCTCGACACTTTTATGAAGCTTTCCAATGTCGTCGTCGTCATGCCAGGAGGCGTAGGCACACTGCTCGAATTGGCTTACACATGGCAACTTATTCAGGTCAAACATATCAAACCTATGCCGATTATTTTGGTCGGAAAAATGTGGAAAAAATTTTTCCGCTGGGTTAAAAGATACCCACTCCACGACGGATGGATCAGTCCGGAAGACATGACTTCGATTCATGTGGCAAGAAATTACAAAACAGCTTTCAAAATAATTCTGCAAACACATGAAAACAGAAAAAAGCGCTGACATCGGCCTCATCGGGCTCGCGGTCATGGGTGCCAATCTCGCGCGCAACATCGCCGACAAAAAAATTTCCACAGTAGTTCACAATCGCACATCTGAAAAAACAAATGCTTTTATAAAAGAATTTGGAAACAAATATCTTTTCGGCGAAAACAATTTGAAAGATTTCGTCGCGACCCTAAAAACTCCACGAAAAATTATCATAATGGTAAAAGCCGGAGAACCGGTAGATGAATTAATTGCACAACTCGCACCGCTTCTTTCAAAAGACGACATAATCATCGACTGCGGAAACTCGAACTACAATGACACGAAACGCCGCTCCAAAAATTTCAAAAACTTTATAGGTTGTGGGGTTTCCGGTGGAGAAGAAGGTGCCCTTCACGGCCCAAGTATCATGCCAGGAGGTGACAAGCAAGCCGTTTCCAAAATTCTCCCGATTCTACAACGCATCGCCGCAAAAGATTTTTCTGGAAAACCTTGTGTCACATACATAGGTGAAAACGGCGCAGGACACTATGTAAAAATGGTTCACAACGGAATCGAATACGGAGTCATGCAAATGATGGCCGAAGCATACGAAATGCTTCGCACCATTTACAAACTTCCAGCCCCAAAAATCGCCAAAATTTTTGAAAAATTCAATCATGGAAAATTAAAATCCTACCTTTTTGAAATCGCCGTAGAAGTTTTGAATAAAAAAGACGAATTCAAAAAAGGCTACCTGATTGACAACATCCTCGACAAAGCGGCGCAAAAAGGTACCGGCCAATGGACTGGCATCGATTCACTCACTCGGGCAGTCTCTCTTTCCACCATCACTGAAGCGGTTTATGCCCGCATAAATTCCAGCGAAAAAAATCGCCGCCAAAAAATTTCAAAACTTTATCCACTTCCAAAACCAACAAAAAAAATCCCTCTACGAAAATTTACTAAGCTCCTTGAAGACGCCCTCTATGCTGGCATGCTCAGTTCCTACGCCCAGGGCTACACATTGATCCAAAAAGCGGCGGAAGAGGAAGGCTGGAAAATCAATCTCGCCGAAGTCTCCAGAATCTGGGAAGGCGGATGCATCATCCGTGCAAAAATTCTAAATGATCTTCACAAAGCCTTCAACAAAAATTCACACCTCCATCTTTTTGAAATTCCGACACTCGCAAAAACTTTAAAATCAACAACGCCGGCCCTCCGCGAAACAGTTTCTTACGCCACAGCAACAGGCATCCCCATCCCCTCCTTGGCAACAGCTCAAGCGTATTTCGAAAGCATGCGAAGCGAAAAACTTTCGGCAAATTTTATCCAGGGACTTCGCGATTATTTTGGAGCGCACACTTACGAGCGCACGGACAAAAAAGGTGTTTTCCACAGCATCTGGAACTGATACAATCAATGCCATGGAACTTTATCGCACAAAACAACCGATCGCTTTGATCATCTTTGGAGCTTCCGGCGATTTGGCAAAATTAAAACTTTTTCCGGCACTGTATAGCCTTGCTGAACAAAAACGCTTCGCTGACGATTTTTATATCATCGGTTTTGCAAGAAGTAAAAAATCACAAAACGAATTCAAGAAAGAATTCGAAGAAAGCATCAAGAAAGCATTCAAAAACGCAAATCAAAAAATAATCAATTCGCTCACAAAAAACATAAATTATTTCCAAGGTGATTACGACAAACAGGAAGATTTCGCAAAGCTTCACAGCTTCATCAGTAAATTTACACGCAAAAAAAATCTCACAAAACTGGCATATTTTTCCGTTCCGCCAATAGCATTCAAGAGCATCATTCACAACCTCGGAAAAACAAGAGATCCAAAAGAAGATATTCGTCTGATTATCGAAAAACCTTTTGGCCAAAACATGAAATCTGCAACCGAACTCTTTCATTATGTCGCAAGATATTTCGATGAAAATTCTGTTTATCTGCTCGACCATTATCTCGGAAAAACCGCTGTCCAAAGCATTCTCGGTCTGCGTCATTCAAATCGAATTCTAAATCTGATGATGAAAGGTGGCGAAGTGGCAAACATCCAGATCACAGCCTTCGAAGATAAAGGTGTTACAAATCGCGTCGGATATTTTGATCAGGTAGGAACCATTCGAGACATGGTTCAGTCACACCTTCTTCAAATTCTCGCACTCATCACTATGTCCATCCCTATCACAGAAAACGCCGCAAGTCTGCACCGTGAAAAATATGCGATCCTGTCGGCTCTCTCATTCGAAAGAAAAGAAAAAAACATAGTCCTCGGCCAATATTCCGGATACAAAAAAGAAAAAGATGTCCCAAAAAATTCCAAAACGGAAACATTTGCGGCACTCCGCCTTTTTATCGATCGTGAAAGTTGGTACCAAAAACCAATCTACATTCGCACAGGAAAACGCCTGGGCGAAAAACACACTTATATTGTAATTGAGATAAAAAAATTCGCCTTCCAGCCCGCGATTGAAGAACCAAACAGACTTATAATAGAGCTTCATCCTGATGAAAAAATCTCAATCCGTCTGGTAAACAAACTTGCGACGAACGAAGAACAGCAGGTCATTGGCGCCACCGAGTCTATCGCTTGTACAGGAGACGATTGCCTTCCGGAGCACGCATTACTTTTACTCGATGTCATGCGCGAAAATCGCGTCAATTTTTTGAGCTTCAACGAGATAATCGCCACATGGCAACTCACTGACGAAATTATAGAATTTTTGAAAGCAAATAAAATCAAGCCTGAAACATACGCCGATGGATCCATGGGCCCTCAGTCACAACACAAGCTCACAGCCCTCGACGGATTTGAATGGTTTGATGTGCACAAATGAACATTCAAATTTTTAAAAACGAACAGGACTTCATCACATCTGCCATCGCTTTTTTACCGCTCACAAAAGCCAACATCGCTATCTCCGGCGGCCAAACTCCAAAAGCTTTTTACGAAGCGATTCCAAATTCCGATCTCTTTGAATTTTATCAACTCGACGAACGCTATGTTCCAAAAACAGATCCGGATTCTAACTTTCAAATTCAAAAACATTTCAAAAATCTTCATCAATTCGACACCTCACTCTCCATCGAAGATTCTCTGAAAAAATATGCCAACGAAATAAGTGACATCATTTTTGATCTCGCTATTCTCGGCATCGGCCCGGACGGCCACATTGCTTCTCTTTTTCCGCATTCCCCAGCCCTACACACAGATCAACTCACGGCGCACACCACCACGGATCACTTTGCTGTTCGCGACCGCCTCACAATCACTCTCCCAAAAATTCTTTCCTCAAAAAAGATTCTCATCCTACTAAAAAACAAACCGTCAGTTCTCGAAGAACTAAAAAATCGGACCAAATCTCCTGACGAATTTCCGGCACACTACATTTTTTCACAGACAAATTCAGTTTATCTTCTATACCAGGAATGATATCTTTGTATCGTTAAACAATCCCACATGCTCGACATAAAATTCATCACCGACGACCCGGCCGCCCTCAAAAAAGGCATCGCCAAAAAACACTCAAAGGTCGACATCGACGAGATCGTCAAACTTGCCGACCAGCGCAAAGAAAAGCTCATGCGCATGGAATCGCTTCGTGCCGAGCAAAATAAAAAAATCAAAACTCCAACCAAAGCCGAAATCGAAAAACTCAAGGCCATGAAGGACGAGATAAAATCTCTCGAATCCTCTCTCGAACCTCTCGAAAAACAAATCGAAGAACTCGCCGTCCAAGTGCCAAATCCGACTCTGGATTCCGTCCCGGAAGGCGAAGGCGAGCAGGACAATAAAGTAGTAAAAACACATGGCAAAAAGCCGAAATTCGACTTCGAACCAAAAGACCACGCAGCGCTTGGAGCCGCCCTCGACATCATCGACATCGAACGCGGAGTCCGCGCATCAGGCACTCGCTTTTACTATCTCAAAGGCGACGCCGCCCTCATGGAATTCGCCCTCATCCAATTTGTAATCCACAAACTCAATTCCAAAGGCTTTACGCCGGTGGTCCCGCCCGTCCTCGTGAAAGAAGAAGCCATGTTTGCCACCGGATTTTTCCCCGCCGACCGCCAGCAGATATATAGTGTAAATCCCGGTGAAGATGATCTATTCCTCGTCGGCACATCCGAAGTTCCACTCACAATGCTTCACTACACCGAAATCCTCGATGCAGAAAAACTGCCCATCCATTACGCCGGATTTTCCTCATGCTTCCGCCGTGAAGCGGGTTCTTATGGAAAGGATACCGCCGGCATCATCCGCGTCCACCAATTCGACAAAATCGAAATGTTTAGCTTTTGCCATCCCGACAAATCCGAATCCGAACACGAGCTCATCCGCGAAACCGAGGAAGAAATCATGCAAGACCTCGGCTTTCACTATCAGGTTTTGAATATCTGTGGAGGCGATTTAGGCGCTCCCGCAGCCAAAAAATACGATATCGAAGTCTGGATCCCCTCTCAAAACACCTTCCGCGAGCTGACTTCCTGCTCAAACTGCACGGATTTCCAGGCCCGCCGCTCCAAAATCCGCTACAAAGACAAAGACGGCAAAAACGCCTATCTTCACACATTAAACGGCACCGCCTGCGCCATCGGCCGCACTCTTGTAGCCATTTTTGAGAATTATCAGAACGAAGACGGCAGCATAACCATCCCCAAAGTCCTGCGCCCATTCATGGGTGGCAGGGAGAAAATCGGGAAAAAGTAGCTTCCCCATTGCCCGAAGCCACTTTTTTCTGCTATAATATATAGGAATTAAAACAAAAACATGCTCATTCTTTCCACAGATTCCCTAAAAGGCTACGGTCTAAACCGTGTTTTCGAGCTTACAAAAGAAGCTGGCTACGAAGGCATCGATATCGCCGTTGATTTCAGCCACTTCGACACATACAACGCAAATTATCTAAAGACTCTTTCAAAAGAATACGGTCTGCCTATTCATGCTATTTCCGCTCCCGGCTCAAAGATTTCCGCCAAAAAAATCAAGGAACTGACAAATCTTGCGAAAGCCGTAGGCGCCAAGGTCCTCGTCCTTCAACCGCCTAAAATATTGGATTTCAAGCTTGCCGCATGGCTAAAAAATGAGATTCCAAAACTTCGTGAGAAAGAATTTCTTTCCATCGCATTGGAAAACGCCCCTGCCGGCACTTTTCTCGGATTTATCCCTGAACACGCCATGTCAAACACGGATGAATTAAAGAAATTTAAACATGTGTCTTTGGATACTGCCCGCGTCGGCGAAAAGAAAAAGGATCTAATGCGCACATACGCAACATTCAAAAAATTCCTCGTTCATGTCCATCTTTCAAACATCTTCCACGGCCACAAATACGCTCCTCCACAAGAAGGCATTATGCCGCTGGAAAGCCTTCTCACAAAGCTAAAACAGGACAAATATCCTGGCGCGATTTCTGTCAAAATACAGCCCAAATATCTTCACGCCGGTGAAGACGACAAAGTCGTCGAAGATTTGATGAAAGTCAAAAAATACTACGACAAGTACTACACCAAAGTCGAAGCAACTTCCGAAAGCGAAGAAAAATAAACTCATTTTCGCTTGACTTATTAAACCCACTGCGTAGAATAAGCGCGCTATCATTTTTTGGATGAGTTAAGGAGATAGCTTCTTTCAAAGCAATTCCTTTACTCATATTTTTTATGGCCAAAACCAAAAAGGTCGCAAAGAAATCTTCAAAGAAAGTTTCCAAACCAAGAAAAACAACTCCGAAAGCCGGACCAAAGAAAGTAAAGAAGACTCTTACCATAACCAAAAAACCGGCTCCACGGATCGAGAAACCGGCAAAGAAAGCTTCAAAAAAAGTTTACGCAGTTGGTGAACGGGATCGCAAGAAAAAAGAAAATCTGATTCGCCCTTCACAACTTACCGCCCATATTGAACCTATTATATTAAAGAGTAAGCGCAGATATTTTAGTTCACAAATCGACAAAGACGTTGCGGTTCCATGTCTTACAGAGGTCCAATTAAACTCTTATAAATGGTTTTTGGATGCGGGTATTCGTGAATTGCTCGACGAGATAAATCCGATTCAGGATTTTTCCGGAAAAAAATTGGAGCTGCATTTTCTTGATCACTCTCTTGGCGAAATAAAATACGACGCCGAAACAGCGAAGAACAAAAATCTCACTTACGAAGCCCCTCTGAAAGTTCATGTCCAATTGATAAATAAGGAGACAGGTGAAATCAAGGAACAGGATGTATTCTTGGGAAATGTTCCGCTTATGACAAATCGCGGAA
This sequence comes from uncultured Candidatus Peribacteria bacterium, assembly GCA_964531125.1. Taxonomy (GTDB): domain Bacteria; phylum Patescibacteriota; class Gracilibacteria; order UBA1369; family LOWO2-01-FULL-3; genus JBAZZM01. Next base: position 8,724 of record CAZHDA010000036.1, read on the forward strand.
CTTTTATTATAAATGGAATTGAAAGAGTGGTTGTCAGTCAGATTGTTCGTTCCCCAGGTGTATTTTTCTCACAGATTCAGGGAACTCCGGGAATGCACAGCGCAAAAATCATCCCAAAACGTGGCGCCTGGTTGGAGATTGAAACAGACAAGAAAGGCGTTATAACGGTTAAGGTAGACAGAAAACGCAAAATCCCTATCACATCCCTGCTACGTGTTTTCGGCTATGAAAACGACAAAAAAATCATGGATCTGTTCAAGGATGTGACTCTGGATATCGAACATGATTACATTCTAAAAACTCTGGAAAAAGACAATTCAAAGGATCTGGATGACGCATATCAGACCATTTACAAAAAGATTCGTCCCGGCGATCTGGCCACTGCCGAAAACGCAAAATCGCTCATTGAATCAATGTTTTTTGACTATCGAAAATACGACATGGGTCCGGTCGCCCGTTACAAACTAAACAAGCGTTTCGATCTCAAGACTCCAAACAATAAAAAATTCCACACTTTTCAGGTTGAAGATCTGATTCAAATTTTAAAACATCTGATCAAACTAAATAATGGAGAA
>CAZHDA010000037.1:0-5335 GCA_964531125.1 uncultured Candidatus Peribacteria bacterium
GGTATGTGCTGACGGCAGTTTTGTGTGATGTTTTTGAAATTAACAAAGATGCCTTGCGCGGTTTCGGGCCTGAGATAAACGGCGGAAGCAGTTTCTTCGATGACGCCCTGGTGAGTCTTAAACATGAGATTAAAAGAGCGGGCCTCGGTAAAATCGGATTTGCCGCATTTCGGACATTTGATTTTGTGTTCCTTGAACATGGCCGTGATGTCAGAGAGAGATTTCCCGGCAACGGCTTCGATACCGAGTTTGTCTTCTAGAAGCTTGTCACCGCGGACGCGTTCCTTGCAATTTTTGCAGTCCATCAGCGGATCGGAAAAAGAGCCGACATGGCCTGAAGCTTCCCATATTTTTGGATTCATAAGAATGGCTGAGTCCAACCCCACAATATCCGATCGCTCCTGCACAAAAGTCTTCCACCAAAAATCTTTGATGTTTTTCTTGAGCTGGGCGCCGTATGGGCCGTAATCCCATGTGTTTGCGAAACCGCCGTATATTTCCGAGCCCGGAAACACAAAACCACGACGTTTGCAGAGAGCCACTATTTGATCCATCGTTTTATTCATTGCTCCAGGATTATAGTTACAGGGCCTTCGTTACTCAAGCTGACTTTCATCATTGCGCCGAATTCGCCGGTGGCGACGCGTAGACCGGAGGCGCGGAGCTTCTCAATAAATTCCTCGTAAAGAGGTTTGGCAATATCTCCCTTCGCGGCGTTGTTGAAATCAGGCCTGCGGCCTTTGCGACAATCGGCGTAAAGAGTGAACTGCGAGATCACTAGGATCTCCTTTTTTAATTCGAGAACCGATTTTTCAAAATATTTTTCTCCCTCTTCAAATATGCGCAGATTTAAAATCTTGTCGACTAGCGCATCGACATTTTTCGAAGTGTCCGTTTGAGTAATGCCGAGAAGAATTACCAGTCCCCCACTGATTTCGCCGTGGATTTCTTCTTTGATCTCCACTTTAGCGGGACCGGATTTTTGTATGACTGCTTTCATGGGAATAAGTTTAGAGTTTTGTCGGACAGTTTTCAACGACATATTTTTTCAATAAAAATGGCTTTATAATAAGATTTTAATTTTTTGAAAAAGCTTTTTCTGGACTTTGAAAAATTTCAGGTGATGATTGTGACATATGCGCAAATATGAATGAGGTCCTTATCCGAAAAAAAATGTTGCTGGATACCGGGGGACGAAAGCTGAAGATCGGAGACTCCTTTATTCACCTCTCAAATAAGGAGTTTACATTGATGGAGTATTTCATGAAAAATGTCGGACGGGTGGTTACGCGTACCCAGATACTGGAAGATGTTTGGGATAGGAATATTTTTTGTTCCACAAGCACTATAGATGTGCATGTCAGCATACTTAGAAAGAAAATCAGAAGATATCTTAAAGCTCAGATGATAAAGACGGTTTATTGTGTTGGATATATTTTTGATTATTAATCAAGACCGCATTTTGGCAAGTTTTACAAGACCTTTTTTTTGCTATTTAGGCAAAATATTTTTATAATCGCGCCAGTTTAAATTCAATTCCTATGGATAACTCAAATTCCAACCCTGTCTCTCAAACAATTCTCGGTCTCGACCAGATTGTTTCAAATCTGTTGCTTCTATTGTCGGATAAAGAAAGAAATGTGATTACGAAAAGGTTCAGTCTTGGAACTGACAAAAAGTTTACTCTTGAAGAGATCGGGAGGGAGTTCTCCGTGACAAGAGAGCGCGTCCGACAAATCGAAAAGAGCGCCTTGGGGAAAATGCGTCGCAATGTTTTTAATACTTCATTGAGAAGTTTTCACGAATATGTTTCAGATGTTTTAAAGGGTCATGGAGGATTTATAAAAGAGACTGAATTGATGGCGAAGCTGAAGGACTTGGTCAATGGCGCCGTAAAAGACAGCGCACTTCATCTGTCTTTGGTTTTGGATGACAATGTGGATTGTATCGGCAATACTATCGATTTTCATCCATATGTGAAACGACGCGATATGTCGGCATTTTCGCTGAAACATGTGGCGGAGAATCTTATAAATCAGCTTCACAAACACGGGGATGTAAGAAAGGTTGAGCAAATTCAAAAAGAACTCAAGAATGTTATGGAGCAGGTGAAATTTGACGAGCAAAAGACCAAATCTTTGATTACGATTGATAAGAGACTGATACTTTTGGAGAACGATCTGGTCGGACTTGTCGAATGGAGACATGTTCATCCAAGAACGCTGCGTGACAAAATTTTGTTTATTTTACGACATCAAAAGAAACCGATGCATTTTACGGACATCGCGAACACTATCGAAGACAAAGATTTTGACGGACGCAAAGTTAATTTGCAGGCCGTTCATAATGAACTTATCCGACATGAGCAGTTCGTTTTAATCGGCAGAGGGATTTACGCTTTATCTGAATGGGGCTACGAAAAAGGTACTGTGGCCGAGGTGGTGGAAAAGATTTTGGCCGAAAAGGGTGAGATGGATCAAGATGAGATTATCAGTCAGGTAATGAAAAAGAGGCAGGTAAAAACGATCACGATTGTCCTGGCTTTGAAAAACAGCAAGAAATTCACACGAGTAGGACGACATAGATATGCCTTGAAAAAGCGTTAATAGATGCGAATAAAATCCGATGGGGATGCAGAGTACTGTTCTTTTATGAGTGGAGCGTTTTTTGAAATCTGTTCGATTGTTGAATTTTGATTTTCATGTGAGAATTTGCGTTTGGCTTTTTTTAGCGCCGAGGCGGCGAAAGCGTTGGTAGGGTCCAATTCCAATATCTCACCAGCAACATGCATCGCTTTGTCGTATTTTCTTAATTTAAGAAGTGTTTCGAGATACTCCCTCCCCTTGTAAACATATTCTTTTTTCTCCTCCAAGTGCTCTGTGCGAGTGTGAATCTTTATTTTGTTTTCGATTTCAGCTATCTCTGGACAATCCGGATCGATTTTTTTTAATGAATTCAGAAACTCGTTTATTTCACGGAATTTGTCCGAGGAAAGAAGTTCCGATTTTTCTTTTATCTTTGCGGATATTACGGCGCAACGATACTTTTTTATCAGCTGATGGACTTTCGCGTTTCCAGGATTGCCCTGTTCCAGCACATTGAGTTCGTCTATTAGCGCGTCGTGGTCTGACTTTAGCAATTCGCTAAAGCGGGATTGTTTTTCTTTTTCGAATTTTTGCTGTAATTGCTCCACCTGCTTGCGATATTTCTCCTGCGCTTCCGCAAAAAGTTTTTTCACTTTGGAGTTATTCGGATCGAATTCGAGAATAGTTTTGAGTTCGCGCAAAATCTCCGTGTAATCCATTTTTTCCCAAAGCGGCTTGATTGCGCTGACCTTTTGTTCGATGACGGATTTATTTTGTATATCGACACGGCGTTCGATTTCACGCTTCAGTTCGTAAAGTTTTTCGTTGTCCGGATAGAGGGCGATGAGGTCGTTGACCTTTGTGTATGCGGCAGCAAAGTTCCCGCCATTTAAAAGCGAGAGGATGTTGCTTTCGATTTGAGTCGCGTATGGAGAATCCGGCATTTTTTATTTTTATTTCTGTCTAATTATAGCATGAAAAAGCCGTTTCTACAATTCCGCAAATGTCTTTTTCTGCTTTTTTAGCAAGTCTTTGAGTTGGAGAAGGCGATCGCGTTCGCGGGCGACCAATTCTTTTGGCGCGTTTTTTACGAAACCCTGGTTGTTTAATTTGGATTCGATGGAGTCGATTTGTTCCTCTGTGTCAGCGATTTGTTTTGTGATTGCGACTTTTTCTTTCTCGATATCTATCATGTTTTTTAGCGGCAGGTAGCCCTCGATTTTGCCTACGAAGAATGCTTTGGAATTTGGGATTTTTTTGCCGGTGGCGGAAATTTCCAATGTTTCAAGGCGGGCGAGACGGAGTATGGCTTCGTGTTTTGATTGCAATATTTTAGCTGATTTGCCCGCGTATATCGTGGCGTGAATTTTTTTTGCAGGTTCAACTTTGAGTTCCGCACGGATACTTCGGATCTGTGAAATAACTTCGTGGACAAGTTCCATTTCTTTGGATTCCTTTTCAAACATAAGTTTTTTATTTTGCGTGGGCCAAGACTGTGTCATAAGCATGGTCTTTGGTTCGATAAATTCCCAGATGGTTTCGGTGACGAAAGGCACGAATGGATGAAGAAGTTTGAGCGATTCTTTTATGACATGGAGCAGCACCGCTGGATTCTTGTCTGCGCCTTTCGAAATTTCCAAATACCAGTCGCAATATTTGCGCCAGATGAAGTCGTAAATCTTTGTACCTGCGTCCGAGAAGCGGTATGCCGCCATATCTTTGTCCACATCTTTGATAAGTTTTTGAAGCTCGGTGAGTATCCATTTGTCGGAAATTGTTTTTACATCAGAGCCTGTGAATTTTTTTGAAAGATCTTTTTGTTCCACATTCATAAGGGCAAAACGGGCGCTATTCCAGATTTTGTTTACAAAGTTTCTATAGCCTGCGATTTTTTCTTCGTAGAGACTCATGTCGTTACCGGGCGATGAGCCTATGATCAAGCTGAGTCGGACAGCGTCTGTGCCGTATTTTTCGATCATTTCGAGCGGGTCGATGCAGGTTTCGGGATTTGATTTGCTCATTTTTTTACCATAGCGGTCACGGATAAGTCCGTGAAGATAGACTGTGTGAAACGGTATGCATTTGTCTTCCTTGAGTCCGTTTTTTCTGAGAGCGTATGTGGAGGCGAGAATCATGCGGGCCACCCAGAAAAATTGAATGTCGTAGCCGGTTTCGAGCACGCTGGTTGGATGGAAATATTCAAAATCGGCGGTTTTTTTTGGCCAGCCGAGCGTGGCAAACGACCAAAGTCCTGATGAAAACCATGTGTCTAGAGTGTCGGGATCGCGTGTCCATCCATCCCCTTTTGGTTTTTTAAAAGAAAATATGCCTTCGGGATGAGATTTGCTGTACCAGACAGGTATTTGATGACCCCACCAAATTTGACGGGAGATGCACCAATCGCGAAGATTGTTGACCCAGTGAAAGTAAATTTTTTCGAAACGGTTTGGCAAGGTTGTGATCATTTTGGATTTTACGACATCCAACATGACTTCTTTGAGACTTCGTTTTTTTCCTTTCCATGAGACGACTTTTTTGTTTACATCGACGAACCATTGCTTCATGACCTGAGGTTCTATCACTCCTTTGCCGCGGTAATTTGTGGCGATATTGTGGAGATAGTTTTCGTCGACTTTGACCAGTAGACCTTTCTTTTCAAGAATTTCCAAAACACGAGTACGGGCCTCTTTTATTGGCAGGCCGCCGCAGGATTTTGAAACATCCTCTCTGATGCGGCCATGAAAGTCGAT
>CAZHDA010000037.1:5435-8512 GCA_964531125.1 uncultured Candidatus Peribacteria bacterium
CTGATTTTTACGAATTCACGAATCTCGTGGAGAAGTTTTTCACGACCGAGTTCTTCACGGGGATTTTTGATGCCTTTTTTTTGAAGGGCTTTTTCGACCACATTTTGTGTGGCGATGGCGGCATGATCAGTACCAGGCAGCCATAAGGTAGGATCCCCCATCATGCGGTGATGTCGAATCATTATGTCCTCAATAGCAAGCATGACCGCGTGTCCCAAATGAAGTGTTCCTGTGGCGTTTGGCGGCGGCATGGAGATAACAAAGGGTTTTTTGCCTTTTACAATTTTTGGGGTGAAGGCTCCTGACGATTCCCATTTTCCGTATATTCTATCCTCAAATTGTTTGGCTTCGTATGATTTATCCACTGTGGTTTTGATTCGCGATTTTGGTTGCATTTTAGCGGCTTGTACCTATACTTACAATTGCAATTTGAGGCTTGTGCCAAATTGACAATCCGCTCAAATTCATCTATAATTAAGAAAGTTGTAAATTCAAGCAAATGGCCTCGGATAATGCAAAATTCAACAGACCTTTGGAAAGACATGAAGATGCTCCGAATTCCAAGAAAACAGTCGAACGCGATGAAAAACTCGAGTCCCTTGCTTCGGAGGGCCGAAGTGCGGTAGAGGCTCATTTGGATGGGGCTGAAAACGTGGATGTCGGCTCTGAAGTTTCCGAAACTGATACGAGTGGAAAGGAGCGCAAGGGTGCCGGAATGACTACCGGAGGACAATCCACCATAGCGCAGGTGAAGGCAAGTCTGCTAAACAATCTTCCTGCTGAAAAAATCATGCGAGCCCAAGTGCAAAAGGAGATCAATCGTCAAATTGATTATTTGCATAAGAAGGCTATGAAAATGGTGAGAAAACCCGGTGAGGCGAATTATTTTGAGTTGGCAAATATTTTAAAGAAGATCAGAGAACTAAAGTCCATGTTGATGGATCTTGCAAAACTATCTTTCGATCATCTGAAGACACTGTGGTTGCGTTTTGTTCACGGGATCATGTAATTCCAATGAGTTTAACTGCTGAACAATTGAGTTTGGTGGCTGAGATAAAACGGCTGAAAAAGAAAAAGAACGCTGTGATTTTGGTGCACAATTATCAAAAGCCGGAGATTTACGCGGTGGCGGATTTTATCGGCGATTCGCTGATGCTTTGCGTGGAGGCCGCGAAAACCAAGGCGAGGATGATCGTGTTTTGTGGCGTGTCGTTTATGGCCGAGAGCGCGGCAATTTTAAATCCCGATAAAAAAGTTGTGATGCCTTTTTTGGACGCAGGTTGCGCTATGGCGGACATGGTGGACATAGAGGGCCTTAGAAAATTACAAAAAAAATATCCCAAAGCTGCGACCGTGTGCTATGTAAACTCGACGGCTGAAGTAAAAGCTATTTCTGATGTGTGTTGCACTTCTTCGAACGCGGTTAAAGTTGTGAATGCATTGAAAAATAAACAAATCATTTTTGTGCCGGATAAAAATCTGGCGGCATATGTGGCCAAACTGGCCCCTGAAAAAGAGATTATTGCGTGGGAGGGGTTTTGCCCTATTCATCATAGTTTGAGTAAAAAATCCGTGGATGAAATAAGGAGCACTTATCCTAAGGCAAAGATAATCGCGCATCCGGAGTGCAGACCTGATGTTTTGGATGAGGCTGACTACGTGACGAGCACGAGCGGGATGATAGAAGTTGCAAAAAAAGATAAGGCCAAAGACTTTTTTGTGATTACGGAGTGTGGCATGACCGAGAGACTGCATCAGGCTTTGCCTGAAAAGCGCTTTCACGGGCTGTGCAATGTCTGCTACGATATGAAAAAGAACAATCTTGAAAGTGTGAGACGGGCTTTGGAGAATGAGGAACCTCGTGTAGTGGTGGATAAAAAAATAATTCGGGAGGCAAAGAAAGCTTTTGATAAAATGTTTGCACTAACAAAATAGTATGAATCGAAAATCAGTAGCGGAATTCACACATAACGGGAAAAATTTTTTAACTTTGCAAAATTCCGAGTATAAACAGTGGGTTTTTCGCTACACATTTTTGGAATTGGAAAAAGATCTTGGACCAAAGGGAGATATCACAACCGCGGCGCTTTTTGAGGCACATCAGAAAGTGAGGGCAAAAATAGTGGCCAGAGAAGCGGGAGTTTTAGCCGGTACTCAGGAGATTAGATATTTTTTACTTGAGGGGGATGTGAATTTCCGGCCGAAAGTAAAAGGAAATTTTGAAGTGGAGTTTCATTTTGAAGACGGTGATAGTTTTAAAAAAGATGATGTGCTCTTGGAGATCACGGGAGATGTGCATGATTTACTGGCGGTGGAACGCGTGGCTCTGAATCTACTGATGCGAATGAGCGGCGTGGCCACATTTACAAAAAAAATCTGCGAAACTGTGAAAGCCTATGATGTACTAATAACACCAACTAGAAAAACCCTGTGGGGGCTGCTGGACAAACGGGCGGTCGTTTTGGGAGGCGGCGGAACGCACAGACTGAATATGTCGGAATCAATTCTGATAAAAGATACTCAGAGTGATTTATACGGCAGGGATATTGAAAAAATCCTGGAGGTGACTCTGGAAAAAGTGCCCGAGATGGAGCCGAGATTTGTGGAAATTGAAGTGATGAATGAAGATGAGGCGATACGGGCCGCGAAAATTTTTAATAAAAATAATTCGCAGACAGTTGGCGTGCTTTTGATGGATAACGTGGAGCCGAATGAGATTAAAAAAGCCGTGGAGGAGATAAAAAAAGCTGAGTTATATGATAGTGTTTTGATAGAGGCATCAGGCGGAATCACAGAAAAAAATGTTTTGGAATACGCAAAGACCGGCGTGGATATCATATCGATGGGCTCTATTACAAATGGGCCAAGGTCGCTGAATATGAGTTTAAAAATTGTGAAATGAAAATAGTAATAGTGAGGCATGGGCAGACGGTGGCGAATGCGGCTGATATTACCCAGGGCTGGTTCAATAGTCCATTGAACGCCACGGGAAGAAAGCAGGCGCGGGAAACTGCAAAGAAATTGAAGAATTTAAAATTTGATCGCGTGTTTGCGAGTGATTTGGATAGGACGGTAGA
>CAZHDA010000038.1:0-5231 GCA_964531125.1 uncultured Candidatus Peribacteria bacterium
TGCGCGATGATGGCGATATTGCGAATTTCCATAGCGCAACGATTCTACCGATAAAAAGATTAATAGCAAGCCCGAAAGAGCTTGCCTTCGTTTCACTCGGCTGTTAAAATCCCTCCGAACTTTTTATATATAATTTTTAATTCTTAATTTTTCCCCATGTTTTACTCCACGTTTGCAATCAGTCTGCTTGCCCTACTTGTGGCTTTCGGACTGGCTAGACACGTCCTTTCACAGGACACAGGCACAAAGAAAATGCAGGAAATCGCCGAAGCCATCAGGTTGGGCGCTATGGCATTTTTGAAACGCCAGTATGTAACAATCGGCATACTCACAGCAGTTTTGGCTGTGGTAATTTTTGCCGCGTATTATTTTAGTGGTAATCCGACTTATGCTTGGCACACCGCTGTTTCTTTTATCCTCGGCGCCTTCTGTTCCGCGCTCGCCGGATTTATAGGTATGTATGTTTCTGTGAAAGCAAATCTCCGCACCGCTTCCGCCGCTCAAACCAGCCTAAACAAGGCTCTACAGATTTCTCTCCGCGGTGGCGCCGTTTCCGGTATTTTGGTGGTTGCTCTTTCCCTACTTGGTGTCGGCGGATTATTTTTCTTCCTCGGTGGTTTGGAAAATCCGCAGGAAGTTCCATTGCAAATCGTTGGTTTCGGTTTTGGAGCATCATTTGTAGCTCTTTTTGCCCAGCTTGGCGGAGGTATTTATACCAAAGCCGCTGATGTGGGAGCCGATCTCGTAGGAAAAGTTGAAGCCGGAATTCCGGAAGACGATCCTCGAAATCCTGCCGTTATTGCCGATCTCGTAGGTGATAATGTCGGCGACTGCGCGGGTCGTGGAGCCGATCTTTTTGAATCTACAGCCGCTGAAAATATCGGTGCGATGATTATAGGTATTACTCTGTTTCCGGTTTTTGGGATTAAAGGAATTATTTTCCCGCTCGTAGCTCGCGCCTTTGGTCTGCTCGCTTCCATGATCGGTGTCTTCTTCGTAAAAATTCGCGAAAATCAGGACCCGATGAAAGGTTTGAATAAAGGCTACGCCGTCAGCGCCTTACTGGCTATGGTAGGCTTCGCAGCAGCAACCTATCTTCTTCTCAATCCTGATCCTGAAAAAGCGTATTGGATTTGGTTTGCGGCTTGCGGTCTGGTCGGTATCGTCACCAGTATCGCTTTTGTTTACATCACTCAATATTATACTGAATACAAATATCGTCCGGTAAAAGAAATCGCCAAATCCTGCGAAACAGGTGGCGCTACGACTATCATCACCGGCTTCGCTGTCGGTATGGAATCCACAGGTCTTCCTGTGCTTGTGATCTCCGCAGCTCTGCTTGGGTCCTATTTCCTCGGCAAAGCCACCGGTATCGAAGATGGCGGCCTCTACGGAACTGCTGTCGCCACTATGGGTATGCTTTCCACAGCCGCTTATATCCTGGCAATGGATACATTCGGCCCTATCACAGACAACGCCGGAGGCATCGTTGAGATGTCCAAATCCCCTGAAGAAGTTCGCAAGCGAACAGATCGTCTGGACTCTGTAGGAAACACCACAAAAGCTCTTACAAAAGGTTACGCCGTCGGCTCCGCCGCTCTGGCCGCCTTCCTGCTTTTCTCAGCTTATTTGGAAGAAGTAAAATTGGACTCTATAGATCTGGCAAAGCCTGTTGTTTTCGTCGGCGGCCTTATTGGAGCTGTTTTAGTCTTCATTTTCTCGGCCTTCGCCATCCGTGCTGTCGGCCGCGCCGCTTACTACATCATCAATGATGTTCGCGCCCAATTCAAAGAAAAACCTGGCATCATGAAAGGCACTGAAAAACCTGACTACGCCCGTTCTGTGGACATCGCCACCCGTGGCGCTCTCAAAGAAATGGTTCTTCCGGGAGTCACGGCCATCGTTGTTCCTACGGCTGTCGGCTTTATCCTCGGACCTGAATCAGTCGGCGCCACTCTCATGGTCGGCACAATCGCAGGTATCATCCTCGCCTTGGTTTTGAACAACTCCGGCGGAGCTTGGGACAATGCAAAGAAATACATCGAAACCGGCGCATACGGCGGAAAAGGCTCTTTTGCCCACAAAGCCAGCGTCATCGGCGACACCGTCGGCGACCCGTTCAAGGACACAGCCGGACCGTCACTGCATGTGCTTATCAAACTCCTGTCCACCCTCACGCTCGTACTGGCACCGCTATTTATGCTGCTGCACCAATAATTTTTGCACAGCAAAAATTTTAAAGAAATCTCAAAAAAGCCGCGACCACAAGTTGCGGTTTTTTTTGCACGTGCAAAAATCCAAATAAAATTCTTGCCCAAACGCGACCACAAGTCATACACTCTGATCAAATGAACAAACTCTATTCCGACATCATCGCTTACGCACTTATCGCAGGAAAACGTCTCCGCGCCAAACAAGGCCATATCAAAGACATCGGCATCACCAAAAAAAACCTCACCGAAGAGGATCTCCGCATTGAACGCGATCTCACAAAAATTATCAAAAGCCATAACCAGAAGAGCGAGATCTACGCCGAGGAAGAACATCTGGCAATAACCAAAGCAAAAGATCTCTGGGTGATCGATCCCATCAGCGCGACAAGCGCATTTATCAGCGGCATGCCGAATTACGCCATCGTAGCGACCCATCTTCACAATGAAAAAGCTATGTTTGCCATAGTCTACAATCCCAGCACGAACGAACTCTTTACTGCAAAAAAAGGTGAAGGATCATTTTTGAATGGCAAAAGGATACATGTCAACAAAACACCAGCTACAAATCCGCGCATCATGCTGAATATAACTGCAGAACTATGGACGGAAAGAAATAACAAGCGATATCCATCACCAACAAACATTTTCAAAAAATTCAACAACTACAATCTTTACCGTCATCGCAATTCTTTCGCGGTCAACTACTGTTACGTCGCTCGCGGTGGATTCGACGGCATAGTCAGCTTCACAAAAGATTCGTTTCCGGAATATGCAGGTAGTTTGATTCTTAAAGAAGCCGGCGGTATCCTCACAAACCTTGCCGGCTCACCAAACATCAAACCCTCCGACCGCATCTTCATCGGCGGCAACAAAAAAATCCACAAAGAACTCCTGACCAAAACCAGACAACTCGCCAAATAAAAAAATCTCCGCCTTTTTTTGCACGGGCAAAAATCCAGCTTGAGTTTTCCGTAACTCAAAGCCACCTTCTTCACAAAAAAGTCTTAAGAAAAATTTTAAGAAAATTTAAGAAGTGTTTGCTATACCACCACTGTTAGCAACATGGGTGTGGAGCTGGCTGCTCGTGATTGGGGTTCACACCCGATCATTCGGGTTCGATCCCCGACACATCCACCACAGCTAACAAAAGAGCTTTCCGACACAACCGGAGAGCTCTTTTTATGGGTGCGGGTATGTCACCCGACACATCCACCACTCCGATCTCTTCGGAGAACGCCAAAACAATCCATAAGCATTCTATCAACTAAAATAATTTTTTTCAACCGCCCCCTAATGCGCGTGCTCCGCGGTCGCGATCGTCAGGAACACCAGAGTCAAAAACGCGAACACCAGCGCCTGAATAAACCCTACGAATATCTCAAGCCCGTAAAACGGCAATGGCGCGATAAACGGCACCAAAAACGCGATCACGAGTAGCAGCACCTCTCCCGCAAAAACATTTCCAAAAAGACGGAAGGAAAACGAAATCATCTTTGAAATTTCCGAAAACATCTCCAAAATTCCCACAAAACATCCAACCGGATTTTTCAGCGGATTGATAAAAAACTTCCCTGCATAGCCTTTAAATCCAAGCATCGAAAAGCCAAAAGCCTGCACTCCGGTCACGGCTATAAGAGCAAGAGCAAAAGTCATATTCACATCCGCATAAGTCGATCTAAATAGTGGTACCAGCACCTCATGTCCCTCATGTGTTTCCCAAAGTCCTATACTCCCAAAACCAGGAAGCAGTCCCATCCAGTTTGAAACCAGCACATAAAGAAAAATCGTCGTCACCAACGGAAAAAATTTCCTTGTCTTTTTTTCGTCCCCGACTATCCCGTTAAAAAATCCAAAAAGCCCCTCGATCAACATTTCCATCACATTTTGAATACCTTTCGGCACTAAAGCATATTTCTTTCTCTTCAACAGTAAGCCAATCACAAGCCACACCACCAAAGTCATCACGGCAGTGATAATCGTATTTCTCACCTCAAATGTTCCGATTTTAAATATCGTTTCAGAGGCAAGTGTTGGTGGAATAAATGTAGCCATAATTATTTCTTGGTTTTCTTTGGTTTCACCCCCATTAAAATAATATCTTTCGTTTTTAAATAAACAACTCCGAGCGAAATAGTCATTGCCAGAACAAATCCGACAAACACAAAGATCGGGAAACTATCGAGTTTTTTATCGAGCACCACTCCGCCGACTCCGAAAATCAGGATAGGAATCACGATCATGTAACCCAGATTCCAAGCGAGTCCCAATGCTGTTACTTCTCTTTTATCCATAATCAATTTTCAAATGATGCCTTACTGCCACGACGGCGTTTGCGAGCAATTCTCAAGCGCGACAGCGCCCTCTCCAATTCCGCAACCACATCTGCATATCCCTCTTCATCCATGCGTTTCTCACTCATCAATTTCTTTGCCTTCGCTCGCGCCTCCTCCGCCCTCTTTTCATCTATGTCTTCAGCTTTTTCTGCGGCATCCGCAAGCATCGTTATCCTCTTGCCGTCAACCTCTATAACGCCCTTTGTTACGGCAAAAAACTCAACCTTCCCGCTCTTTTTAATCTTCAATTCCCCAGGTTTGATCGCCGAAATAATCGGTATATGACCGGGCAAAACGGTTATTTCACCTTCCACTGTAGGAAAGGAAACGCCTTCAACTTCGCCGTCATACACGACCTTTTCAGGAGTCACGATTTTTAGTTCGATTGTCTTCATTTCAAAAATTATTTTTCGTGAATTTCGGAAATCATTCCACGCATGTAAAACGCCCCTTCGTCCACGCCGTCGTGTTTGCCATCCAAAATCTCTTTGAATCCTTTAATCGTCTCCTTTAGAGAAACATATTTTCCGGGGCGACCCGTAAATGTTTCAGCCACGAAGAACGGCTGGGACAAAAACTTTTGAATCCTGCGTGCACGACGCACCGTCAGCTTGTCCTCCTCGGACAATTCCTCCATACCAAGAATGGCGATGATATCCTGCAAATCCTTGTATCTCTGCAAAAT
>CAZHDA010000038.1:5331-8111 GCA_964531125.1 uncultured Candidatus Peribacteria bacterium
CCCATTTCCGTAGCCAGATTTGGCTGATAACCTACAGCTGAAGGGATGCGTCCGAGCAGAGCGGATACTTCAGAGCCGGCCTGCGTAAATCGGAAAATATTGTCGATAAAAAGCAACACATCCTGACCCTCTTCGTCACGGAAATATTCGGCCATGGTTACGCCTGTTAAACCAACTCTCTGACGAACTCCGGGTGGTTCGTTCATTTGACCGAACACCAAAGTCGTCTTTCCCAAAACTCCGGAATCCTTCATTTCATGATACAGATCGTTACCTTCACGGCTTCTCTCTCCAACTCCGGCAAACACCGAGAAACCTCCATGTTCTTGCGCAATATTTCGAATCAACTCCTGAATGATAACCGTCTTCCCAACGCCGGCTCCTCCAAACAGACCGACCTTTCCACCTTTTACAATCGGACAGATCAAGTCAATAACTTTGATACCGGTCTCCAAAACCTCGGTCTCCGTGGACTGCTCGTCAAATTTTGGAGAAGGTCGATGAATCGGATATTTTTTGCCGGTTTTTACAACAGGCATGTCATCCAGCGGCTCACCAAGAGCATTAAACATTCTTCCAAGAGTGTCTTTTCCCACAGAAACAGTGATCGGAGCACCGGTATTTTTCACCTCTGAGTGTCGTTTCAGACCATCGGTTGTTCCCATCGCCACAGTTCTCACGCCATTCCCACCAAGATGCTGCTGGGTTTCCAAAACCAAAACCTCATCTCCGATTTTTACCTCAAGAGCGTCATAGATTTTAGGCAACTCTTCCCCTTCAAAAGTGCAATCCACCACCGCCCCGATAATTTGTGATACTTTTCCAGACATATATTTTGTTTATTTAAATTAATTATTATGATAATGCGATCAGTCCCGACGCAATTTCCGCGATTTCCGCGGTTATTGCCGCCTGTCGCGCCTGATTGTAAGTAAGCACCAAATCATCGCGCAATTCAGTGGCCGCTTTCGTCGCATTTTGCATCGCCACCATCCGTGCGCTGTGCTCACTGGCTGCTCCTTCCAAAACCGCTTGATAAAGCTGCATTTCCGTCAATTGAGGCACAATATTCTCAATGATATACATCTCGGACGGCTCCAGTTTGTAGTCATAATCTTTTTCAACAGGTTTCACATATTTACTGAATTTTGAACCAAGCTCTTCAAGCATCGCCGCGAAAACATCCGTGGAAAACGGCAGCAAAGTTTTCGCCACCGGTTTTTGAAGAAGTGTGGAGACAAAGTCCGGATAAACAACTATAACTTTGTCGTATTCTCCATTCAAAAAACCTTTCAAAGCAATCTTGCTTATCGGCACAATATCAGAAAATTTCGGATTGTTTGAAAAAGCCGGAAACACAAATCCAACCTCTTTCCCCGCCCTTCTCAAAAATTCCGCGCCTTTTTTTCCTGAAGCCACCACATGAATTTTAGCGTCGCCCTCAGTTTCCTTCATCACGGTCATTATTTTCTTGCAAAGATTTGTATTAAGTCCACCACAAAGTCCTTTGTCGGTGGTGAAAAACACCACCAAAATATTTTTCACTTCGCGTTTCTGAAAAAATTTATGCAAATTCGTGTGCTTTTCAGAAAGTTTTCCAAGAATATTTAAAGCCAGATATCCATACGCTCGCAATCTCACGGCATTATCCACGGCCTTTTTCATTTTCGAAGTCGCCACCAGTTCCATCGCTTTCGTCACCTGTCGCGTGGAATTGATAGACTTGATTTTGCGCTTTATTTCTTTGACATTACCACCCATTTTTAAACCTTAAAATGTGAATTAAATTCCTTCAAAGCTTTCTTCAAAGCTTCCTCCGTTTCTGGCTTCAGCTCCTTGCTTTTGGCAATTTCCTTGAAAATTTCAGAATGCTTTGCCTCTATAAATTTATAAAGCTGTTCCTCATATTCTTTTACTTTTTCAGTAGGCACATTTTCCAGATAATCATTTACGCCGGCATACAAAATCACCACCTGTTTTTCCAGAGAAAATGGCGCGTATTGAATCTGTTTTAGAATTTCGGTCAGACGGTCTCCTTTGTTCAATTGCTTTTTGGTCCCTTCGTCCAGATCAGAACCAAACTGCGCGAAAACCGCGAGTTCACGATACTGAGCCAGCTCCAATTTCATCCTCCCGGCAACCTTTTTCATGGCTTTTGTTTGAGCCGCGGATCCCACGCGGGAAACCGAGATACCCACATTCAAAGCCGGACGAATACCCTTATAAAAAAGGTCCGATTCCAAAAATATCTGACCGTCGGTAATCGAAATAACATTTGTCGGAATATAAGCTGAAACATCACCGGCCTGAGTCTCAATGATAGGCAAAGCCGTCAACGAACCTCCGCCATATTTTTCATCCAAACGGCAGGCTCGTTCGAGAAGGCGTGAATGCAGATAAAATACATCTCCAGGATAAGCCTCTCGACCGGACGGACGTCGAAGCAACAAAGAGATTTCACGGTAAGACCATGCATGTTTGGAAAGATCATCATAAACAACCAAAACATCTTTGCCCTGGTCCAGGAAAAATTCACCCATCGCGCATCCTGAAAATGGCGCCAGATAGCTCATGGAAGCCGGATCCGAAGCCGAAGTTTTTACAACGATTGTATAATCCATCGCCCCATGTTTTTCCAATTCCGCCACGATTTTTGCAACTTTCGACTCCTTCTGACCAATCGCCACATAAATACAGATCATATCCTGCCCCTTTTGATTGATGATCGCGTCGATCGCAACGGCGGTCTTGCCTGTCTGACGGTCGCCGATGATCAATTC
>CAZHDA010000039.1:0-2897 GCA_964531125.1 uncultured Candidatus Peribacteria bacterium
ACACCTTTTTGCCCTTATAATCAGCCAAACTATGCCACTTCCCGTCCTGATCCTGTAGCCGGAAATCCGGCGCCTTTTTATTCAGCAGCTCCTTCATGCTTTTCATTTATACTCTTTCGGCTATAATACTTTCAAATCACTCCCAAATCAATTTTTTTAACCCTCTCACTATGATGTTGAACAACGGTTTCGGAACCGGAAGCTGGTATTGGAGCATGCAGTTTCACGCACTCCTTATGCTGGTCGCCGGAGTAGGCCTGATCTTGCTGGTTGCCTGGCTGATCAAAAATCTGAAAGGAAAGGATTTGTTAAAATGGGCGATCACGCTCATTGTGATCGGCTATATCGGCTCCGTCCTTACTATGGGATGGGGAATGCGCGGATACTACGGAATGATGCGCTATTTCACGGATGGCGATCAGTGGGGCCAGATGAAAGAATTTATGAATGTTAAATAAATTCTAATTTTCAAAGTGGCCGGTCTTTACTGATTGGCCACTTTTAGTGCCTGCTCAATCGCGCTCAAAATCTCTGCCTCTCTGGCTCCTTCCACAAAAGTTCCATTGATCAAAAAGCTTGGCGTGCCATATATTCCAATGGCGTGCGCATCTTCGATATCTTTCGCGACTTCATCTTTAAATTTTTCCTCTGTATAGCAAGTTTTGAATTCTTCCACATCCAGCCCCAATTCCTTTGCAAAATTATAAAGTCCCTCGTCTCCATCAGCGAGCCCAGCGCCATTTGCCCGTGTGTTTTGGAAAACCAGATCATGATATTTGAAATACACACTGTCTCCGCCCTGGTCGCCCGCGCAGTTCGCCGCGATGGCTTCTTTTGTCGCCCATGGATTGTGAGATGATACAGATACCAAATCCCTGAAAACAATTTTCAACTTTCCACTCTCAACATAGTTCGAAACCAGTTTTGGATAAGTCTCCTTAAAATGTCTCTGGCAGAATGGGCATTCATAATCCGAAAATTCGATCATAGTCACTGGAGCGTCTTTTTCGCCCAAAACAGGATCATCATCGGTGTAGTCTTTGCCTTCTTCTAATTTTACGGTCGGTTCTTGTTGCGCCTGATATTTCGCGTTTTGTTCGTCTACATATTTTTGAATGCCTTTGGCAATCTCCACCTGCAGATCTTTGTTTGAACCGCCGCCCATCTGATATGCCAGAAACACAAGAGCGCCGGTGATCGCCACTGCCGCAAAAATTATTGAATAAATCAGTCCTTTATCTTTAGCCATAGAAAAATGAGTTAAAAATTACGCCTGACAAATATAGCCGAAATTTCATTAAAAATCAAAATCGGCTAGAATGAGCTCATGAAAATCATCTCTTGGAATATTAACGGACTCAGAGCAATTCAAAAGAAAGGCTTTCTAAACTGGCTCTACAAAGAATCTCCCGACATCATCGGACTTCAGGAAGTGAAAGCAAAAGCGGACCAGCTGCCACAGGAATTACTTACGCCAAAAAATTATTACGGCTATATAAATTCAGCGGATCGTCCTGGTTATTCCGGCACGGCGCTATACTCAAAGGTAAAACCACTTCACATATCTTACGGTTTCGATATCCATCGCTTCGATTCCGAAGGCCGCATCATTTCAGCCGATTTCGGTGATTTCATTTTTTTGAATATTTATTTCCCGAACGGCAAAAGCGGGAACATTCGACTGAAGTATAAAATGGATTTTTACGAAGCCGCACTTGCGTATTTCGACTCGCTCGTAAAAAAAGGCAAACACTTGATCATAACCGGTGATGTAAACACAGCGCACAAACCCATCGACCTCGCTCGTCCAAAAGAAAACGAAGACATCTCGGGCTTTTTGCCAATCGAACGCGCGTGGATGGACAAACTCGTCTTTCACGGCTACATAGACTGCTTCCGCGAATTCAATCCTGAGCCAAACAACTACACTTGGTGGAGCCAGCGCTCCGGCGCCAGGTCTAGAAATGTCGGCTGGAGAATCGATTATTTTTTCGTCAGCGCAAATTTCCGAAGTCATATCAAAAACTGCTATCACCTCACTGATGTAACAGGCTCGGATCACTGCCCGATCGTGCTCGAAATAAAATAATCCGCTAATTCAAAAACGCAAATCTCTTATCAACCCACTTCGTTTTGCTATACACTTTTTTCCCATCAAACCAGATCTCCGCTCCTGCCCAGTCAAATCTGAAAATCAAATCCCAATGCACATTTGAATCATTTCCGTTCGGGCACTCGTCGTAGCATTTTCCAAGCGCCATGTGCAAACTTTTGCCCATCTTTTCGTCAAAAAGTATCTGTCGTGTCGGCTTGTTTATGGTCTTGTTCAAGCCAAAAGCAAACTCACCATAATATCTGGCTCCCGCGTCAGTTCCCAAAATTTCCGTCAGCGCTTTCTGGTTGTTGGACTCCTCTTTCACGACTTTTCCGTCTTTTAGCGTCAGCTTAACCCATTCAAAATCATGCGAATTATAATGCGTCGGGACGTTGTATCGTATCACGCCGTTTACCGATTTTCTTACCGGTGAAGTAAATATCTCCCCGTCCGGCAAGTTGTGCGTTCCGCAACAAGTTCGCCATTTTTGGCCTTTAACGGACAGCGTCATGTCAGTTTCCTTGCCTTTCACATGCACTTTATCCACTTTGCTCATCAGCGCGATAAATTTCTTTTGCATCGCCTCTTCTTTTTTCCAATCCACCAGACAGCAGTCAAAAACAAAATCCTGCCACTCTTCCAGGCTCTTTTTTGCGAAAGCCGCCGAAGCCAGATTTGGGTAGTAAAAAAGACACCATCGTTTTTTGTGTAGGATATCGGACAACGGCTTGCGCGCTTTTTGAACCACATGGATTTTTTTCATATCCACATCCGTCATTTCAAATGGATTTTCATCTGCAAC
>CAZHDA010000039.1:2997-7983 GCA_964531125.1 uncultured Candidatus Peribacteria bacterium
GAAATATGACTTCCGGTTTTTATTCGTGGATCCGTGTATACAAAAACATCCTCGCCTGTTGGGATTTCCCAGTCGGTTATCACTCCCTCAGTCGGCCAAAAATTGGTACCACCACCGGCCCATTTTTTATGCGTTGGATTGGTTATCACATCCTCCGCGCAAATTCTGGCCTCCATTACCCATCTTCGCTGTTCAGGTCGCATTTCATCGATTTTTTTTTGATCTTTCAGCTTTTTCCCGTCGGATATTTCCAGCATTCCACGAATCAAATTTGCGTTTCCTTCGTGAGTGGTCACGGGATGTTCCACTTGAATTCTCCTGTTCACTTCCAAAAAATAAAATTCCTGATTTTGCAAACTGTAAAGAGTTTCCAGAGTGAAAGCACCTTCATAATTTTTGCCGGCTCTCTCTTTCATCAACTTCATCATTTCATTCGCTTGTGCGACTATCATGGAAATAACGCTCTGATCCAAGTCGGCTGTCTCTTCTATATATTTCTGATGATCCCTTTGCATCGTGCAGTTTCTCGCACCCATGAAACGCAAATTACCATCCTTGTCGGATAGGAATTGAAATTCAATATGCAGATTATGCGCGATAAATTCATCAATACTAAATCTGCCATGATTTTCCAAAAATTCTTTGGCTGCTTCTTCAAATTCGTTACGATTAAGGTTTGAAACTTTTTTTTGGCCACGGCCGCCGCC
Organism: uncultured Candidatus Peribacteria bacterium; assembly: GCA_964531125.1. GTDB lineage: Bacteria > Patescibacteriota > Gracilibacteria > UBA1369 > LOWO2-01-FULL-3 > JBAZZM01. The sequence continues at coordinate 3,705 of CAZHDA010000039.1, forward strand.
GCCTTCCGCCACTTTAAATAGGAAAGTCTTTATGAAAATTCTATGTTCATCAAAAAATTTCATAGCATCATCCACATTGGTGATTTCCTGAGAGCTTTTTGGGATGGCAAATCCGGCTTCGCCGGCAAATCTCTTTGCCTCGATTTTATCCAAGTGAAATACGCACTCCGGCCCAGGCCCTACAAAAGAGAACCCGAGTCTTCTTGCATATGCTATATGGGCGCTATCTTCAGACCAAAGTCCATATCCGGGATGTATGGCCACGGTTTTCAAATCTATACCTTCCGACACGAGTCTTTCTTTTAGTTCCTGCAGAGCATTCATTGCAGGAGTTATATATCCATTTGATTTCGTTTTCGAAAAACAATTTGGGAAAACAAATATCTCATCCGGATTTTCAAAATTCTCATCATTCCTTTCCAACGCTTCTCGCCATGGCATATCCCCGTTATCCTGCATGACAATAACTTTTTTGCCCATCGCTCTCGCTTCTCTTATTATCTCCCACGCGATTACTCCGCGATTTGCCACTACTATAACTTCCTTTGGTTTTTCTCCGCTTTGAGTAGCGGTTTCGGTAAATTCATGACAACACGGATTTTCGAAATTATCCTGTATAAATCGGTCCACAGGTCTATTTACATTCGCTGTCTCACCCGCGATTGTTTCGTAAGACACATCAAAAAGTTAGATTTGGTTTTTAAGTCTATAAGTTTTTACCTGACTTGTCCATCTCCAACTATCTCCCATTTGTAACTCGTAAGCTCCCGTAGACCCATCGGCCCTCTTGCATGCAATTTTTGCGTACTTATACCGACTTCCGCTCCCATCCCAAATTCTCCACCATCGGTAAATCTTGTCGACGCGTTCACATATACGCAGGCCGCATCCACTTCCTCTAAAAATTTTTCAGCATTTTCACGGTTATCGGTGATAATCGTCTCGCTATGTCCGGAGCCAAATGTATTTATATGTTCAATTGCTTCATCCACGCCAGCTACGGTTTTTACTGCCATTTTCAAACTTAGAAATTCACATCCAAAACTGTCCTTTTCTGCTTTTTTGAGTAAATCATCTTTATATCTTCCCTTAAGCGCCTCATAAGCCTTCGTGTCAGCAAAAATCTCCACGCTTTTTTCTTCCAACATCACGCACAGATCGGGAAGCTCCGGCAGTTTTTTCTCATGCACGAGCAAAGTATCCATCGCGTTACACACACTCGGTCTCTGCGTCTTCGCATTCAAAACAATCTGCTTGCCCATGTCGGTTTTTCCGCTTTCGTCAAAGAAAACATGCACTACCCCGGCACCGGTTTCAATCACGGGAATACTGGAGTTCTTTCGCACGAATTCAATAAGTCCTGCTCCACCCCGTGGAATCAGCACATTCACATATTTATCCGCCTTCATAAATTCTCCGACAATTTTTTTGTCATTTGTAAGCATCACTGCCGCATCTGAATTTTTTAAAAACTTCTCCATCGATTTTTTGATCAATTTCATCAGAGCCTCGTTCGTGGCGTTACAATCACTGCCGCCCTTAAGTATGCATGCGTTCTTTGCTTTGAAACATAGTGCGAAAATATCGGTCACCACATTCGGTCGCGCTTCAAAAATAGCGCCAACAACGCCTAAAGGAACACTCACTTTTTTCAAATTCAAACCGTTCTTCAAGGTTTTTTCCTCCAGTATTTTGCCGATGGGGGAGTCATAGTCTGCAATTTCTCTCACGCTTCGAGACATCGCTTTTACCCGTTCTTCATCAAGAAAAATTCTATCATATATCGGATCGTTTTCTTTGATTTTTGTAAGGTCTTTCCAGTTTATTTTCAAAATCCTCTCCGTCTCCGCAAGCAAGGTGTCAGCCAGGTCGTAGAGTACATGCCGGATCGTAGTATCCGGAATCACTGCCAGTTTTCGGCTTTCAGTTTTTGCTTTTTTTAAAACTTCCAGAAGATTCATATTAACCGTTTAATTCTTTTGCACGATTTTCAGCTTTGTTTATTGCGTTTTTCACCAAGTCCTCAAGTCCGTTTTCCTCCAGATATTTTATCGCCGCTTCAGTTGTCCCGCCTTTTGAAGTAATTTTTCCTCTCAAATCACTTAAAGAAAACTCACTCTTGTCCAATAATTCCGCCGCACCAATCAGTGTGTTTTTCGCAATTTTATCAGCTTCTTCTTGCCTAAAACCAATGCCAATAGCCGCATTTTTCATCAATTCCGCAAGCAGATAAAAATACGCAGGCCCGCTGCCGCTCAAAGCAGTTATGGAATTTATTTTATCTTCATTCTCCACCTCGATTTGCTCTCCAAAACTTTCAAATATCGTTTTTGCAAACTCTTTCTCCTCTTCGCTGACTTCCATACTCGCTATCCATCCGGTCAACGCTTTCCCAACCTTTAGTGGCAGATTTGGCATCGCTCTTACTACCCTTTTTGTCCCTGATCCTTTTTGAATTTTTTCAATCGAAACGCCGGCCATTATGGAAATCACGAGTTTGTCTTCGATTTTAAAATCAATAAAATCCTGAGGTTTCATCGCAAGAATATAGCAATCACTCTCAACCAATTTCTCACCTCTTTCCACTCCAAACACTTCAAACCCGCGGGCTTCAAGCGCCTCCATCATCGCTTTTCCCATATTCCCGACCCCGATTATGCAAATTTTCTTCATCTTTTTATTTTAAATTTTGTGCCGACTTTCTCGCCTTTCAATATCCTGCCAATCACGTTTTTTGCGCGGCTGTTTGCAATAACCACCTCAGTGCCGCTTTCCGCGACCATCTTTGCTACTTTAAATTTATTTTGAATTCCTCCTTTTCCAAATGAAGATTTGTCAGCTGTCGCCAGATGCTTTGGCATCCCATCTTTTAGTCCAAATTCGCTGATTACTTTTCCTTTTTCATCAAAAACACCATCCACATTCGTAAGCATAATCATTTTGTCTGCCCCGATCATTTTAGCGGCCATGCCTGCCAGTTCGTCATTATCTGTAAACATCAGCTCCTCCACCGCCACAAAATCATTTTCATTCATCACAGGCACGATTTTTTCTTTGAATAGGGACTCAAGGCAATTTTTCGTGTTCAAATAGTGCGCCCGATTCATAAAATCATTTTTGGTCGCAAGCATCTGCGCCACATTTAGCCCGTGCTTTCCAAAAAAATCTGCATAAAGACTCATCAGCTTCACCTGCCCGACCACGGCATACAGCTGTCTTCGCGTCACTTCGTCATGTCTTCCTATCTTCATCAGCGTATGCCCGCAGCCCATCGCGCCAGAGCTCACGATCAAAATATCAGCCGATTTTCGCGCCTTGGCACATTCCGCCACGAGCGATTTGAGCAGATTCGCGTCAATCGTCATGTCAGGCTTTGTCATCGCATTCGTCCCGATTTTGATAACAATGCGTTTCATATTGGTCTTCAATCTAATAAAAATGGCTTGAAAATGCAAATTAACGGGACTACTATAATACCCTTAACAAAAATATATGAGTGGGAAACTCGAAGATTTATTGGAGAGAACTGGGGACAGGAATGATGGACATGTCGATGGCGAAAGGATGGAAGGAGTTGTGGATACTGCCAATATGACTCCGGACATATCGGACCAACTGCGTGCGCGTGCCGCCCAGTCCGGCAAGGTGGATGAAGCTCCAAAAGAAGTTGTTCCTTCAGAATTCGATCTGGTGGATTTTACTAACAGTTTGGTGCCCGAGTCTAAGAAATTTTTTGATGCTTTAGAGACGGGTTACAGGCACAGAAAAGAGGTTGAAGATGCGAATATCAGACGCGGTAAATGGGGGGTTGGATTTATTGAAAAAATGATTTGGGACAGAAACATGAGTTATGTTGGAAGGGTGGTTTTTAAAATTGCATCAAGACTTTGGAATGCGATTGGAGCAGAGGTGGTGATCCCTGACGATCAATTGATGGAAGTGAGGCGTCAACACTCGAAAGCAATGAGGACGACAGATCCTATTCATGTACAGCCACCTAGAATTGGTGATGAGAGAATTGATTCTCATGAAAAAATGGCTACATATTGGGACAGCCATGTGCCACCCGAATATAACATTTACATAGATGAGGATGGCGCAAGATTTAAAAAAACGGTAACAAATTTAGCGAGGAAAGTTGTCGAATATCTAAAACTTCATCCGGATCATTATGAGGAGGTCGCAAGTATTCTGGCATTGATGATGAAAGATCATGACGAGCGGTTTCCAGATTTGGAAACTTCCACTAAAAAAGCGATAAGCGATTTGTGGGAGCTAT
>CAZHDA010000040.1:0-5746 GCA_964531125.1 uncultured Candidatus Peribacteria bacterium
GATGTGTTCGAGGTCGGCGTGCATGAAGGCGCGGGTGAGGCTTGTTGTAGCGGTTTTTTGGTCGATGCCGCGGCTTTGAAAATAAAAAAGCATTTCTTTGTCGACGCGGCCGATGGTGGCGGCGTGGCCGGCTTTCACATCGTCGGCGAGAATTTCGAGAGAGGGGATTGTTTCGACTTTTGCGTTTGGTGAGAGCATGAGCGTGTGATGAGCGAGGTGCGTGTTTGTGATTTGCGCACCTTTTTTTATGATGAGATTTCCTTTGTAATAAACTTTGGAATGGTCGGACATGGCGCCACGAACTTTGTAGTACGCGCTGGTGCGTGGGATTTCGTGATTTGAAATTGTTTCAAAGGGAAAATTGTTTGAATCTTTTCCTATGATCATTGCGATGAAATTTAAAGTGGCGTTTTCACCGTCGAGGTAGAAATTTAGAAATTGTTTTTCGGTCCAACCTTTTGTGAGAACGGCGACTAAGGTTAGCGAAGAATTTTCTTCGAGAATAATGTCGGTCGTGTTTAGCGTATCGGCGACGAGAATGCGATGCTCGTTGGCTTTGATAGTGAGGTTTTGTGGCAAACTGGTGCCAAATTCGACGAGGTGATGCATGGTATTTTTTTTAACCAACTGAGCCTGTCATTTCCATTTCGATGAGGCGATTTAATTCGACCGCGTATTCCATTGGCAGGTGTTTGATGATGGGATCGGCGAAGCCGTTGACGATCATTGAGCTGGCTTCCTGCTCGGAGAGGCCGCGGGAACGGAGATAAAACATTTGTTCTTCGCCGATTTTGGAAACTGTGGCTTCGTGTGCGATAGAGACATCGTCTTCTTCGATGATGTTTGTGGGGTAAGTGTCGGAGCGGGAGTCCTCGTCCAGGAGGAGGGCGTCGCAGTTGATTTTCGCTTTGATGTTGGAGGAGCCTTTGGCGACTTTGAGCAAGCCGCGGTACGTGGTACGTCCTCCGGCTTTGCTGATGGATTTGGAATTTATCGTGGAGGATGTGTCGGGCGCGGCGTGAATGATTTTTGCGCCGGCGTCCTGATGTTGGTTTTTACCTGAAAAGGCGAGGGATTGGACTTCGCCTTTGGCGCCGCGCCCCATCAAATAGATGGCCGGATATTTCATTGTGACATGTGAGCCGATATTGCAATCCAACCAAAACATCTCCGCGTTTTCGTAGGCGTAAGCGCGTTTTGTTACGAGATTGTAAATATTGTGAGCCCAGTCCTGGAGCGTGGTGTATTGGACGCGGGCGTTTTTCTTGACGATTATTTCGACTACTGCGGCATGCAGCGAATTTGCAGAAGAAACAGGTGCCGTGCAGCCTTCAATATAATGCACTTTACTTCCTTCGTCCGCGATTATCAGCGTGCGTTCAAATTGTCCCATGTTGTCGGAATTCATTCTGAAATAAGCCTGTAGAGGGAGCGCGACTTCAACATTTTTTGGAACATAGATGAAAGTTCCGCCAGACCAAACCGCAGAATTCAAGGCAGCAAACTTATTGTCGTTTGCCGGAATAATTTTTCCAAAATATTCTTTAAAAAATTCCGGATAGGCTTTTAGCGCGTTGTCCGTGGAATCAAAAATTACGCCTTGCTTGGAAAGGGCTTCCTGAAGCGAACTGTAGACCACTTCGGATTCGAATTGGGCGGATGTGGCGGCGAGAAATTTTTTCTCCGCCTGCGGAATTCCAAGGAGACTGAATGCATTTGCGATTTCAGGATTTACTTCGCCCCAGTTTTTTTTCCCTTTTTCCGGAGGCATGATGTAGTAATGCAAATTTTCAAAATCGATTTTGCTTAAATCGGCGCCCCACTCCGGCATTGGTTTTTTATTAAAAATCTCCAGAGCACGGAGGCGAAAGTCCATCATCCATTTCGGCTCGTCTTTGCGTTTTGAAAGTTCCTGAACCATATTTTCGTTCAGGCCTTTTGGGCTTTTGAAAGCGTTTGCGACATGGGTTCGGAAACCAAACTTGTAAGTTCCGAAAGTTGTGTCGATCAGTTTTTTCGTTGATGTTGGAATCGCCATAAAATTATTTCACATATTTTTCGTAGCCGTGTTTTTCGAGTTCGTGAGCGAGCGCTCCTGTTCCGGATTTGATAATTTTTCCGTCACTCATGATGTGAACAAAATGAGGTTTGATGTAATTTAAAATTCTCTGATAGTGTGTGATGATCAAAATCGCGGGTTTTTCTTTTTCAAAAATATCATTGATGCCTTTTGCCACGACGCGGAGAGCATCGATATCAAGGCCGGAATCAATCTCGTCGAGAAGGGCTATTTTCGGCTTCAATATGGACATTTGGACTATCTCAGCGCGCTTGCGTTCGCCTCCGGAAAGTCCCGCATTTACAAATCGTTCGGCAAAAGTGTCCTTCATCTTTAGTGCGCTCAGGCCTTTTTTGAGGACCTTATGAAAGTCGGCCGGTCCGATCGGCTTTTCATTTTTGTTCGCGTTTTTTGCCAGCCGGAGAAAATTCGCAAAGGTGACGCCTGGGATTTCTATCGGATGTTGGAATGCAAGAAAAAGCCCTTTGTGAGCGCGTTCGTCTGTTTCCATTTCCAATAAGTCTTCGTCGTTGAGCGAAACTTTTCCGCCGGTGACTTCGTATTTCGGATGATTCATGAGAACATTGCAAAGAGTGCTTTTGCCTGATCCGTTTGGGCCCATGATGGCGTGAATTTCGCCGGAGCGAATTGTTAAATTAAGACCTTTGAGTATCTCTTTGTCTTCGATTTTCGCGCGGAGACCGGAAATTTTTAAAGTGGTTTTTGTCATGGAAGAAGTTGGCTTAAGGTTTTTGACATAAGGAGCGCTTGGAGCTCGGAATTTATCCGGCCGATACCGCCGCGGATATTGCATTGTGCTGCGCAAAGACAGGTGCCGCGTTTCATGGGATGAGTGCATTTGCTGATGGCCAGAGGACCTTCCAAGGCTTCGATTACTTCGCGAATCGTGATGTCTTTTGGAGCTTTTGCCAGAGTGTGGCCGCCGTATTTTCCACGGGTGGATTTGATCAAATGACTGCGTTGGAGTTCGGAGGCGATTTTTTGTAGAAAAGAAGGCGGGATTTTGTTTTCGGAGGCGATTTTTTTGATAGAGATTTGGTCGGATTTTTGAGCCAAGGCCGCGAGAAGTAGCAGGCCGTAGTCGGTCTTTCTCGTGAGATGGAAAGAGCCGCTTTGCTGGAGGCGTGAATCGGGTTTATTCATACATGTTTAGTCACAATTAAGCTTGGGCAGTGTAATTGAGCCCTATGGTTATGTCAAAAACAAAATATGCTAAACTTCTGAGGCCACATCAATTTTGTATGAAGGATTTTCTCCTGGATTTGTGATTGTTAATATTAGACCGTAAGCTGGCAGAGTTTGTTCTAAGGTTTTTATAGCATTTCTAACTGTGTAGTTGTTATTTTGTAAACATTTTTCTCTAGCTTGTTCGCCTGGTTTTAAGTTGGAGCGAGTTCCTGATTGATCTGGCGACAATGCTTCTACCAGACCACTATGACTTATTGATCCCTGGTTATTTTCGTTTATTGCATTTTTCCATGCTAGTATCATTAAAATTTTTTTTTCAATTTTGTCGAGCGGAATATCCCTGTATCTCTCAATTAGTCTCATAACTCTATCTATTTCTTTTCTCTCCCGTGCTTCTCGATCCTGTCTTCGTGCTTCTCGATCCTGTGCTTTTTTCAACTTTCTTTGCTCCTTTCGCAGTATTCTAATATTGGCTTTTTCTTGTCTCCTGCGTTCTTTTCTCTCTGCAGATTGTTTTTTTCTTGCCATCGTCCGTTCTTCCTTTTTGCGATCTTTTTCTTCGATGAATTCTTTTAGCTGGGCAAGGGTTATTTTTCGTAGACTAATTGCTTCTTTGAGGCCGAGTTTCCCACTTCCAATAGCTTCTAAAAGATGATCGCGACCTTTTACGGTTAAGGCTATTCTGTCTTTGACATAAGACCTTTCTCTGCCTATCGCTTTTCCAATCTCTATGTATGCTCTCACTTTTGGGGTACCACTATCTATTGCAATTTTAAACAGGTTGCGGAGTCTTTCAATCTCTTCCGTGATATCTGTCGGCGTGGTCATTTTCGCTGGTCTTTCTAATTTTGTCATGCTTTTAACAAATTGGTTGCGCATTCTACAACGCAACTTGGCGATTTTCAATAAAGAAATCTATTTGTCCGGAGGAATGTTGTAGTAATCGAAGAGGTATGTGGCCAGTTTGCTGAAGGTGACGCCGGCTGTGGAGCCGCCCCATTCTACGGCTTTTGGGTGGTCGTATTTGATGATGATGACGAATTTCGGGTCGTCGATGGGGGCGAAACCGGCGATGGAGGCGACTGTGGTGCCGACACCTGTGAGGGCGATACCGTGTTTATAGGTTTGGGAGGTTCCGGTTTTTGCGGCGACATGATGTGTGGGGACGCCGGCTTGGCGGGATTCACCGTTTTCGACAGCATTTACTAAAATCGCTATCATTTTCGCGGAAGTGTCTTCGGAGATTACACGACGGATTTCGTGGGGGTCGGTAGTTGTGACGGAGCCGTCGGCGTGACGGGCTTCTTTTACAATGTATGGGTGCATGAGGATGCCTCCATTTGCTATGGCTGAATATGCGTTTGCCAGCTGAATCATGGTTATGGTGAGACCTTGGCCAAAGGCGTGGGTGGCAAGCTCGGATTCACTCCAGTCGGCAAAATACTCGATTTTTCCAGTTGTTTCCGTATCGAATTCGATATCTGTGCGATCCAGAAATCCAAATTTTTCCAGATAATTATAAAAAAGTGCGGGGCCCATTTTTTTCGCGACGAAAGTCATGCCTGTGTTTAGGGATTTTGCGATGACGGTTTTCATATCAACCAAGCCAAAATATCCGAGAACATTTTTGATCTCGAAATCGTATTCTCCCGTGTATTTGTTGTAGTCGACTTTTACCGGTCCGGAGTCGTTGTATGTGGTGTTTGGCGTGACATCACCATCGTCTATTGCTGCGGCCATGGCGATCGGTTTGAAGGCGGAGCCCGGTTCGTAGGGCCATGAAACGATTTTGTTGTGATAAACTTCAGGGCCGACAAAATTTGCATATCGATAGTAACGCGTGACACCTTCTTCGTCTTTTTGTTCAAAGACCAGATAGTAGGCGAGCGTCGCAGGATTTGTGTAGAAGTAGTAAATTCCTTTGTCTTTTGTAGGGTAGAGATTTTTGATTTCATCCGGTGTTAAGTTTATTTCAACTTTTCTGAAAACATCGCCGTAGTTGTTTGGGTCGAAACTTGGGGAATGTGCCATTGCGATGATCTCTCCGGTTTTTGGATTCATGACGATGGCTTGACCGTTGTCGGCTTGGAATTCACGGACGCCTTCATCCAGCAGGCGTTCTATTTCCATCTGGACCGAACGGTCTATTGTGAGCATGATATCGTCTCCGTCGATGGCTGATTGCAGCAAGCTTTCGCCTACGGTTATTTGACGGCCGATGGAGTCGCGTTTTGTTTCAAATTTTCCTGTTTCTCCGGCCAATTTTGTGTTGAACGAACTTTCGATGCCGTACTGTCCCGTGTTGTCATTGTTTACATACCCAACAATGTTTGCCGCCAACGAGCCTTCCGGATAGTACCTGAAAGATTCTTCTTTCATTCCGATCCCGCTTAGTAATTTTTCTTTGTCTTCCTTTATTAATTTCTTAATCGCGTCGGTAATGTCCGGAGAAAGTTTTCGTCTGAGTACGATGTAACG
>CAZHDA010000040.1:5846-7771 GCA_964531125.1 uncultured Candidatus Peribacteria bacterium
TCGTCCGTGAGTGGTTTTAGCAGAGCGGTTTTTTCTTCTTCGGTTATGTCCGGTTTTAAATTGCGTGATAATTTTTCAATTCTTTCATTGTCGGCGGCGCGTTCATCTTCGATGTCAAAAATCAACGGTCCGATTTTGTTCACAACATATTGTGGGTCTTTGATCAGAGTCGGATCAACGAAGAGTAAATTTAAGGTTGTATTTGTTGCCAGCAAAAATTCTTCCCCCGAATGATAATCGCTTAAAATTATTTCACCGCGTTCCGCAGGAATTTCAGTGTAGTCGGATTGATTTACGGTGGCTAAATTTTGGTAGTAGTCATTTTTAATTACCTGAAGATAAAAAAGGCGGCCGATCAAAACCGCTGTGATCACGCTGGCGCCGATGATCAAAAAGGTGAGTTTGTTTATGGATGTTTTTTTGTGTCTGTTCATCATGTATAATCCGCGTCGTTGGAGTTTCATTATAAACCAAGTTTATGTTTCAAAAAACTGTTTTAAAAAATGGCTTGAGGATCGTGACAGAGACGATTTCCGGGACGAAAGCGGTGACTGTTTTGGTGTTGGTGGGCGCGGGGAGTAGATATGAAACACAAGAGATTCGCGGGATTTCGCATTTTTTGGAGCACATGTTTTTCAAAGGCGCGAAGAAATACAAAAATACAAAAGAAGTGTCCGAGGCGGTGGATCGCGTTGGTGGAGAATTCAATGCTTTTACTGGAAAAGAATACGCGGGGTACTACGTGAAAGTGGCTTCGGAAAGTCGTGAAGTTGCTTTTGATGTGTTGTCCGACATGTTGATTAATTCAAAATTTGATCAGGCTGAAATTGAAAAAGAACGGGGCGTGATTTTGGAGGAATACAACATGTATCAGGACACGCCGATGTATCAGATCGGTTGGGATTTTGAGGGGCTGCTTTTTGGAAATCAGCCGCTTGGCTGGGATCAGATCGGGACGAAGGAGCTGATTTCGAGCGTGACTCATGATGGCTTTGTGCAATACAAAAACGAGCTTTATACGCCTGACAATACCGTGATTGCCGTTGCCGGAAATATCGAACATAAGGAAGCTTTGGATCTTGTGAAAAAATATTTTGAGATGAAAAAGACCGAGAAAAAATACGGGTTTAAATCTTGGAAACAGTCAGATGGCGAGCGGATTTCCATTCGAGAAAAAAAGACCGAGCAGGCGCATCTGGCCATAGGGTTCCCGGGGTATCCGGAGACGCACAAAGATCATTTTGTGAAAAAGATTTTGGCCGTGATTTTGGGTGGGAATATGAGCAGCCGGATGTTTTTGAATGTGCGGGAGGCAAAGGGGCTTTCATATTATATTCACACTAGTACGGACAATTATACGGACGCAGGGGCGATCGTGACGAATTCTGGAGTGGATTTGAAGCGCGTGGATGAGGCGATTTTGGGAATTATCGAGGAATACAGGAAAGTGCGGGAAGAAGATGTGGGCGAGGAGGAGCTGCAGAAGGCGAAATCGTATTTGAAGGGGAAGCTGGTTTTGGGCTTGGAAGACAGCGAGGAATTTGCTCATCTGATCGGGAAACATGAGCTTTTGCATGGGAAAGTGATGTCGTTGGAGGAGATTTTCAAGGCTGTGGATGCGGTTGGGGCGGCGGATGTTAGGCGGGTAGCTAGTGAGTTGCTTCAACCGAAAAAGATGAGGATGGCTTTGATAGGGCCATTTGGCGAAAAAGAGAAGGTGAAGTTTGAGGGGATGATGGGATAGGGGGATGGCGGCTTGACTAATTTGGGATTTGGACGAATCTTCCGTCCCGGGACGGAATTAACGGTGATTTGGCGGTTTTGTCAAAGCTGGTGCTTGAGATTTAGGCTATTTTTTGGTATAATGCTGAGATAAATTAATACAAAAGTATGGCGGAAGAGGTAACAAAAGCTGTGCCGGAAAC
>CAZHDA010000041.1:0-3554 GCA_964531125.1 uncultured Candidatus Peribacteria bacterium
ACCGCCTCTTTCACCTCTTCCATGCTCGGCATCAGCGCGAACCTCACATATCCTGCACCCGGATTCACGCGTCCACCATCCATCTCACATTCATCCGAAATCAAACTCCCCGGCGTCACCACGATCCCTATCTCCTTCTCCAGCAATTTTTTTGCAAATTCCACATCGCTCATACCATCCATCACTTTTTGCCACACATAAAATGTCGCATCATTCGCACGCACTTCCAAACCCATCTTTTTCAGCCCCTCCACCAGCACATCTCTCTTTTCCTTATAAATCCCGCGCATCATCTCCACATGTTTGTCGTCATTCAGCGCCGTCACCGCCACTTCCTGAATCACACTCGCCGTCCCCGAATCTATATTTGTTTTCAGTCTCTTGAAAACATCAATCACATCTTTGTCCCCAGCCACAAACCCAACCCTATATCCCGTCATATTATTGCGCTTGCTCAAACTATAAAACGCGATCACGCCTTCGCGTGCCACTTCCAAAATCGACATCGGTTTCTCACCAAAATAAATATCAATATAACACCCCTCGTCCGCCGCGATGATTATGTTCCATTTCTTTGCCCATGCGACCAGCCCTTCCAGATATTCCCGACTTGCCACCGCTCCCGTCGGTGAATTTGGATAATTCGTCCAAATAATTTTCGCCGCCTCGCACACATTTTCCGGAATCGATTCATAATCAATCATGAAATTATTTTTCTCAAGTAGCGGCACAAAATACGGCACCCCTCCGGCAAAAATCGTCCCCGTCTTCATCGGCGGATACCCCGGCGAAGGAATAATCACAGTATCTCCGGGATTTATAAACCCCTGCGGAAAATTAAAAATCGCTTCCTTCGATCCGATGTTCGAAGAGATTTCTGTCTCCGGATCAAGCTCGACTCCAAACCTTCTCTTCATGTACCCGGCCGCCGCTTTTCGAAATTCCAAACTGCCAATATAGCTCGGATAGCCGGTGGTCGCGTGCTTATGCCCCGCCGCGTCCAGCGCTTCAATCACAAACTCGGGAGTCGGCTCACTCGGATCCCCCACCCCAAAATCAATTGGTTTAATTCCCAATTTTTTCAAAGCCTCCACGCGTTCATTTATCTCCGCGAACGCGTATGGAGCTAGCGAGGCCAGTTTTTTTGAAGCTTCAAATTTCACAAGTTGAATATAAATCTTTAACCGTTTCCGCCCTCCTAATCTGACTGATTTTGCCACCAACCTCAAGCAAATATTCCGCATGCCGTAGCCTCCCATTATAATTATGCCCCATCGCGTACGCATGCCCGCCGCAGTTATGAATCACGACCACATCACCTACTTTCATCACCGGCAACATTCTGTCTTTCGCGAATTGATCGTTATTTTCACAAATTCTCCCAACCACCGAAACTTTTTCTGATTTTTTTCCACCTCCCACCACCGACACATGATGATACGCGCCATAAATCGACGGCCTCGGCATATCATTTGCGCTCGCGTCCACTCCTACAAATTTTTTGTATGAATCTTTCATCACCGTCACTTTTGTCACCAGCCATCCAGCGTCCGCCACTATCCATCTCCCTGGCTCCGCCATCAATACCGGCTCCTTTAAGCCATGTTTTTTACATTGCTCATCAAAAGTTTTCCTCACGCTTTTCGCGATTTTATCCATGTCCAAACTTTTTTCCTCCGGCCTGTATGGCACTCCAAATCCACCGCCGATATTCATCACTGAAATTTCAATTCCGGTTTTTTTCTTCACATCCGCCACCACTTCAAAAAGTTTTTTCACCACATTCGCGAAATAATTTTGATCGCCAGTCGGCACATTGCTTCCGGTCATCATATGAATTCCAAATTTTTTTACCCCCAGCTTTTTGGCTGCCGCATAGGCTTCCGTCGCTTTTTCAAAGGGCACGCCATACTTCGCATCCGGTCCCGCCAACACATTGCTTTGAATACTCGCTTTCCCGACCCCCGGATTTATTCTGAATGACAGAAAAATTGGTTTACCAATTTTTCCTACTTCCCCCAACATCGAAATATCATCCAGATTCAACATAAATCCATTATCTTTCGCGTATTTCAATTCCTCCGGCGGATTGTAATTTCCGGTAAACATCCCGCCTGTCTTCAGTTTTTTCCCGAGCCACACTTCCGTCTCGCTCGACGCGTCAAATCCAAATCCCTCATCGATAATTATTTTCAGCACCTCAGGATTGGAATTAGCTTTCACCGCATACAGCGGCACAAAGTCCGGAAAATATCTCCGAAAAGCTCCTGCAAAATTCCTGCAATTTTCCCGAATCCTTTTCTCTTTATAAAGAAAGAACGGCGTCTCAAACTTTTTTGACGCCCTCAAAATTTCTTCACGCGGATAATAAATCGCATCTTTATTCATGCTTTGATCAAATTATAATTTCCCATCATCTCATCTAGAATAATTCTCGATCCGGCCATCGGCTCGCACATAGGCAGTCTATAAACGAGTTCACAAAGCCCCATTTTGTGCGCGCAGTATTTCGCCGGAATCGGATTTGTCTCGATAAAAAGTTTTTTAAACATATCCGCCATCGCCTCATTTATTTTTGCGGCCTCTTCAAAATTTCCCTTTAGCCCGTATTCTACCATCTCGGAAATTTTTCCCGGCACGATATTACTCGCCACTGAAATCACGCCATCTCCACCAATCCGCATCAGCTCCAGCGTCAGCCCATCATCTCCAGACAAAACCGTAAATTCATCAGGCCTTTTTTCAATCACTTCTTTCATCTGATTCAAATCCCCGCTCGCCTCTTTCACTCCTGCGATCATCGGATTTTTCGCCAATTCCATCAAGGTTTCAGTATTCATATTTATCCCCGTCCTGCCTTTTATATTGTAAACAATCACCGGCAGCCCCACCTCTGCGACCGCTGTATAGTGCCTTTTCAAGCCCTCAGGCGTCGGTTTGTTGTAGTATGGGCACACCACCAGACACGCATCTGCTCCAGCTTCTTTCGCTACTTTTGTCATCGCCACGGTTTTTTCAGTTGAATTCGAACCGGTCCCCGCCATAACCATGATTTTGTTTTTAGATTCTTCCACGCAAATCTCAAAAATCTTCTTCACCTCATCCTCGTGCAAAGTCGGCGACTCCCCGGTCGTTCCCACGGGCACAATCCCAGTCACTCCTCCTTCAATTTGTTTTTTTACCAAATTTCTCAAAGCCACTTCATCCAAACTCAAGTCTTTTTTGAACGGCGTCACAAGTGCCGTCCACGCTCCAGCATATTTTCGATCTGCCATATATTAAAAATTTAAAAAATCTTTCATTTCAAAATATCCTCTTTTGCCTTTCAGCCACTCCGCCGCCTTCACCGCGCCGAGCGCGTAGCCATCACGATTCCTCGCCACATGCGAGATCGTGATTGTATCCGCCGGCGCGTCAAAACCAACCGTATGATTGAAATTCGCCACACCCCCTCTTAACGACGCAAAATGAATCTCGTTTGGTTCTCTTTTTCGGTCCAATTTTTCCTCCACTATTTTTGTTTTTCTCTCTATATTTTCCAGCAAAATCTTTTC
>CAZHDA010000041.1:3654-7439 GCA_964531125.1 uncultured Candidatus Peribacteria bacterium
CTCCGCAAATTTCTATATGCTTCAAAACGCTTTCTCCAAGCGAAAAATCTACTACAAGGTCAACGCCTTCCAAGGCCGCCGCTTCCAGATGTTTGTGTGTTGCCTCTTTTTCGGCATGGTCCACGATCACGGGAAACTCATGCCCCCTCTCTTCGCCGATTCTTTTTACTGCCTGCCCCATTTTCCCATATCCGATCAATGCGATTTTCATAAAATTTTAGATAAATAATTTTGCGATCTCCACCGCGTTCAGCGCCGCGCCTCGTAGCAGCTGATCACCGCTCACAAAGAATTCTAAACCATGTTCGCCAAAAACCAAATTCTGGCGAATCCTGCCGACTTCCACATCAAATTTCCCGCTCACATTTAACGGCATAGGATAGAGGTTCGTCGAAGGATCATCCACGACTTTCAGCCCCTCCATTTTACCCAAGACCTCTCTGGCCTTTTCCGCGTTCACCGGCTTTTCAGTCTCGATCACGATACTCTCGCTATGCGCCCGCAAAGTCGGAATCCTCACCGCAGTGCACGAAATTTTTATTTCCTTATCGCCAAAAATTTTCCATGTTTCCCAGGCCACCTTCATCTCTTCTTTTGTGTATCCGTTCTCCTGAAATTTATCGATATGTGGAATCAGGTTAAATGGAATCGGATGCGCGAATTTCACCGCCTTTGCCTTTCCTCCATCCAAAACAACCTTTGTTTCATCCAGCAATTCCTGCATCGCCTGCGCGCCAGCGCCACTCGTCGCCTGATAAGTACTCACGATTATTTTTTTCAAACCAAATTCTTTATATAGGGGCCACAGCGCCATCGCCGCGATCGCCGTCGTACAGTTTGGATTTGCCATCACACCGCGATTGCGGTGTGCCTCCCCCGCATTTATTTCTGGGATAATAAGCGGCACATCATCTTCATATCGGAATGCCGAAGAATTATCTATCATCAAACATCCGGCCTTCACCACTCTTTCACGCCACTCTTTGCTCACATCTCCACCCGCGGAAAAAAGAGCGATATCACAACCTTGAAAAGCCTCTTCCGAAATCGCTTGCACGGTTATTTCGCCAAACGGTGTCTTCATGACCTTTCCTGCGGATCTTTCCGAAGCCAAAAGCCTCAGTTCCTTCACAGGAAATTTTAATTCATGCAAACATCTGATCATTTCCTCCCCCACCGCGCCCGTCGCGCCCGCGATTGCCACAACTTTTTCGCTCATAAAATTATTTTTTAAAGAATGTTTTAAATAAAATTTGCACGATCTCCGTAGCCTCTTCTTCCCGCGTCAAAAAAGTCACATTTCTTTGCGATGCCCCCTGAGACACCATGCTTATATTGTGACCTGCCACAGCGGAAAACATTTTTCCGAGAACCGTCGAATCATTTTTTATCCCGTTTCCAACGAGACAGATTATCGCCATTTTGTCCTGCGTGGTTACGACTCCGATTTCCCCCAATTCACCTATCAGTCCATCATCAACGACGCTGTCTACGGTTATAGAAACGCTCACTTCCGAAGTCGCGACCACGTCCACCGCCACTTTATATTTTGCGAACACTTCAAAAATTCTCGCGATAAACCCATGCGCGTTTAGCATTCCGCTCGAGCAGATATTTATCACGCTGATTCCTTTTTTGGAGGACACGGATTTTAGTGAATTCGTTTCTTCATTATTTATCAATGTTCCTTTCGCGCTCGGATTAAAAGTATTCAAAACTTTCACCGGAATATCTTTTTTTACAGCCGGCTGAATCGTCTTTGGATGCAAAACTTTCGCGCCAAAATACGCCAGCTCACTCGCCTCATTAAAAGAAACTTTTTCAATCGGTCCCGCCTCTTTCACGATTCGTGGATCCGCATTGAAAATTCCTTCCACATCGGTCCAGATTTGGAGTTCATCGGCGTTCAAAGCCGCGGCCACTATCCCGCCGGTATAATCACTCCCGCCTCTCCCAAGCGTTATATACTGGCCACTTTCCGACTGAGCTATAAACCCTGTGACGACAGGAATTATTCCATCCTTCAGCATCGGCAAAATTTTCGCAGACACGGCCTTGTCAGTTTTTTCAAAATTCACATTTCCCTGTTTGAAATCATTGTCTGTAAAAATAATTTCAAAAGCGTCCACCGCCTCGGACTTGATTCCTCTTTTTTTCAAAAGCGCAGCCAAAATTCTGCTACTCAGCCTCTCTCCAAAACTTACCAATTTGTCGTTTGCGCTCAGCGACATCTCTTTTACCAAACCAAATCCTCTCAATAATTCTTCCGCCTGAAAAAATAAATCTTTCAAATCCACTTCAGCTCCCAATTCATTCAAAATTTTCTCATGTTTAATTTTCAATTCTTCAAACTCTTCCTCCCAGTTTTTTCCTGCGACCGCCAGATCTCCAAGCTTTAAAAGCATGTCAGTCGTACCGCTTGTTGCTGATACTACCGCCACTTTCCCGCCGGCAGTCGCTTCCAAAATATCCGCCACTTGCGATATCGCCTGCGCGCTTCCCATTGAGGTCCCTCCAAATTTTGCGACTACAATACTCATAATTTTTGGTTAAAAAAAAGCCCGCTTCCTGAGCGGGGCCAAGTTCTCTTTCGAATCAAATACCAAGAACTTACTCCGCTTGGAGGTAAAGTTTCTTGGCCTTCTTTGATTCAGTAGAGATATTCATATGTGGCTCGAATATAGCTTGTTTCCTGATAATGTCAAGCTGCGTACGCCTTACTCCTGTGCTTTATGGCCAGCACATACAAAATACACATCTCTCCTTTTTCATTTATATCAAAAAGTACGCGATAAGCTCCTATTCTGAATTTGTAATCTCCCAAATCCTCATTTCTCAATTTCATCCAGAGTACGAACCTCCCCGCGTTTCACCTGTGCGCGTGCTTCCGCGACTTCTTCGCGCAAATTTTCGAGAATAAATTCTTTCTCTTCGACCGGCTTCACTTCAATCAGCGGTATGTTTTTGTTCAGGACTATTAAACGCATTTTTTTGCTTTGAACTTGTTTTGTATAAGCGGAAAGATTCTGTCTGAACTCTTTCAGGCCAATGATTTTCGTGTTCATAGGGTGCAAGTTAAGTTATACCTTAACTTTACACCTACTCCGTAGAAAAATCAAAGGTCAAGAACGCAAATCTCGCATCTCCTTCTCCAACCATGCCATGAATTTCGCATGATCTTCTTTCGTGTACATAATTTTTTTCAAGTGATCGAATCTTTGGTCAAGATGGTGTTTGAAATCATCAAAAAGTCTGTCTGCGTAAGTTTTTTTCTTCTTCATGGACTCCAAATCTTAAACCCAAAATTCCAAAAATCAAGGCAATCCAAACTTTTCCTGACGAAGTGTCTTCGACAACCAAATGAACCGGAGTGAATTTTTTCCGAACTTGGCTTAGGTAAAATCCTCACGAAGTAAGCCAAATCTGACACAATCAACAAGCTTCCCCTGAAAGTACTCGTTTTCCTTTAGCACGCGCTCTTTTTTAAACCCGGCTTTCTGGTAGGCCTTAATGGCTCGCGGGTTATTTGCCCTAGCCTCAATCCATATTTTGTTCAATTTTAATTTTTCAAAAATATAACAGCAAAGAGTTTTGATCGCGTCACTTCCATAACCTTTTCCCATATCCTCCTCGCTTCCAATAATTATATCTATCTCGGTCTGTTGATTTTGCTCATCAATAACATTATATGCAATTACGCCAATTTTCTTATCGTTTACAATTATCCAAAAACATTGCCCAGCTTTTGGCTTTCTACTGTTGAAGTGCCCTTCATGCCAGTCCTT
>CAZHDA010000042.1:0-7137 GCA_964531125.1 uncultured Candidatus Peribacteria bacterium
TTTAAGTCATCAATTCTCCATTTCTCGCCCATCTCGCCGACTTCTCTAAGCAACGACTCTGCAAATCTCTCAAGGTCAGGATCCTCAAACCGTGTCTTTCTCAGATCACCTTTCATTAGCACAACCTCCCTGAGTCTTCGGGTAAAATTTTCGATTATCCTAAAAAGCTCGGCCCTTTCCACATCATTCACTTCATCCAGACCGAGATGGTCAATGACGATGTTTTCTATATTTTCTACAAAACCATTCATAAAAATACGATAAGGCACAATTGTGCGGCAGAATCATGTATATGTCAAGCGAACACTATTCCAACTTATAAACCCTGGATATTAACCCGTTCATCACTACCCTAACTTTTTTGCAGCTTCTCAATGCCGTTTTTGCTTCCTCAACCGTGCAGCTTTGAACATTGAACACGCAAAGAAGTCCTCTCTCTACTGCCAAAGTTTCAATATGACCACCTGTTAAACGAGATTGGCCAAGCACAGCGACGGCCCCACTCCTTGGAAAGCAAAGTTCTTTAGATTTATGACTGTATCCCTCGCTGTTTTCAAAAATTCTAATTCCGCATAACTCATTATCATTATTGTCATCGAAAAGAACATCCAGTACGACATCTCCAGTTCCTGCCGCCATTGCCTCAAAGAGCGGCTCTTCGTCAGGAAATTCGACAACAGAGGTTTCCGCAAATTTTTTTGGCAACGGTCTCGTTTGAAGTAAATGTATAGTATTATACGGGCTATCTCTCTCTTCAACCTGCTCCAAAGCAAATTCTATCTGGACAGGTTTCCCATAATGAACATCTAAAAACAAGGCCAAAGTCAATAAGCGTTGTAACCATTCAAAACCAAGACGTGAATTATTGATACTCTTATGATCAATTGGAAAAATAGACAGCTTTGCGGCACCAAGCTTTAGGGCCTCGTATTTTCGTTGTGCTAGAAGCATCTCTATCGAAAGACCCTTTTTAAACATAAATCTTTTTCCATCTCCGAAACTGATCTCCACCAAATCAGGTTGACCCGCCATAGAGGTATTCATGTAGCCAAGCTCCTGCGTTTCCGGACGCGCAGGAACTCTCTGTTGTACCACTATCGCCATTTCTTCAGACATTACGCCATTTTCAGCCCTGTAATTTTTGGCTTTTTCAGAATTTACGGAGTCAAAAATCAGCTTCACTTTCTCCAAAAACACTTCGAAACTACTTCCATCTTTTAGAGGAACGCTCTCATATATACCTGCTCCTGTCATGTTTTCCCCGTCTTCTGAAAACACAGCACTGCTCCGAAGATAAACGGGCCCATGAATCTGATAGTAGTATTGTTTCAGGTCGGAAGAGATGTCCTCTCCCGCAGCATATTTCTTATATACAGAAGTTGGGATTACAAAAAATTCCGGTATGTCACAGTGTTTTTCGCTTATATATTTGCGGAAAAACGAATTTGCCATGAGAAATTTTAGTTGCATTAAATTCGCACCTTTTTGTCCGGAAGCCAAAGCTTCTCTTTGAATATTTTCATGATCGATAATCCCCAAAGATTTTGCGAAATCTATTTTGAATTTTAAATTCAGCAAATTTCTAAAGAGAACTGGTGCAGGAAGGACAAATTCTCTCTTTTCATCGGACATTTCTGCTACGAGATCAAAATCTTCATTTGGAATATTTTCTTTTGATAGATCAAGCGGTTTGTCTAGGTGTCGACCGCGTATTTTTAAACCATTTCGGAAAATAAAATCCAAAAAATCATGATAAAACATGTCAAAGAGAGAAGATAATTCATCGATACTCAATACGCCGTATTCGATCAGGTCAGTGGAGCGTTTTTGAAAATCGTCAATCGCCTGTCTCAATCTGGATTCTTCGCAAATAATTTCAGTCGATACTCTGACGAAGTCACGGATATCGTCTATTCTTGAAAAAGCAGCTTCACCAACAGGTTTCATCGAAGCCCTGAGCCTCTTCTCTTTCATTAAAGGGAACAACCTCGACTGAAAAGTATCTAGAACTTTCACTAATTCTATCTTTGCGGTAGTAGTTCTGATTGATACAAACCCCTTACTGATATTGCCTATGAATTCATACCTTGACATGCCCTTTGGTATTTCAAAAAAATTGGGCTCCGACATAGTCCTAAGCAAAGATTTAATGATTTTAGGCAATACCCAACGAGATATTTCTGACGACAACAGTTCCAACTCCGGACCCACTGCGTCATCGTTCCCTTCTCCAAATGCCTGAAAAACATTTTTCAGCGCTGAAGCGATCTCCTCCGTTTGTATTTTTTCGGACTGTTCCATTCGTAAACATGCTAAATAAAGGAGCGGATTATACGACATAAACCCCCTTGCGTCAACCCTCACATCCACCCCTGCATCACCTCATTCACATCCACATTTGAAATATCCGCCTTCACCGGATTGCCTTTCTTTAGTCCCACATCACTATCCTCATATGTCGGCCTTTCCACCTGATAAAAAATCCCGATCGGAATTTTCTCTCCCCATTCTCCCGCTCTTTTAAAAGCCTCATTCAAATCCGTCTTGTCATACCCAGCCTCATCCTCCAGCTTGTAAACTCTCTTCCTGAAGAAGTCGTACGTATTCATTTTATTGAATGTCACACACGGCTGAAAAGTATCAATCAGAGCGAAGCCTTTGTGCTTCACCGCAGCCTCTATCAGTTTCGTCAGATGCGGCACATCTCCGCTAAAACCCCTCGCTACAAAAGTACACTCACTCGAAAGCGCCAGCCGTATCGGATTTACCGGCTCTTCAATCACGCCTTTCGGCGTCGACGGCCCAGGCATGCCTTTTTCCGAAGTCGGCGAAGTCTGCCCCAGCGTCAGCCCGTAGGTTTGATTGTCCTGCACGATATAAGTGATATTCAGATTTCGCCTCATCGTGTTTATGAAATGTCCCATGCCGATCCCATACCCGTCCCCGTCCCCGCCCACATCAATCACCGTCAGATCGGTATTTGCCAGCCGGATTCCCATCGCCACCGGAACACTCCTGCCGTGCAACCCGGCAAATCCATATGTCTCTATCCACTGATTCACTTTCGACCCGCAGCCAATTCCGGTCGAAATCACAACCTCTTCTTTGTTCAGCCCCAGGTTCACGATCGCCTGCTTCAGTGCCATCTGAATACCAAAATCCCCGCATCCCGGACACCAGTTTGGACGATCTTTTGTCTCTAAATCTTTTAAAGTTGTTGGCATATTTATAATTTTAATCCGCTGATTATATTTTCAGCCGTCATCGGCCTTCCGTCATATCTTAGTATTTTTTCCTCAATCAAAATCCCCGTGTTTTCCGCCACCAGCCCGGCCATCTGCGCAGTATAGTTTTGCTCCACCGCCACCAGCCTTTTCGCTTTTTTCAAAATCTCGACCACCTCTTTTTTGTGGAACGGATACGCCGAGCGTATCTGCAGTATATTCGCCTTAACTCCTTTTTTGCCAAGAATTTCCATTGCCTCCAGACAAGCCAGCTTCGTGGAATTCCAAGTCACAAAAGTGATCTCCGCGTCTTTTTCCCCGATCAATAACGGCTTCGGCATCTCATCCAGCGCCGCTTCCAGTTTTTTCATTCTCTTCTCCACCATCAGTTTTCTATTTTCCGCGGTCTCACAAATCTCTCCAAACTCATTGTGTTCATCACTCGTCGCCCTGTGCGTTCCGCCTTTCATTCCGGGAATTGTTCGCGGACTCACTCCATTTTCAGTTCTCAAATATCTCTTGTACTCGCCTATCTTTTCCAATTCTTTCTGCGTCAGCACACTTCCTCTGTCGATTTTCATTTTTGAATCATCAAACGCCGGCACAGTAAAATATCCCTCTCCCAGATTTTTATCGTAAGTGATAATCACCGGCAGTTGATATTTCTCAGCGAGATTAAACGCTTCAAATCCCATTTCAAAACATTCAAAAATATCTCCGGGACACATGACCAGTTTCACAGGATCATCCTGCCCGGAATGAATCACCTGCCGCAAATCTCCCGCTCCGGTCCTCGTCGGCAGTCCAGTCGCCGGACCAGGCCGCATCACATTTACAATCACGATCGGCACTTCATTCATACTCGCGAGCCCCACGGCTTCCGTCATCAACGCAAACCCGCCGCCACTCGTGGCCGCCAGCGCCCGCACCCCCGCAAACCCCGCACCTATGATGCTGTTTGCCGCCGCGATCTCGTCCTCCACATGTTTCACCACCACGCCGTATTTTTCCGACCACTCAGCCATAAAATGCAGGATCGAAGACGACGGTGTCATCGGATATTCCCCGATAAATTTCACGCCGGCTTTCAAAGCCCCCAGACTCACCGCGTCATTTCCCATCAAAAACATGTCGTTTTTCCCCGCTCCTTTTTTGATTTTAATTTCGAATTTATCACTCCATTTTTCCTTTGCGATATCCCATCCCATCTGCGCCGCCTTTTCATTTGCCGCGCGCACTTCCGCGCTCTTTTTCCCAAAAACTTTTCCAAGGACTTCTTTCAGTCCCGAGATATCATAATCAATAAGTCCAAACAAAACACCAAGCCCGATCACATTTGCCATCACCGGATTTTTGAGCTCGTTCATCGCCAGATTTTTCAGCGGAACATTCACCATCAGCACGCCTTCCTTACCTTTTATATCCTCCCCATCATAAATAATCGCTCCGCCCTCATTCATCTCGCCCATGTGTTCCTCAATACTTTTTTTATCCAGCGCGATCAAAATGTCCGTTTTTTCTTCGTGGCATTGTTGAAATTTTTCATCCACCCTGATTCGAAGATAATTATTTCCGCCGCGAATCTGTGACATGTGCTCTACATTGGCAAATACTTTGTAGCCGCCGCGCACGAAAGATAGAGTCAGCAATTTCCCTGACTTCTCAATTCCCGCGCCCGCGGGACCGCCTATGAGAATATTTATTTTGCCCGATTTCATAGCTGAGGCATTTTATCAAATTTGTAAGCCAAGATAAACAGTAGGTCCGACAAGCGATTTAGGTATTTCACGATCATTTCATTCATTTTCAATTCTTCCATATGCATGACAGCTTTTCTTTCAGCTCGCCTACACACGCTTCTCGCCACATGCATTCTCGCCGAAATCTCGTTCACTCCCGGTTTTATAAATTTCATTATAACCCCAACTTCCCTCTCCACCCTCTCCAAAGCCATCTCAAGATACTCCACATCTTTCTCTTTTATCATTAAAATCGCCTTCGGCGATTCACCCTCATTCCCAATTATCGACATGATTCTATAAACATCTTCCTGCATGTGATCCAAAAGCGACGCCACTTCCTCAAAATTTTTCACTGCCACTTTCGCCAATCCCAAAACAGAATTCAATTCATCCAAATCTCCCAACACATCAAAAACGAGCGCCGATTTTCGAAGTTTTCTACCGCTGTACAAACAGCTCTCTCCGCGATCCCCTTTTTTTGTGGCGATTCTCATAAAGTCGTATATAATAGCCAAGCCAGCCTAGCAAAACTTACTTCCAGCTTCAATGCCAAATTCAAAATCATCGCATAGCATAGAGCTTGAACTCGCACGGGAAGTTCGTGAACTTTCCAAAGAGGTGAAAAATCTTAAAAGCTTGGAATTTATTCAGATCTTTAAACATCCGTGGAAATTTCTCTGGTTTTCACTTCTAAAGGGAATGATGGTTGGTCTCGGAACGGTGATCGGTGCAACGGTTCTGGTCGCTTTGGTAATTTACATGCTCTCGCAGGTCAGGGTCGTGCCGATTGTCGGAAGTTTCGTGGAAGATGTGATTCAGGAAATTCAAGTCAGTACAAATAAATAATTTTTAATCAAAACTTATGTCAAATTCTGCAAAAATATGGGGCGTGGCCGGACTCGCTATAGTTGCCGGCATATTGTTAATAGTAGCGGTAGCCAAAGGACCGGATGCGATCATTCCAAGCGGCTCGGTATCCCTCGCCGCGGACGACTGGACTCTCGGAAGCGTAGATTCAAAAGTTGTTTTGATGGAATACAGCGATTTTGCTTGCCCCGCCTGCAAAAGCGCGTCCTCAGTTGTGAATCAACTCGTTGGTGAATTCGGGGAGCACATGGTTTTTGTTTACAGACATTTTCCGCTAAATATCCCGGGCCATCAAAACGGCCCTCTCGCCGCCCGTGCCGCCGAAGCCGCGGGTTTGCAGGGTAAATTTTTCGACATGTCAGACAAGCTTTTTATGTATCAGGACATTTGGAAATCAGCCGGAAATCCTGAAGCCAATTTTGAACAATATGCCACGGACCTAGGTCTCGATCTGGAAAAATTCAAAACGGATTACGCCTCGAGCGCTGTGGAATCCGCCGTCGATGACGATCTCGATAGTGCCAACGATCTAAATCTAAATTCGACTCCGACATTTTTCTTAAACGGTGAAAAATTAAGTCCTAACCCAAAGTCGTATGACGACTTCCGCAACCTCATTCGAAACGCAATCGAAAACGCAAAAAATTCCTAGCTGGTTGATTTGGGCGTTTGTTGTCGTAAGTTTTTTAGGCTTTCTGGATGCCACTTATCTCACTGTGGTTCATTTTGCAGGTTTGAATATCGGCTGCATCATCACGACCGGTTGTGACACCGTTACCACCAGCGTTTACAGCGAAATTTTCGGAATCCCGATGGCCCTTTTCGGCGCCATTTTCTATTTGACGATCTTTATCGCTTCACTCATGTATGTAGATAAAAAAAATCCCGCCATCTTGTTTACTCTTCCGATTCTCGGTCTCTGCGGCTTCATCACTTCACTATATCTGATATATCTCCAGCTTTTCGTAATAAAAGCTCTCTGTTTTTATTGTCTCCTATCGGCCGGCACCTCAACGCTTTTATTTGTTCTTGGAGTAATACTTTTTGTAAAAAATCCAAACAAAATACCCGGCCGCCAGTAAAATCGGCACCACGCTCAGCCACTGTCCTCTCGAAATTCCAAGGCTTGTGTTTGCCAAAAACTCCTGATCTTTCCAGAACTCCACGACAAATCTCGCCACGAAATACAGCCCTACATACAGAAAAACCATAAATAGGTTCGGCAGTTTTCCAAACCACTTTTTATAAACAAAAATCAAAACAAAAAATATCAGCAAACTCGCCGCACCTTCATATAGCTGCGC
>CAZHDA010000043.1:0-7120 GCA_964531125.1 uncultured Candidatus Peribacteria bacterium
GTTTTTTTCTTCTTCATGGACTCCAAATCTTAAACCCAAAATTCCAAAAATCAAGACGATCCCAAAATTTCCTGTTGTCGATTTCGGTACAACAATTCTATTTTTATGGCGGAACGGACGGGACTCGAACCCGCGACCTCCACAGTGACAGTGTGGCGTTCTAACCAGCTGAACTACCGCTCCGCGTTGAAAAATGTCACCTCTCGTGAACCGGCATATAAACGCCCGCTCCGAAAGCCCGCTAAAAATAATCCATTCCGCCTTTAATTACAAGCCAATTTCTTCTAAACTGCCTCTGCTAACCGTTTTTTATGCGCATTGGAATCGACTGTCGAATGTACAGCTCCCGCTTTACAGGTATCGGCCGATATACAAAGGAGCTAGTCGAACAACTCCTCGCCGCGAACAAGGCTCAAAATTTTCCTCACGATTTTGTCTTATTTTTTAATAATCCCGAATTTCACGAATTTCAGCCGTCGACACATGTCCAAAAAGTTCTCGTAAACGCCCGCCATTATTCTTTTAAAGAACAGACTCGTTTTCTTCGACTTTTAAATAAGGAGCGTCTCGATCTCGTACATTTTCCGCATTTCAATATTCCGCTTTTTTACCGCCGGCCATACCTTGTAACCATCCACGACCTCACGCTTTCCTTTTTTCCCGGCCGAAAAATGCGCGCGTTTTTTTACCGTCTCGCCTACGCTATAACTATCCGAAACGCAGTTCGTAGAGCCAAAAAAATCATTGCGGTCTCTCATAATACAAAAAAAGACATTATAGAACAGTTTCATGTTCAGGAAGAAAAAATCCATGTCATTTATCACGGAGTAAATCCGGAATTCACACCGATAAAGGATCCAAAACTTCTCGCGCCGACACTCCAAAAATTTAATATTAATAAAGATTTCCTGCTCTACACGGGCGTCTGGCGCAGTCACAAAAATCTACCAAACTTCATTCGCGCCTTCGGTATTCTCAAGAAAAATAATCTCGATATTCAGCTCGTCATCACCGGCCGCCCGGACCCTTACTATCCGGAGGTAAAAGAAACCGTCCACCGCCTCCATCTCGAAAATGATGTTATTTTTACGAATCTCGTCACCGACTCCGATCTCGTTCACTTATACAACGCAGCCTCTATTTATGTGTTCCCGTCTCTCTACGAAGGATTTGGCCTCCCGCCGCTCGAAGCCATGGCCTGTGCCACGCCCGTCGCCGCCTCAAATATTTCCTCTATCCCCGAAATTTGCGGAGAAAACGCTGTTTATTTCAATCCATACGATCCCACAGACATTGCAAACAAAATCGAGCTGCTGTATAAAGACCCTGATCTACAAGCCAAATTAATTCGGTCCGGTTTGCAACACGCCGCCTCGTTTTCTTGGGTCGGCATGGCAACTAAAACATTCAAATTATTCTAATGTCGTTCACTCCCTTTCAAAAATTTCTCCCGAAAGCCGCCGCTCACTACGGCGTAAAGAAAGAAATCGAAGCAGCCCAAATCTGCCAGCACTTCCGCGCTCTCACCCCCGAGCTTTTCAAAAAACTCCCCGACGCTAAAAACTATGTCTCTCCTGCCCACTACCAAAATCGCACTCTCACTCTCCGCGTCCCAAACTCCGCATGGGCCCAGGAAGTCATTATGCGCAAACCGCAGATTATTGAGGAGATGAATAAATCTTTCGGCAAAGAGGTTATCCGAAGTCTTCGCACTCAACTTTCCGCTTGACTTTCCCCTTCTCCTCGCTAGAATACCCCAGCATTTATCCTTAATCGAAGAAAATTGCTGAAAATCAGACTAAGCCGTACAGGTAAGACAAGCCAACCATCTTTCCGCATTATCGTTCAGGAAAAAACCTCTGCGGTAAAAGGAGGAAAGGTTATAGCAACTCTGGGCCACTACAAACCTACGACAAATCCAAAAGAGCTGGTTGTGGATTTGGAAGCCGTCAAGAAATGGATTTCACAAGGCGCGCAGCCTTCCGATACGGCAGCCGTTCTTTTCAAAAAGCAGGGTATGGAAGGTATGGAGAAGTTCATTGAACCGCGCAACAAGAAACACAAATCCAAATCCGAGCCTGCCGAGGCGCCCGCAGCGGCACCACAAGCAGCGGCCCCAGCCGAAGCTCCGGCAGAAGCTCCAAAAGCAGAAGAACCAAAAGCAGCTTAATTTTTTTATTTCTTAATCCTTTTTTATGTCAGACGATGTAACGACAGGAAATGTAACACAGGACCGCGATTTCGTAGAATATGTGGTCAAACAAATCGTCGACAACCCTGATCAGGTAGTTGTTGAACGAAAAGTGGACGATATGGGAGTGCTTATCACTCTCAAGGTCGCCAAAGAGGACATGGGTAAACTGATCGGAAAAGAAGGTCAGACCGCGAAAGCGATCCGCGTTCTTCTCCGCATTATCGGTTCAAAGAACAACGCCCGCGTAAATCTAAAGATCGTCGAACCGGAAGGTTCAGAAATGGCGATGTCTGCTTAAGCCAAAATGAACAACAAAACAAGAAGGGCTCTGCAACCGCAGGGCTCTTTTTTTGAAAAAACTTTCCTCCATCTTGTTTCGGTGCTAAAATGCACACAAATTAATATTTCCTATGGCAAATCTCTCTGCTGGTTCAAACAGCACAATCACTGAAGCAATCGCGAATTATCAGGTCCTCGAAATCATCAATCGCGGTCTCGCTTATGCAATAATCATCGCCGGTTTTCTTTCTCTCGTTTTCATTTTCGTCGGAGGCATTTCTTTTATACTTTCCGGCGGCGCCGAGGACAAAATCAAATCAGCGGTTTCCACTATCCGCTACTCCATCGTCGGTCTCATCGTTACGATCCTCGCCACGGTTATCATAGGAACGGTCGGTAAAGCCATGGGCCTCGACATCATCAAATACATCAACTTCTCGGATATCATAAACACGATCACCGATATCACTTCCCAGGGTGGTGAAAGTCAAAGCTTAAACTAAAGACTTTTTACGGATTCCACCCCCTGCCTCACTATGTGCTTCCAGTCATATGGAAATTTGAATGTCTCAAGCGCCCGTACCAAAGCTGCGAAAATAGACCACGCGCTTTCGCCTTTATAAACAAAACTATTTCCTGTTTCGTGATTTGGATTGTAATCTTCAACTTCCGAACGATTTTTGCAAACCGGGATCACCCCATGCAAAAGCATCTCTTCCACATCGTTAAAAGGAAAGCTTATAGCTATATCCACGGCGTCCAAAAGTGTCTGTCGCGCGATTCTGCCATAAGGCAAAAAGATCGTATGAGGAAGCGAGGAAATATCTAAATTGCTCTCTGACAATACAATAACTTCCACATCTATATTGGCCGTCCCTTCGAGCACATTTTTTATTTTTTTCTCATCTTTTTCAGAAAGTTCATGATCCAAAAAAATACCGAGCAAAGGTTTCTTTGCCGAGAACGAAAATTTCTTGGCCAAATTCCGTTTCGCCTCGATTTTTTTCTTCAAAAAATTTATTCCTTCTTCCTGCATTTTTTGTTTTTGTTATCTCGATATATTACCCTATAATAAGGCAAAAGTCGAGTCCGTATCTCTTGACCGTTTAACAGGCTATTTTTTATTTATGGATCTTCAAAAGCTTATACTTGTGGACGGAAACGCTATCGTCCATCGCGCCTATCACGCCATGCCGCCTTTTCGTACAAAAAAAGGAGAATTGGTAAATGCGGTTTATGGATTCGCCTCGATGATTTTAAATATTTTAAAAAAAGAAAAGCCCGATTTCGTCGCCGTTTCCTTCGACACAAAAGCGAAAACTTTTAGACACGAGGAATACAAGGAATACAAAGCTACTCGGGTAAAAGGTCCGGACGAGCTTTATTTGCAGTTCCCGCGGGTGAAAGAGCTGGTTCGCGCCTTCAACATTCCTATTTATGAATTGGATGGATTCGAGGCGGACGATGTACTGGGCACTCTGGCTCATCAGGCGGACGAAAAGAAAAATATTCGCACTTATATCATGACCGGGGATCAGGACACGCTTCAGCTCATCACGGAACGCACAAGCGTACTTTATCCGGTCAAAGGTTTTGGCGAAACCATGATTTACGATGTCCCACGGGTTCTGGCAAAATTCGGATTGGGACCAATCCAAATCCCTGATTTCAAGGGACTCAAAGGAGACTCCTCGGACAATATTCCAGGGGTTAAAGGCATAGGTGAAAAAACCGCCATCACCCTTCTTCAGAAATATGGTTCCCTGGAAAATATTTACGAAAATCTCGATCAAATAAAAGGATCCGTCCATGACAAGCTTGAACGGGATAAGGAACAGGCCTTTTTCAGTAAAAAAATGGCCACGATAGTTTTGAATGTCCCAATCACGCTCGATCTTCCATCCTGTCATACTCACGACTACGATAAAAACAAAGTTAGCGCCCTTTTTGAAGAACTCGAATTCAACTCTTTACTTAAAAAACTAAACGACTTTCAGTCAATCGGGGCATCAAATTTGCCAAGAGCGCAACTCAAAAATTCAGACCATAGAAATCAGGCTACGCTCTTTTAATCGGCCACGGGCTCAAGCCATTTTTGACCGAACAAAAATTTTGCACAGACAGGCCAAGAACCTCTTTTTTACAAGGAAAATATTTGTAAGGCCTTTTTATTTTTAGTAATATCGCCTCACTAACATTTTCTATGCCAAAAACGGTTATAGTCGCTTCACTTGATATCGGGAGTTCAAAGATTCGCACGGTCGTCGGAGTACGGGACGAAAACTCTCCAATCATCAATATTATCGGAGTCGGTATTGCGCCTTCTACAGGTTTGCGCAAGGGCGCGGTTATAGATGTGGAGGAAACAATAAACAGTATTTCCGCTTCACTTGAGGACGCTGAGCGTATGGCCGGCGAGCCGATCAATCATGTTTTTCTTGGAGTGGGCGGAAATCATATAGAATCGATAAATTCCAAGGGAGTTATCGCCGTTTCCCAAGCTGAAAATGAAATAACCGAAGACGATGTGGATCGTGTCCTTGAGGCGGCACAGGCCGTCACGATTCCTTCAAATCGTCGCATACTTCGCATTATTCCAAAGACTTTTACAGTCGACGAACAAAAAGGCATCAAATATCCGGTGGGAATGACAGGCATTCGCCTTGAAGTCGAAACGCATATCATCACGGGTTTTGAACCGATTGTTAAAAATATTGAAAAGTGTGTTCTGCAATCCGGCGTCGATATTGACGACCTGATTCCAAATTCTCTGGCTCCTGCGGAGGCTGTTCTTTCCAAGCGCCAAAAAGAGCTCGGAGTAGTGGTTGTGGATATTGGATGCGGCACTACCTCGATAAGTGTTTTCGAAGACGGCGCGACTCTTTATACGGCCATTATCCCTGTCGGAGGTGAAAATGTCACAAACGATATCGCTATTGGACTGCGTACCTCGATAGACACCGCTGAAAAGATAAAGATCGAATACGGGGGAGTGATTCCGGAAGATGTAAACGATCGTGAAACGATAGACCTTTCACTCATAAGCAAAATCGATACTCATGTTATTTCAAAAAAACAGCTCGTGGAAATCATAGAAGCGCGCTACCACGAAATTTTTGTTCTTGTAAAAGACGAGCTGGCCAAGATTCATCGCGATGGCATGTTGCCTGCCGGAGTTGTACTTACCGGAGCGGGCGCGAAATTGCCGGGAGTGATAGATCTGGCTCGTGAAACACTCAATCTGCCTGCACAGATCGGCTTTCCTCAAAACTACGATGGTGTCGTCGACAAAATAGACGACCCGGCTTACGCCACAGCCATCGGTTTGTTGATTTGGGGATCACGATTTGAAGGGCGTCATCATATGGGTTTAAAGGGCATTAACCTTAAAAAGGGCATCACTAACGTCAAGGGCTGGTTCAAAAGTCTGTTTCCCTGAGCCATTCTCTTGCAAAAATAATCAACTCGTCGGTAATTATCGTCTTCTTTATAAACTAAAAAAGACAATTAAATTACCACTTTAAATATCTAAAAATATTACTTCTTTTACCCCACTAATATGGCTACACCACAAGACGAAATGAATCTCAAAAATTTGTTTTCGGCCCACCGTGAAACTTCCAAAGTCACGCGCCCGAGAACTATGGAGGTTATGCCGGAAATCACACCGGTCGCAAACATAAAAGTTATTGGTATCGGCGGAGGCGGATGCAACGCTGTCAATCGCATGATCAAAGCCGGCCTGAAAGGAATCGAATTTATCACTGTAAATACCGACGCTCAGGCTCTTTACCATTCCGACGCGCCTACAAAAATAAACATAGGTAAAGCCACGACGCGTGGTCTCGGAGCCGGTTCAAATCCCGATGTCGGTCGTCAGGCCGCCGAGGAAAGCATCGAGGAACTAAAAGAAATCATGGATGGCGCAGATATGGTTTTCATAACTTGTGGGCTTGGAGGTGGCACTGGAACAGGTGGGGCTCCGGTACTTGCCGCAGCAGCTAAAGAAATGGGCATCTTGACCGTCGCCGTCGTCACAAAGCCTTTCTCTTTCGAAGGTCACCGCCGAAAAAATCAGGCCGACGAAGGTCTCGAAAACCTCAAGAACAAGGTCGACACTCTGATCACTATTCCAAACGATCGTATTCTCTCAATCATCGACAAGAAAACTCCGATCAACGACGCTTTTGCTGTCGTTGACGATGTTCTTCGTCAGGGGGTTCAGGGTATCGCCGATCTCATCACCGTTCACGGCATGATCAATGTAGACTTTGCCGATGTAAAAGCCATCATGGAAAACGCAGGTTCCGCCCTCATGGGAATCGGTTACGGTGCCGGTGAAAACCGCGCTTCCGAAGCCGCCAAAGCCGCCATCGAAAGTCCGCTTCTCGAGCTGTCCATCGACGGCGCGAAAGGTGTTCTCTTCAACATCACCGGTGGCAACGATCTCTCCATGTTTGAAGTCGACGAAGCCGCGAAAGTCATCACCGAGGCCGCAGATCCGGACGCAAATATCATTTTCGGCGCTGTGATCAACGACTCTTATACCGGTGAAATCAAGATCACGGTCATCGCAACCGGCTTCGATTACAAACAGACCGAAGGCTCCATCTCCCGCCCTCGTTCGGCATTCTCTTCCGCACCTGT
>CAZHDA010000044.1:0-7036 GCA_964531125.1 uncultured Candidatus Peribacteria bacterium
AGGAGGATGATGAAAATCATGACTGCGGTTTCGACGCCGTCATCCGTGAGAGCGCTCAAGTCGCTGCGAATAAAGAGGGAATTATCGTTGCTGACTGCGACATTTACGGCTTCAGGTATCGTTCCGTTGTTTTCGAGTTCGGCGATTTTTGTTTTGGTTCGGTCGACGATGTCGAGAATATTTCCACCGTCTTTTTTGTAAATTTGAATTGAAACGGCCGGCAGTGATTCGCCGCCTTTTATCGAAAGTTTGGTGATTACATTTTGTTTTGGATAATTTGTCCGGATTTCGGCAATGTCTTTGAGCAGGATTGAGGTCCCATTCAAATTCAAAAGTGGAACATTTCGAATATCTTCAAGTGTCTCGAAACGATTGTCGATACGCACTGAGTAGTTTAATTCGTCCAAACTTACCAAGCCAAGCGGCAGGTTTGTGTTTGCAAATTCGATCATGCTTGCGACCTGATTTATGGTTAGGCCATATGCGTCGAGTTTTTTTGGATCAATTTCTACATCGATTTCTTCGATTTGTTGGCCGACGATCAGGGCTTTTGAAACTCCGGAAACTTTTTCCAGCTCTGTTTGTACATCTTCGGCGACGCGACTTATTTCATATACAGGCAAATTTCCCATAAGCGAGTATGTGACTATGGAGAAGTCATTTGCCTCGGCGCGGATAACAAAAGGTTCTGTAGCGTCTTCCGGAAGGTCCGGCTTTGCTCTGTCTACTGCGTCTTTTAGGTCCTGCATGTTTTTGTCGAAGTCCGCTTCGGCTTCGAATTCAACAATGATGAGCGAGCTTCCGGATGAAGAACTTGATGTTAGATTTTTAATATCGGAGACGGTGGCTATTTCTTTTTCCATCGGTTCAGTGATGAGTGATTCGACATCTTCCGGATTTGCTCCCGGCAAAATCACGGAAACACCGCCAATCGGGATGTTGATTTCAGGCTGAATTTCCCGCGGCAAAGTGGTAAAAGCCATAATGCCGGAGATAAGTATGCCGATGGCCAGAAGCCATGAAACCGCCCGTCTTTCAACAAAAAACCCCCAGAAGGAGTGCTTTATTTTGTTTAGTTTTTTTTCCTGCTCGGTGTTCATTTGCTTATTTTTACAAGATCGCCGTCTTCAACCAGATTTGTAGCGGTTCGGATGATTTTTTCGGTTCCATTCAGTCCTGTCTTGATTTCAACATAGTCTCCAATTATTTCTCCGATGGTGATTTTTTTTGTGGTAACTTTGTCGTCTTCGATGACTTTTACGAAGTCTCCGGTGTCGTTTACATGTATGCTGTTTAGCGGTATAAAGATGCGGTTTTCAGGCTCAGTCGTGAATTCGATTTTGACAAATGAGCCCGGAATTATTAGGCCCGGGCGATCGATGGAAATTTCGACATCAATTTTTTTTGTAACCGAGTTCAGGCTTGGACTTATAGAGCTGACGCGGCCAATCGATGTGTCGATTTTTACAGTGTCACCTGTGTGAATGAGTGTTGCTTCGTATTCGTTTAGGCTTGTTTTTACTGTGAGGTTGCCGGCGTTTTCGATTTTTACAAGAGTTTGGCCTGGGTTTACGAGACTGTCTTCTTTGGCTGTGATTTCTGTAATGACTCCATCTATCGGAGCGGTGAGATTTTTTTGATTGGAGGTTATACGGGAGATTTTGGCTCCGGAAGCTGCTTGGATAAGCTGGCTGTCGGCGCCGAGCTGCTGAAGCGAGGCGCTCTGATAAGCGCTTTCAAGCTGGGTTTGGGCGAGTTCATATTGCTTTCCGTATGACGAGATGGCGAAATTTAGCTGATCGATTTGTGAGTCGTAGTTTGTTTCAAGCAAATCCAGAGCTGTTTCCGCTGCATCGACGGCGTCTTCGGCTCTGTCCAAAGCATCTTCAGCCGCACTGATTTCATCCGCGGTGGCGTCCGGGTCGTCTTCCAAATCGTCGAGATAGTCCTCCGCGTCATCACGGGCATCCTCGGCGTCATCGAGATCGTCTTCGGCATTGTCGATTTGTATGTCGTATATGTCTTCAGCATTTTTCTTGTTCAAAACTGCGTTTTGGTAGGACTCTTCCGCCAATTCCAGGCCTGTTTGAGCGCTTTGTACAGCTTGGAAGCTGAGGTCGTAAGTGTAAGCTTGTGACTGGCTGGCGATGTTTAGGCTTTGTTCGGCTGTTTGATTTTGAATGTCGCTGATGTCCGTGGAAAGAGAGTTGCCCAAGGTTACAAGTGTGGCGCCTTTGCGGACGCGATCTCCAACTTTGACCTTTATATCCGTGACACGGCCGCTGATTTGGGGGCTTAAATAAACGATTCGGTCAGAATCGGCCACGCCGTTTTTTGTAAAGGACAGAGGGGTTTGGTCCTTTGAGAGGTCGAAAACTTCCACTTCTTTAGTGGAGGACACTTCGACACGGTCGACTTTTGGCTCCTCAGTCGTGGAGCATCCTTGAAAAGTCAAAGCGAGAGTGAGCAGTAAAATTGTGGCTATTTTCTTCATAGAGCACGAATTTAACACTAGAAACGAGGTTTTGTCAATGGCTGGCTTTGTACGAAATGATGTCGTTGGACATCCGGAAGTCTTGACAAGGGGCTTATTTTATGTATAATTGCAAGCTTTAACTTTTGTATGAATAATGTCGACAAAAACTTGATTCTGGAGCGGTTTGTGCGCGGTCGCGAGGCTGGATTGATCGAGCGCTATATTGTCGATGGCCCGATGTCCATGAAGGTGGAAATGGGCGTGGGTGAGACCGAGTGGCGTGTCGTGTTTGACTGTCTCGTGTTTGAGCACAATTTACTGCATAAGCTTGTGACCACGAATGTTGAGTTTTTTCTTGATTTTTATGTGAGGCATGGGGCTTCCGGGCTTCGTGAATTACTTGATATTGAGGCTGGGTATTACAACCAGGTTTTTGAGGCGGTGTTTGATTTTTTGGCTATTGCTCATGACGGTTTGAAATTGCATATTCTTGAAAATCGCGAAAAGTACCTGTTGGCTCTGAAAGCGCGCGGTGTGCATTATTTAAAGAAAATTTTGAATGTGGACAAGGCCAAATATGAGGAAAGCTGGCTGATGGTGTTGGAGTTTTTGCTAAGCGCAGCTTGTGAAGCGATGTTTTCCGAGAGAAGCTTTGAAAACGGACTTCAGGCCTTTTCGATGCTGGTAAATGGCACGAGGGAGCACAGGGCGCTGGTGAAGCACGAATTTTAGTATGGTGCACCCGACAGGATTCGAACCTGTAACCCTCGGTTCCGAAGACCGATGCTCTATCCAGTTGAGCTACGAGTGCATGTGAGGCACCTTCATTTTAGCCCAGTTGGTCCATTTCACCAAGAGTGGTGTGGCGATGTAGATAGAGGAATATGCTCCAACCAAAATACCGCCGGTCAGGGCGAGGATGAAGTCAAAGATAGAACCGCTACCAAAGAACAACAGCGCGAATAGCGGAAAGAGTGTCGACAAAGTTGTGTTCATTGAACGACCCAGAGTTTCGTTGAGCGAGCGGTTGGCGAGCTCACCGATGGTTTCATTTTTTTCCTGCAGAATCAGATTTTCACGGATGCGGTCAAAAATAATGATGGTGTCATTTACAGAATAACCAAAGACCGTGAGCATGGCCGTGACGAAGAAGGAGTTGATCTCCATGTTGAAAAATCGTCCCATGATGACAAAGAGTCCAAAAATAATAATGACATCATGGAGCAATGCGACTATGGCGCAGACACTGAAGCGCCAGGAGCTGACTTCGCGAGGTACGCGGCGGAAAGCCAAACGCACATAGACTATGATCATAACCATAGCGATCAAGACGGCAATCATGGCTGCACGTAGGACGCTTTCGCCGAGGACAGGTCCGATCGTTGTGAAACGCGGTTCTGTGTATTTCGGCAATTTTTCAGAGAGTTTTGCTGTAAGTTTGTCATGCTGATCCGTGGTCAGATATTTGGATTTGATGATGAAATTTGTGTCGCTGGATTTGATAATTTGTAATCCGCTCAGATCTATTTGTGTCTCGGCGTTTTCAACCGTAGGTGCACCTGCGGATTCATTTATCTCTTTTTCGGAATCTGAAAAAGCTTGTTTTAGGGTTTCCTGAGTGACAGGGGAGTCGAATTTAAATTCCATCAATGTTCCACCCGTAAAATCAAGTCCGAGGTTGAGCCCAAAGACCAATCCAGAGATGATAGATAAGGTTACCAAAACTGCCGAAATTTTTGTCCAGAGACGTGCACTCTTCATAAAATCGAAATGAAACGGTTTGCGATTTGTGTTTACCCCCATGAGCTTCAGGTTTTGTGTAACCGCTTTTCCTGTCATGCCATTCATAAACAGTCTTGTGATCGTGATTGCCGTGAACATGGAAACTACCGTACCTGTTGCGAGTGTCATGGCAAAGCCACGAATTGTGGCGCTGCCAAAGATAAAGATCACTGCACAGATCAGGATTGTTGTGAAGTTTGAATCGCGGATGGCGTTCCAAGCGCGGCCGAAGGCCGCTTCCAAAGCTGCGGTGTATGTTTTGCCGTTTCTTAGTTCCTCTTTGAATCTCTCAAAAATAAGAACATTTGCATCCACGGCCATACCAAGAGAGATGATGATACCTGCTATACCGGAAAGCGTGAGCACGACGCCTACATGAAGCAGAGAGGCAAGGAAAACGATCGCTGCACAAGCCATCATAAAGGAAAGAAATTTTTCCCAAGCTGAATCCTCGTTGTTTAAAATTTTTGCAACCATAAACCCAAACACAGTCAAAGAGATCAAAATGGCAAGTCCCATCGAAAGTTGTGATTTAATCAGAAAAATAAAAATTCCGAGATAGATAAGAAGTGAAACTCCTGACACCGCCCCCGGTATTTTGTAATAGGCAATCATAAAAATTATGATCAGAAGCAAACCGATGAAGCCGGCGAAGAGGCTCGAATTTAAGGCTTCCTGACCAAGAGTTGCACCTATTGTGTACTCTCCTGTGAGCACGCGTGGACTTGGGATGGCTCCGGTGTTTAAATCTTCCGCGAGTTGTTTGGCTTCGTCTGCCGTGAACTGCCCGGAAATCTGCGCGCTGCCGCCGCTGATTTTTTCGCGGACGACAGGAGCGGAGACGAGGTTTCCACCGACAAAAATCGCCACTTTCTTACTTACATTTCTGGATGTAATGTCTTCAAAAAGCTTGGCTCCTTCTTCGTTAAATTGGATAGAAACATATGGTTGGTAAAATTGATCGAGCTGAACATCGGCGTGGACGAAATATTTGCCGTTTAGTCCTGTTTCTTTCCATGGGTCCGGAAGAAGTGAAAATGTAATTGTGGCGTATTTGTATTTTGTTTCCTTTGCTCCTTCTACGATTTTGTTTGCCTTTATCAGATGGTATCCAAACTGTGTTTTTACAGGCTCACTGACCGCGCCATCCGTGTCAAGCGCGAGTGCGGCTTGTTCGAAATCGTATACATAAGTGCCGTCACCGGTCACCGGTTTTTCAAGACGGCCGCCCTGATCTTTGTTGCTCTTGTCGTCGGAATACTCTTGGGCGAGAGTGGCAAAATCTGTTCCCTCTGCAAGCTTTTTCTTGATTTCTTTTGCGAGTTCTTTTGCTTCGTCTTCGGTTCTGGTCACAGATGCGTCGGCGGAATCCAGACCTTTGTAGCTAAGCAGGATATGGCTTGTCTCTACAGATTTTTCGCTTTTAACTTCTTCCTTTGTGTCCAGAAGTTTTACTATAGCAAGGCCCTTGTCCTCTGTGGTGTTGCCGGTTTCATCGATGGTGAAAACGCCACCTGTTTCGACCAAATTGTTTGCATATTCTCCGGGCTTGAGAGATAAAATTGTATCTTTCAATTTACTGTTTATGTCGCTTTCAAAAACATAGTCGCTGGTTTCGTAGCGGACTTTTCCAGGGGCTTTTTGTTGTTCCTCCTGACCTACCACATCAAAGCTTTCGCCGTCTTTTACGCGTTTTAGGGCATCAGAAGCATTCCCCCTGACCTTGCTTTCTTCCTGTGGATCAACTTCAGTTTTTTCTTCTTTGAATTCGAGCTGGATGCTTTTTCCGACAGTCGCCTTGGCTTTCTGGAGCATGAGCTGTTTCTTTTCATCGTCGGTGAGTTCGGCCACTGTTTTTTCACTCTTTAAATAAGTAATGACATCGTCTTGAGTCAGATTTCCGGAATCGGCCAATTCCACAATAATATGTGTTTCGCCGGCGATTTCGGAGGTGTAGATATTTGGTTCTGCTACGCCGAGAGCATTTACTTTCTTTTCAATATCGCGGAGATGACCTTCGATAATGCCTTTCTGATCAGCTTCCGGGACTTTGCTCAAATCGATCTTGTAATCCAGCTGTGATCCACCCTGCAGGTCGAGTCCGAGGAGGACTTTCGCGTTTGTAAAAAATTTTGGCGCGAAGGGGATGATTTTGGATTGCGTGGAAGAGGGGAGATCGAAAAATCCGAGAAAAAGAGCAATAACGAGGGTAGCGATAACCTGCCATGTCAGAAAGCGTTTCATATGATTTGTTTAATTATTGATATTATTATGAAGCAGGTTGTCCTGCTCTTCATTGTTACCTTTGCCGCTGCGGCCGTAGTCGTCTTCGAGTTTTACCACATCGTCCAGTTCCGGAGTCGAGACTTCAAAGATTTGGCTGTCTTCAATGGCCTCGGCGCGGTGGATAGTATAGGGAGCGATGTCGATTTTGTCACCGGAACTTAAAATTTTCTCTTGCAGTGAGTTGATGTCTGTGCCGTAAGTAAACTTCACTTTTCCGCTGAAAACATACTGTGTTTCGGACTTTTTCTCGTGGTATTGCAGGCTGAAGCGGTGTCCGGCCTTTATTTCGAGAATTTTGCCCGCGAAGTTTTGGCTTTGGGCAAACCAGATTTCCCGCCCCCATGGCTTGAGCTTTATTTGAACTTGCTTTGAATCAGTCATTTTGTTAGGTTTGCGGCGGAGTGATTTTAGGGGAAAGAGGGAGAGAAGGGAAGAAAGAGAGGGTTGACTTTTGAGTCTGATGTGTTATAATTTCCTATTATCTTTTAATTA
>CAZHDA010000045.1:0-6580 GCA_964531125.1 uncultured Candidatus Peribacteria bacterium
TCTACATCGTCTCCACTCCCATCGGCAATCTCGAGGACATCACCCTCCGCGCCATCCGCATTCTAAAAGAAGTGGATCTCATCGTGGCTGAGGACACGCGCCACGCCGGCATTCTGCTAAAAAAATACGAAATCACAACGCGCCTCCAGAGCTATCACTCATATAGCACCGACGCCAAAGTCGAACACATCGTCGGACTACTCAAAGAAGGCCAAAACATAGCGCTGATCTCCGACGCCGGAACTCCGGGCATTTCCGATCCGGCCTACACACTCATCCGCCGCGCCGTCGAAGAAGGCATAAAAATTTCTCCGGTACCGGGCGCTTCCGCCGCCCTAGCCGCCCTCGTCATGAGCGGCCATCGCATGGACAAATTTCTTTATCTCGGATTTTTGCCTCTAAAGAAAGGCCGTCAGACTTTGCTTAAATCTCTCGCATCCGAAGACCGCACTTTTGTAATTTACGAATCTCCTCACCGGATCATCAAAACCCTAAACGATCTCCTCACATATCTCGGCGATCGCGACATTGCAGTCTGCCGCGAAATTACAAAGATGTTTGAAGAAGCCCTCCGCATGAAAATCTCCGCCGCCATCAAACACTTTGAATCCCACCCGCCAAAAGGGGAGTTTGTGCTGGTGATATAGCTGTGCTAGAATGGAGCCAGGTGACAACCCCGTCGTTTATAAAAAAAGCCCTCCAGATTCTGGAGAGCTTTTTGCTGCTGGTGGACCTAAGGGGAGTCGAACCCAATTTTCTTAAAATTTTTCTAAAGTCGGTTTTCCGCTACCAGCTGAGCAATTTCAGCTTAACATTTGGCCTCAAATACCTATGTGATAAAATAATAAACAATAAATAATATCCTAATGAAGGTGAAAATAAAAAATTTAATAATTTTTGCAATAATTATCGGAGGAATTATCCTGTTTTCTTTTAGCAATCAGCCTCCAATCATTGATAAGAATCAGATCAAAACAGTTTCCTTAATTGATTACCCGTCTAAATTTAATTATCAGCAGACAAGAAATGACTGCGGTCCATTCAATACCGCCGCCGTTGTCAGAGCTTTAAAAAAGGAAGAAATAGATTCCCAACTGTTTGCAGAGGAGATCGAATGGAGATTGCCAAATAAATATACATTACCATGGGGTCTCGAAAAACAATTAAAAGAAAACAGCATTGCCATAGAGGTACCAGATTTAAAATCTTTATCAGACGAGGAAAAGATGCTTTTTTTACAGCAGCAACTTTCACAAGCAAAGCCCGTAATCATTCTAGGAGAAATAAATAATGCAGAACACTACATGACTATTTTTGGATTTGATTCCTCTAAGGATGAATTCTATGTCTACGATAGTTTGGAAAACTCAGAGGTTGACGCTAATGGCAACTTGCCGGGCAACAAAGTCCTTAGTTCCAAGGAATTGCTGGATTTTTGGCGGGACGGAGGAATGTTTGGAATATATAAATGGTACGCCATAGTCTCGAATGTTAAGAGCTTTTGATAAGGGGGGAATTCTTTTGACGGGAATGGGCGAAAATGCTAATACATTCGTATGGAAACATTTCCTGATAACTTTAAATTTGTTGGTAATAATGAAAGAATTCATCAATCTT
The DNA here is from genome assembly GCA_964531125.1 of uncultured Candidatus Peribacteria bacterium. GTDB lineage: Bacteria > Patescibacteriota > Gracilibacteria > UBA1369 > LOWO2-01-FULL-3 > JBAZZM01. Next base: position 1,618 of record CAZHDA010000045.1, read on the forward strand.
ATGTAAGTTCGATTGAGCACATTATACCGTACGACAGAGAGGAGGAAAAAACTCAAGAAGAAATTCTTGGTTGGCTTAAAAATTCTGAGCATGTCACGAAAAAAGAAAGTCCTGAGCAGCATTTAGGCGTTGTTGCTCTTATTGTAACTCCCAAAATGGATAAGATATTTCTACTTAAGCACAAAAAAGCAGGAGCTTACCTAATGCCAGGGGGGCATGTTGACCTTGGGGAAACCTTACAAGAAGCAATGACAAAGGAGCTTGCCGAGGAACTTGGTTTAGATATGGATATGCGAGAATTCAATCCATTCTATATTGCAAAAGTGGTCACTCAAGGTAAAAACGCTGGTCATTATGATATAACCACCGTCTTTAAAGTTACGGTGGATCTTTCCACTACCTTTTCTGTTGAGGCAAAGGAAGCCGATGAGGCTAAATGGTTTGATTGGTCTGAACTAGACTCAATGCCAGCTTTTACTCAATTACCGAGAATCAAACAAAAATTATCCATAAAAAAACTAATACTACTTGATAAGGTGGATAATCGGAACCCTAATGTTCTTAGGTATCGTCATCAATTACATGGACAGGGTGAACATTTCTCACGCCATACTCCAAATTAAAACCGAATTTCATCTCACTGCGCTACAGCAAGGTGTTATATTATCTTCATTTTCATGGGGCTATGTTGCATTTATGTTGTTTGGAGGTTATTTGGTTGATAAAAAGGGGTCACGAATAATGGGCGCTCTTTCTTGTTTTTTCTGGTCTGTATTTACCGGATTGGGAGCATTGGCTGGCAACTTTAAAATGCTTCTTGGTGCCAGAATATTGCTTGGCATGGGAGAAGCCCCTATTTTCCCATCAAATGCAAAAGTAGTAAAACAGTGGTTTCCTTTAAAAGAAAGAGGTCGTGCGACTGCATTGTTTGATTCGGGTTCTTATATAGGATCTGCTATTGCCGCTCCTTTTATTATCTATTTGATGGTTACATTTGGATGGAGGTATTCTTTTGCCATTTTCAGTATTCTTGGAATTATTTGGTCTATAGTATGGTTTAGTTACTACAAGGATCCTGATGAATTTAAAGGTTTATCAGATGAAGAAAAAGCTATTTTACCAACACAGGAGAATGGAGAACTAGCGACAAAAACAAAAAATCCCATTAAAAGTCTTTTATGGAATAAAAAAATTATAGGTATATCAATGGGTTTTTTCTGCTATAATTATCTAAAAAGTTTTTTTCTCACATGGTTTCCAACTTATTTAGTTGTGGAGAAAGGATTTAGTTTGATAAAGGTTGGATTTATTGCAATGATACCCCCTCTAGTTGCAATTTTAGGAGAGTTGTTTGTTGGTTATCTAACTGACAAAATGATTTCAAGAAATATTGACGTGTCTTTTGCAAGAAAAATACCGCTTTGTTTAGGAATGTTGGTTTCTTCTGTAATTATTTTTTCTGTCTTTACTACGAATATCTGGACTGCAATCATATTGTTGACGATTTCTTATACTGCCTTAATATCGGCTTCTCCAGGGATTTGGGCTATTCCGGGCGATTTGTCTAAATCAAAAAGCATGGTAGGCACTATTGGTGGGATTCAAAATACTTTTTCAAATATGGCTGGTATTGTTGCGCCTATTGCAACTGGATTTCTATTAGACACGACAGGATCTTTTGTTGTGCCAATTATTCTTTCTGGAATAATTGCTATCCTAGGCGCTTTTTCATATTGGTTTATTGTAGGAAAATTGGAACCCGTCGTTTAATTAAATTTGTATATTATAAATTATGAAAGAAATTGAACGGAAATTTTTTATTAAAACAATGCCTGATATTTCAGACCTTGTTCCGTGGCACAGCGAGAGATTCTTTCTGAATGGACAAGATGGTTTTGAGGAAAGAATTTCTAGAATTAAAGATAGGTTTTTTTATGACAAGAAATTAATAATATCTCCCATTGAACGAGATCGAGAAAAGAAAGAAATAACGGAAGGCGAATTTAACAATCTAAAATCTCGTGCCTACGGGTCAACTATTCGCGACACATATCTTTTATCTCAGAATCCTAAAATAACCTTGCAAATCTATCGAGCGCAATTAGAAGGTTTAATTCGTGCAGAGGTAGAGTTCAATTCCATAGAAGAAGCTAGTGAATTTAAGCCTTTACCTTGGATGGGGAAAGAAATTACAGGCCTAGATATTGCTAGAGATTCTACTAATTTAAACATGCCACAGTTGTAAATAAGAGTAGTCGAAAATTTTTCTAAAGTCAGTTTTTGGCTACTCTCTGGGCAATCTCCCCCTCATACCTCTCCAAATCCTCAATCTTCACCTTCGCCACTCCCGTCTCCATCGCCGCTTCCGCCACAGCCCGCGCGATCTTTGGCACAACTCTCGCATCAAAAATACTTGGAATAATCTCTCCCGCACCCACATTCGCCAAACCCGCGATCGCCCTGCTCGCCGCCAGCCTCATCTCCAGATTCACACTCGAAGCCCGCGTGTCCAACACTCCTCTGAAAATTCCCGGAAACCCCAGGGCGTTATTTACCTGATTCGGAAAATCACTCCTTCCCGTCGCCACGATCTTCGCCCCAGCGGCCATCGCCTCATCCGGCATGATCTCCGGAATCGGATTTGCCATCGCAAAAATAATCGGATCTTTCGCCATCCCACGCACCATCTCCGCGTTCACGATTCCCGCCCTCGAAACTCCAACAAACACGTCCGCTCCTTTCATCGCCTCCGCCAAATTCATGCTCTTTCCATTTTGCGCGAATTCTTTTTTCTGCTCATTCAAATCTTCCCTCTCATTCACTATCAGCCCTTTCGAATCACACATGAAAATATTCTTTTTCTGAATTCCATCCGCCGCAAACATCCGCGCGCAGGCTATCCCAGCCGCTCCGGCACCGCTAAATACGATTTTCACTTCCGCTTTTTTCTTTCCGCAAATTTTCAACGCGTTGTTCAGCGCCGCAAGCAAAATCACTCCTGTCCCGTCTTGATCGTCATGCACGATCGCGCACTGCAGCGAAGCTGCAGCTCTCTCCATAATCTCAAAACATCCTGGTGCCGCCACGTCTTCCAGATTTATTGCCCCAAAACTAGGCACAAGAGCTTTTAAAAACTCCACAAAATTCTCCACATAATTCTCGTCTTTTTCGATTTTCGCGCAGATGGCGAACGCGTCTATGTCCGCGAATTTTTTAAATAAAACAGCTTTGCCCTCCATCACCGGCAGCCCAGCTTCCGGCCCAATATTTCCCAAACCCAAAACGGCCGTCCCATCACTCACCACAGCCACCGAGTTCCCGCGATTCGTATATTCCCAAACTTTCTCCGGATTTTCACTTATCGCCTTTGCCACACCTCCAACCCCTGGCGTATATGCCAAAGCCAAATCTGACTTGTCTTTTACCGGCTTGGAAATTTTTAAGGAAATTTTCCCCTTTGGCGATTTCGCGTGATACTCCAAAGAGTCTTCAAAGATAGTCATACTATAAGGATACGAATTGCTCTCGCGCCGGCCCGACTCCAACGCCCACCACTTTACATCCCGTGAAACTTTCCACTTCTTTTAGTAAATCCGTCAAAGCTTTTGGCAGTTTTCCGACCTCCCGTGCCTCTGAAATATCTTCCGAAAAAGCTTCATGATATTCGATCACCGGAATCGCTCTATAATATGTCTTTGTCGAAGCGGGTACAAAATCGATCTTTTTGCCATCCAGTTCGTAGGCTTTCACCAGCGGAATTTTGCCGTTTATGGTCAGCGCATATATGTTTAGCAGATCGCACTTGTTTATCACCAGCTCGCTCACTCCGTTCGCTTTTACCGCGTATGCCAGCTGCACCAAATCAAAAGCTCCAACGCGTCGGGGTCTCGAAGTCACAGTCCCGTATTCTCCGGAAACTATTCTCACGGCCTTGCCCACATCCATAGCTTTGTCAGATTTTATCAGCTCGGGGATATTGTATTTTGCTTCAACCGATTTGGAATATTTCGGGCTGCCGTCTTTTTCCGCCTCCATGCAATAATTTTCGCTCTCGCTTCCTCCAAATTCGGAAGGAAATGGCCCGTGTCCGACTCGCGACATGATCGCCTTGGAAATACCGATAGTCTTTCGATAATATTTCGGCGCCAGATCTCCGCCCAAAAAAGCCGCGGCCGCCGCCGTGTTGCTCGAAGTCACATATGGCACGCTGCCTTTGGTCACATCCAGCATAAAAGACTGCGCTCCTTCAAAAAGTACTTTTGCGCCAGCCTCAACTTTTCTTTGTAAAAATAGGGGATCGATCTCCACATATTTCCCGACTTTTTCAAAACCTTTTTTGAAACTTTCCAGTAATTTTTTTCCTTCGCCGACATCAACGCCATATATTTTCGCCGCCGCTTCCAGATTCTCATTCATGATTTTAAAATAATAATCGCTGTCATCCACCAGATCTCCGATTCGGATATTTGCAAGACGGCTGCCATTCATGCGCACGGCTTTGTCCGCATATGCCGGCCCGATACCGTTTTTTGTGGTGCCTACATCTTTTCCAATCACCGCGTCGATCAGCATATGATGCGGCTGAATCACGCTCACCTGTCCGGAAATTTTCAGTCGCTGCGAAAGATCTATTTTTGGCACGCTCTCGACATTTATTCCTTCCAGAGCCGCGACCTCGTCCGCCAGTTTTTCCAGATTTACCATACAGCCGGAACCTATATATAGAATTTTTTCCGGATAAAAAATACCGGACGGCACCTGTTTCAGCGCCACTTTCACTCCGTTGAGTTCGATCGTGTGTCCCGCGTTCGCGCCACCGTTAAATCTCGCGATCACATCGTAACCGCTGGCCAGATTATCAACAATCCGCGCCTTGCCCTCGTCGCCGTATTGCATGCCGATCACCACATCCGCGTAACCATTTTGCATTTGAAATTGATTAATAAGCTGTTTGATCTTCGCC
>CAZHDA010000046.1:0-6532 GCA_964531125.1 uncultured Candidatus Peribacteria bacterium
ACAAGATAAAACCCGAACATGTGTGGAAGGCCGTAAACAGCGTGTTTAAGCGCTGTAAGGGCGCATATAGTGTGGTAGCGTATATTGCGAAGCAGGGCATGATCGCTTTCAGAGATCCTCACGGAATTCGTCCGCTACTATTCGGTGAAAGGAAGATTGGACTGCAGATGGAATATATTTTCGCGTCCGAATCCATAGCTCTGGACGGACTCGGTTTTGAATTCACGGAAGATGTGGGGCCCGGGGAAGCGATTTTTATAGATGAAAAAACGCGCAGGGTTCATCGCAAAAAAGTTTTGGAAAAGAAACACACGCCGTGCATTTTTGAATATATTTATTTTGCCAGACCGGACTCCATACTGGACAGAGTATCCGTATATAAATCACGCATAAGAATGGGCACAAAGCTGGCCCAACAGATAAAAGACGCAAAGCTGGAAATAGACGTTGTTATGCCGGTACCGGATTCGGCGAGAACCGCGGCCATGGCTCTGTCTGACGCGTTGGATATCCGGTATCGCGAGGGATTGGTGAAGAACCGCTACATAGGAAGAACCTTTATAATGCCAGGCCAGAAAATTCGCAAAAAATCCGTAAGACAGAAACTGAATCCTATGCCTCTGGAAATGAAAGATAAGAAAATTCTGCTGGTGGATGACAGTATCGTGCGCGGAAATACTTCAAAGGAGATTATTCAGATGATGAAAGACGCCGGAGCAAAAAAAGTTTATTTCGCGTCATGCTCTCCGCAAATAATCAGTCCCTGCGTTTACGGAATCGATATTCCGACTAAGGACGAGCTGATCGCGGCGAATCACTCCGTTGAGGAAATTCGCAAATTTATAGGCGCTGACGCTCTCTTTTATCAGACGATTGAAGATACTTTTGACTCCTGCCGCGAAGGAAATATGGAACTGAAAGATTTTTGCATGGGTTGCATGAATGGCGTCTACAAGACCGGAGATGTGACTGATGAAATTTTGAAAGCGAATGCCGAGGCACGACTGGAAGAAAAATGCGGATGCGATCCTTTGGAGGAAAGTGAGGGCCCGATGGTGGAACCCGACAATCAGATGAATTTGGTTTAACAAAAGATATACCATGAAAAAGGTTTTGCTTATTGGTAATGGAGCTCGCGAACACGCGATTGGTGAGGCTTTGAAAAGGAGCCGTCACGGCGTGGAATTGTATGTTGTGGGAAAAGAGAAAAATCCCGGACTTTTGGAGATGTGCGCGGAATATTGCCTGGCTGGCGTAACGAATTTGGAGGCGATAAAGGAATTTGCTTTGAAAGTGAGACCGGACTTTGCGATTTTGGGGCCGGAGGCGCCGATCGCGGCCGGGGTGGCGGACATGCTACTCGAGATGGAAATTCATAGCGCTTCACCGCTGAAAACAGTGGGTAGATTGGAGTCTTCAAAATCCTTTGCAAGAGATTTAGTGGAGAAATATCAGATTCCGGGAAATCCCTTGTTTAAAACATTTTTCAGCGAGGACGGGTTGAGCAATTTTTTTGATCAGCTTGGTGAAGATTTTGTTGTGAAATCGGACGGGCTAAAGGCCGGAAAGGGCGTGATGGTTTCCGGTGATCATTTGCATGGAAAAGAAGAAGGTATGGCTTATGCTTTGGAGTGTCTCAGGGACGGCGGACGGGTGGTAGTAGAGGAAAAACTCGAAGGCGAGGAATTTAGCCTGATGAGTTTTTGTGATGGGACAGCGACTCTGGACATGATCCCTGTCCAGGATCACAAAAGGGCTTTTGATGGGGACAAAGGACCAAACACCGGAGGGATGGGATCTTATTCATGTGAAAATCATTTGTTGCCGTTTTTGAGCCCGAGAGATATTCACGACGCGTCTTCGATTACAAAAAAAGTTGCGAAGGCTCTTTTTGAAGAGACGGGAACTTATTTCAAAGGTGTGATGTATGGAGGATTTATGGTTACGAAAAACGGCGTGAAACTGATAGAGTATAACGCGCGATTTGGTGATCCGGAAGCCATGAATGTGCTGCCGCTACTAAAGACGGATTTCGTGGATATATGTGAAGCGATTATCAATGGGACTCTTGGCGATATGAAAATCGAGTTTGAAAATAAGGCGAGTGTCTGCAAATATGCTGTGCCCGATGGGTATCCGGACAAGGCGGTAAAAGGTGAAAAAGTTGTGATAGATGAGCTGAAAGACGGAGCACGAGCGTATTATGCTTCGGTGGATGAAAGAGAGGATGGCTTGTATTTGGGAGGCTCGAGAGCCGTGGCGTTTGTTGGGATTGCGGATAGTTTGAGTGAAGCGGAAAAAATAGCGGAAGCGGCGGTAAGCGGCGTGAAAGGGCCGGTTTTCCATAGAAAGGATATTGGGACGGCGGAGCTTGTGGGGAAGAGAGTGGAGCATATGAGGGGCTTGACAAATGTATAATTTTCTTTTAGAATGCTCGACTAAGCTTTATCTATGGCAAGTAAATCCCTGGACATCCTAGAAGTTCCCCCTCTCACTATTCCAGATCATATTTGCGTGATCAGTGATATTGCGGTCACGAAGATTGTTTCTAGAGGAAACGGTATTCCTGACGAAATTGATATAGTTCTAAAAACAGGCACCACTTTAAGCCGTCTAAATGGTGGAATGTTCAGCATGCTTGGTGACGCTGATTCCATGGCTTTTGAATTGATCGATGGAAGCCTTGTTTGGATACCGAGACAGGAAATTGAGGCCAACTATCTTGATGGCAGAGTGAATGAGGACAGGAGAAATGTTATCAGCGATCCCACAAGGCAACGCAAAATGTCGTTAACAAGGGCCATTAAAATTCACGATGAACTTCAGGAGGTTTTAGCTGATAACGGAACTTTTTTTTCGCGCCTTACCAGAAAGCATCAGAGGCGGATTCGGGAAAAAATTCATGGAGTATTCAGGTTCGAGGACAGTGATAAAGATATTCGATTATTGGTAAGAAGAATGGCCTGCGTGCTTGTAAACGACAGGATGGACCCGGAACAACGACAAATTCGTGAGGAAACAATGAAGGCGTTGATGGACAGTCTTTCCAAATTTCTGCATCAGTAGACGCCGAGGATTTTCAAATAGGCGACTTTTTTGGTGATGGAGGCGAGGGTCTTTTTGACATGAGGTTTGAGTGGCGTTCCGTCCAAGTCGAGATAGAAAATATATTCACCGAATCTGGCTTTTGTGGGACGGGATTCGATGCGGGAGAGATTTATTTTTGCGGAGGCGAATTCCTGAAAAACGGAGGAAAGCGTGCCGGGAGAGTCCTTCGTAAAGTAGAAAACTACCGAGGTTTTTGAACTATTTTTTTGAACAGGGGTTGAGGGCTTATAGAGGCCTTTTTTTATGACATAAAAGGTGGTGGAATTGTCCGGATTGTCAGCGATATTTTTGGCGAGAATTTTGAGGTGACTGTGGCGGGCAGTTTCTAGCGGGAGGATAGCGGCGGTGGTTTGATTCAGTTGAGTTATGGCGCTGGCGGTGGAGGCTATGGATTGGAGAGTCGCGTTTGAAAAATTTCTATCGAGATGTTTTTTGCACTGAGCGAGAGCCTGTTCGTGTGAGATGATTTTGGTGATAGTTTCGTGATTTGGGAGAGTGGCGAGGCAGTGGTTTATCGGTAGATTTATGGATTTTGAGATATGGACTTTGTTTGAAAAAAGCCCATCGAGAGTTTCGCGGATAGAGCCGTGGAGTTTGTTTTCGGCGGGGACTATCCCCTCTTTTACACGACCTGCGGCGACAAGAGTAAAGATTTCAGAGATGTCACGACCATAATATCGCGGCATGGATGGCGCGTGTTTTTCCGCGACAAGATCGGAATAAGTGCCTGCAGGCCCGAGCGTAGCGAGGGCTGATTTTGAAGGTTTTGAGTTGTTGGGTTTGGATGTCTTACGATGCGAGATGAGCTGATCTATCAAAAAAGAACTTTCCGAGTATGCTTCGTCAGCGTAAGAGCCGAGAAATTTTTTGTTCTGCTCAAAATATTTTGCGAAGGATTTGAGATCTTTTTTGGAAATAATTTCGATGAGAGTTTGAATTGATTGTTGGTAAGCCTTCAGCGAACGAAGCGCCTGCGGATTATCAATTTGAATGTGAGCGTAAAGACTTGGATCCTGAGCCAAAAGTCTGGCTGCGAGCATCACTTTTAGTTCGGAAGCTTTTCCGGTGTATTTGAGCAATTTTTTCGGCGGCATTTTAAGCCGACGCAAAGCGTCGGCGAAAGTTATTTCAGCAAAATGAATCAAGCCCTGCGCGACATTCATAATTTGATCGTGCTCATGAGGAGAGAGGGTTTCGATTTTCACATTATTCTCCTCAAAAAATTTCTTTAGCCAAGCTATAAGCGGGCCGGATTTTTTCGTAGGACAAAAAACGATCGTCTGACCGGAAAGCGTGTTGCTTGAGCCAAACATCGGGTGCATGCCGATCACTTCGGAATGAGACTTGAGCATGACTTGAACCGGTTTTTCCTTTAGAGAAGTGAGGTCTGTGAGCAAAGATTTTTTGCGAAGATGCGGGAGAATTTCATTGATAACCTTCACAGTATTTTCAATGGGAACGGAGATGATCACGATGTCCGCGGACTTGGCGAGTTCCACATTTTTCAGTTTTGTCTTTTTATCGGAAATAAGAACAGCTAAATTTTTTGAACGAAAAAAATTGGCGAATAGCCGACCCATATTCCCCTCTCCGCCAATGATTCCAATGACAGGTTTCATTAAAAAGTTTTCTTCGCTTTGGAAACGGCCTTTTTCACTTCGCTCTTGGCTTTGCGATAACCTGCCTTTGCCTTTTTCATAGCCTCGGGCGGGACATTTTCATTGATGAATTTTTTGGCTTTGAATTTGGCGCTTTTTACTTTTGGATTCGCCGAAACATCCTCGTATGTGTCGGACATGTCGCGACCCATCTGATGTGCTGTTTCTTTTAGGGTATCAAGTCCGAGTCCGCCCTTGCTAAATTCGGATTTTAATTTTTTTCGGGTTTCCTGGCCTTTTTTAGGCGCGAAAAGCAGCCCGATAGCCGTTCCCGCGATGACACCTGTGATTAAAGATTTGAGTCCTCTGAACATAGAATGAGGGTTAAATGATACGAGGGCATAGTACCGCAAACGCAAGAAAAAAGGAATGGACTTGCCAAAGATTCTGAATTGGTAGTATATTTCTGTCCTTTTTTAAAAACATTTTTTATGGCTAGTAAACTTGGAATATTTGGAGCGGCTCTGACATTTGTAGTAGCTTCACCTAGTTGTGTTGCGGACGCGCAGGCTGTTACAAAGATCGGTTGGCCAACGAAAGACCTCTGTGGTGAAGCAACTGAGGATGCGAGAAATAGAATTATGGAGACTTTGCCCGATTATTTCGAGTGTGGACCTAAGCAAGGTGGTGACCCAGCGAGTCCTAAAGATGGAAAACGACATTCTGATGTTGCTGTTAGCGTTGGGAAAGATGCCAGAAATGATGTTGAAGATATTTTGTGGAAAAGGATTGATGATGAGGAGGTTAGAAAATGTGCCGATGATGCGGCTGGGAAAATAGCAAAGTTGGTGATGAAGGCTAACATGGTATGTATTGGCGGTAAACCAATGTTAATGAGGCCATCTCCTACATGTCCCCCAAATGGTGGCAGAATGGGTGTGGTTTCTAGCAATAATAGAGGTTTTTAGGCACAAGAAATTCTATCGCAAACTTCTTAACAAGTTACATATGAATGGCAAAGGATTACGGATATTAGCGGCAGCGGTTATTGCGGGCGGTGTCTTGAGCGCGGATAAACCCGCTAGAGCTATTAGTGAACCAAATTCTCCTAAGCCTGATTCATCGTTCGTGATGAAACCCTGTGATTATGCAAGACAAGCATCATTAAGTAGAGTTATAGCCGCCTTGGGCAAAAATTTTTTCGATGATAGTAGTGGTGATCTTTCACGGGAAGAGAGAGAGGCGTTTGCGCTCGAAGTCGGTCGTTTTGCGATGAGAAATGTAAGAAACATTCTCGGCTCCGGTCAGGAAGGCTTAGAATGCTCGGAGACCGCCTCGAAAGATGCAGTAGATTTTGTCATGGGTGCTTACAAAAGAGAGGAGAAAAAGAAAAAACTAGATGTCTGCACACAAACAAGAAAGGACTTTGCGCATGCTCTGCCTGGCAAATTGGCCTCTCTTGCCATTGACAATATCGAACCGGAATTTCCGTTTGATAGTGATGATCATGTCGGTCAGTATGTTGATTTCACAGTTGCCCTACCTCCGAGCACCGCTGAAATAATGGCCGCAGAGGTTACGGATCAGATTAAATCTGTATACAGACAGAGAATTGGCAACGAGCGTAATTGGTCTGAAGGCAACAACAAACATATTCAACGATGTATTGATCGTGCCGTTGCGGAAACAAACAGGACTGTTAGGAAGCACCAAAAAAAACCCATTAAACATTTATCCCGACGCTAAATTCCTCCAGTACTTTTCTCAGTCTATAGATCGGCAACCCGACGACATTGAAATAGTCGCCGTCGATTTTTTTGATGAAT
>CAZHDA010000047.1:0-6480 GCA_964531125.1 uncultured Candidatus Peribacteria bacterium
ATGACATGGCCGAGATCGCCGAGATGGCAGATCTTTATACCGTCTATTTCAAAATAAAAAATTATAGTCGGATCGCCGGCGACGCCTTCGGTTTCTTCTTTGGATTTGCTCTTTGTCCAAGCCTGAAAACCGATGATCGGCACATCACTGACTTCGTATTCCCCCGGCCAGTCGAAAACGCGGGTATTTTCATCGATATCGGCCAGATCTTTTGGATTTAGCGAGCTCAATACTGCATTTGCTTTGATTTTGCCGAGTTCCTTGTGGGGATTGACGACTATGGTTGTGCCTTTGTCTTTGAAGGTAAAGGCTGTTTTACCGTGCCAGATGATATCCATAAATTTTAGGTTTAGTTGACCTTGAAAATTGCGTGGGAATGATACTGGAAAGGGCGGCCGGAGGCAAGACAGGCTGGTGATGGGGTAAATTTAGTGGAACTTCAAAAATTTTATAGTTACTGGTAGGATGGGGTCGTGAGCAAAATTACCAAAATAAAAGCGCGGGAGGTGCTGGATTCGAGGGGGAATCCGACTGTGGAAGTGGAGATGTGGGGCGAGAGCGGGATGTCTGCGCTGGCTACTATCCCGAGCGGGGCTTCCACCGGCGTGCACGAGGCCGTGGAGCTTAGGGATGGCGATAAAAAAAGGTATGGCGGAAAGGGTGTTTTGAAAGCCGTAAAAAACGCTGATGGCGAGATTTTTGAAGCGGTTAAAGGAATGCACACCGAGGATTATCTTGGTCTTGATAAGAAAATGATTGAACTGGACGGGACAGAAAACAAAGGCCGTCTTGGAGCGAACGCGATTCTGGCCGTATCGATGGCCGCGGCGCATTTGAGCGCGAAAGAGCATGGACTATGGCTCTATGAGTATTTCAATAAAAATTCAAAACTTCTGCCGGTACCGATGATGAATATCATGAATGGCGGGGCGCACGCGGACAGCGGTTTGGATATTCAGGAATTTATGATTTTGCCGGTTGGGGCTCCAAATTTCAGAGAGGCTTTGCGAATGGGAGCTGAGATTTTTCATTCGTTGAAAGGAATTTTGAAAGACAAAGGTTTGTCCGTGGCGGTCGGAGACGAAGGCGGCTTCGCGCCGAATTTACCGCATAATGAAGCGGCTTTGGAGGACATCGTGGCGGCGATCGAAAAGGCCGGATATAAACCGTGGAAGGAAGTGATGCTGGGACTGGATGTGGCCGCGAGCGGATTTTATGACGCAGAAAAAAAACTTTATAAAATCAAAGTGAACGGAAAGCCGGAAGAGCTGACAAATCGTGAGCTTGTGAATTTTTATGATGTTTTGCTACGAAAATTCCCGATAGTTTCGATAGAAGACGGTCACAGTGAAGACGACTGGGAGGGCTGGAAAATGATGATGAATGAAGTCGGGAAGACAATCCAAATAGTTGGGGACGATTTGCTGGTGACAAATTTGAAGAGACTGGAGCGTGGGATAAAAGAAGGCGCGGCGAATTCCATTCTAATAAAGCTAAATCAAATCGGAACCGTGTCGGAGACTATGGCGGCTGTTGCGATGGCCAAAAAAGCAAACTGGACTGCAGTGGTGTCGCATCGCAGCGGAGAGACGGAGGACACGACTATAGCGGATTTTTCAGTTGGAATGGAGACCGGTTTTATAAAGACAGGATCGCTATGTCGGACGGACCGGATTTGCAAATACAATCAGTTGCTGCGAATCGAAGAACATCTGGGAGACAAGGCGGTTTATGCGGGCGGAAAGGCATTCTATAATCTGGAAAAAGGCTATGAAAACGATTAAAGGCGCTTTGCCGAAACGCGAGGAGGACTCGCACAAAGGCGATAACGGGCGCGTACTTATAGTGGGAGGAAGCATCGATTATCATGGCGCGCCGATTTTGGCCGGGATGGGTGCGATGCATGGCGGCGCGGATCTGGTTTATGTGTATGTGCCGGAATGCAATTTTGAAGTGACGCGTGGGAGTTCTCCGAATTTTATCGTGAGAAAATATGCGGGCGATTTTTTGAATGAAAAAGCTGTGAAAGAGATAATCGAGTTTGGGAAAAATTGTGACAGTATAGTGATAGGGCCGGGGCTTGGAGATAGAGAGGAGACGATGAAAGCGGTTTTGGAAATTATAAAAAATCTGCGGATTCCGACGGTGCTGGACGCGTCCGCGATGTTGGTATTAAAAAAAATCGGAAAATTTCCGCTGGAGCAGCCGATCGTGATTACGCCGCACAGAGGAGAGTTTAAAGAGTTTGTGGACAGAGATATAAAAGTCAAAGAAGATGACGCGAAGTCGGTGATTTTGCTGCGATCCGTGACCATGGATTTACACATAAATATCCTGCTGAAAGGACATGTGGACTATGTGGCGTCGGAGGAAGGAGTTGTGGAAAAAAATCTGACTGGAAATGCAGGAATGACCGTGGGCGGGACCGGAGATGTGCTTGCGGGTTTGGTCGGATGCTTTTTGGCCCAAGGGATGGAGGCTTTTGATGCCGCGAAAAACGCGGCGTTTTATAATGGTAAAGCCGGAGACATTTTGAAAAAGATGAAAGGCGAAAGATTCACCGCGAGCGAGGTCGCCGAAGCGATCGGGGTGGCGATGAGGTGAGGCTAGGCGGACTTGATCCGGATCAGACCTACTTTTATCATAAAGGAGTTTATGTTGTCGTCGCTAACTCCTTTACCGTGTAAGAAGACTCTGATCCTATTACGAAGCAGCCCTCCTTGTGTTTTTTTGGCATCGTCGCTGTCCTTCATTAAACCTATCGCGCTATCTACCGCGACAGCCAAAGTTAAATTGTCTAATAGTGGAATTTCGTCGGTTGAGCTCATTAATTCATCCATGTAAGAGGCTTCGATTCCATCGTCTATTTTTTGAGGCTGAACATTTTTGCCTACAGTATCTGGTTGTTTATGACCTGGTTGAGTCATGAAATTTTTTGATTAATGTGGCGAACTAAGAGGCGAATTATGAAACGACATTGGTTTGTCTTACACACTCTTGTATAAAAGTATCTATCGTGACACCGTCCACCCCTTTTCCTTTCAGTACAATCCTAAGTTTACTGCATGTAGTCCCAATTCGTAATTTGTTTGAATCATTTTCTTCACCAGCAAGACTTGAAATTCTTTCAACAACTTCCTTCAAGCTCATACCTTCCATAATTTTTTCTTCACTTTTAAGTAGCTTTTTTATAATGTCTGCTGATGTTTCCATGGCAGTTTCGGCCAACTCTGACCAAGGAGCCGTTCCTATGATTTTGGAAAGTTCAGCTGCAAACTGATTCCCAATATCTTCGCCAAATTGTTGCGTCATTTGTTCAACGGCTGAATTTCTCAAATTCGTAACAGCCAAAATCGCTTCCTCCTTGGTTCTCTTTTTCGATACCAATGCAAATATTGTATCCGATGACTCATCGAGCAATCCTCCCTTTAGTACTTCAACGAGATCCTCAAATGTTGTAATATCCGAGAATTCTTCGTCAATACTATTGAAATCAAATACCATCGTCTGCATAGCATCTTCAAGTGTTTTTGGCTGTTCAGTATTCAAAGGTCCGCTCATAAATTTTTTGATTAATTAAATAGGAGGTTGATGTTATCCCATGGACTGCGTGGGGTCAACCTATTTTTTGTAATAGGTGGACTGCGAGGCGAACCAGTGGCCCATTTCCTTGGAGGTGATTTTTTTGTTTTTCATTATCAGGCTGCGCTTTTTGAGCATGCGAGGGATGAGTTTCAGGTAGTTGAAATATTCTAAAAGAAGATAAGGCTCGGCGAAAATTACATAAAAAGGCGTGATGATTTTGCGGAAAAAGATCGGGAAAAAATCGTGGAAGATGTTTGGCCAGAGGTCGTTTTTGAGCTGCATCCAATGCTGATTGCGGAAGGAGTGGCGCTTTTGAAAATGGCTGAGGGTTTTGCGGTTTTTGAGCATGTCCTTTTTTGTGAAGCGCTGGAAAACTCCGGTGCCGCGACCATGATACGCGGTGGCATGCGGATAGTATAAATTTTTCCATCCATAGATATTTAGACGCCATGACAGATCTACATCCTCTTTGTACATAAAAAAATCTTCGTCGAAATATTCTTCCATTATTTTGCTGTCTTCAAGAGCCGAGATACGATAAATAGGGCAGGAGCCTGAGATTCCAAAGACTTCTTTTTCCTCGGCAAACTGGCCTTCGTCTATCATGCCCTGACCGTCGTCGATAATGCGACGATCGCGATAAGCAAAGAGCCCGACTGAATCGATGATGTCGGTTGGTTTATTATTTTTAAAATCGTACATATAGACTTTTCCTGTGATGGAAGCCACTTTTGGTGAACGAGCGATGCGATGAAGAGTCTTTTCAAAATATTCCGGAGAGTAGATTATGTCGGGATTTGCGATGGCCACATATTCGCATTCGCGTGAGATGGCGATTTTTATTCCCTGATTTGCAGCTTTTGCGTAACCCTTGTTTGCTGTGTTTGCAATGATGGTGACGCGCTGATCGTGATCGTATTTTTCATGCATGAAGGCGAGGCCGTCGCGCTCGGTAGAATTGTTGTCGATGAAAAGTAGGTTCAAGTCTTGGAATGACTGGTTTAGAATGGACTCGACACATTTGGAGAGATAATCTGCGTGGTTGTAATTGATCAGAACGACAAGTAATTTTGGCATACAAAAAAAATTGTTTAATTGCCCACGGGCTAGTATACTACTGCCATATTTTATGGGCAAACATCTGTTTACATCGGAGTCGGTGACGGAGGGACATCCAGACAAAATCGCGGATCAGATTTCGGACGCGATTCTGGATGATTTGTTGTCGAGAGATCCATACGCAAGAGTGGCCTGCGAGACGATGGTGTCTACCGGAATTGTGTTTGTAGCGGGAGAAATTCGCACGAAAGCGTATGCGGATATTCCAAAAATCGCGAGGGAGACGATAAGGGAAATTGGTTATACCGATGCCACTTATGGCTTTGATTACAAGGCCTGCAGCGTGATCACGGCGATCGATGAACAGAGCGGTGATATCGCGATGGGCGTGGATACCGGCGGGGCCGGAGATCAGGGAATGATGTTTGGGTTCGCGTGCAAGGAAACTCCGGAACTCATGCCGCTGCCTATTATGCTGGCGCACAAAATGGCGATGAGATTGGCCGAAATTCGGAAAAAGAAAATCTTGGGATATCTCCGGCCGGACGGGAAAACTCAGGTAACAGTGGAATATGATGGCTTTAAACCTGTGCGTGTACATACGGTGGTTGTGTCGACACAGCACGCGCCGGAAGCGAAACAGGCGAAGATTAAAAAAGATTTGATGGAGCATGTGATTCGTCCGGTGTGTGGAAAATATCTGGATGCGAAGACCGTGATACATGTGAATCCGACGGGGCAGTTTATTATAGGCGGGCCGCCGGGTGATTGCGGACTGACAGGACGAAAAATTATCGTAGATACATATGGCGGAATGGCGGGACACGGCGGCGGATGTTTTTCAGGGAAGGACTGCACGAAAGTGGATAGAAGCGGAGCGTACATGGCGCGATACGCGGCCAAAAATTTAGTGGCCGCAGGACTTTGTGAACGCGTTGAGATTCAGGTTTCTTATGCTATTGGCGTGAAAGAACCCGTGTCAGTTTATGTGAATACTTTTGGGACAGGAAAATTGAGTGATGAAAAACTGGCGCGTGTCGTGAAAGAAAATTTTGATTTTGCGCCGCAGGCGATCATACATCATCTAAAATTAAGGACAGCAGGATTCAAAAATACTGCGGCTTACGGGCATTTTGGCAGGAAAGGCGCGAGATTCACTTGGGAAGAGACGGATAAGGCTAAAAAGCTAAGAGATTACCTTTAAAATAGGGACAGCAAAAGCCCCGCGTGTAGGATGCTAGGGCGTAGCATCTTGGGCTATTTTACGCGGGGCCTAGGGTGTTTGTGGAGGGAGTAGCTAAAGTTTTTTTGTTTCGCTACTTCTTCCCTCCCAACTATGTCGCAGGTGTGTTATATCAGGAACTTCTTAAATTTTCTTAAAGTTTTTCTTAAGTTTTTCTAAAGTCGGGATTTTGGCTTGGGTGTGAGGAATTTCAAAGTTTTTTAAGGCAAAAAAAAGCCCCTTTCGGGGCTTTTTTGGTAAGCGTGCTAGAATTTTCCTTTAGAGTCCGAGCATGACCTTGAACATATTGTACAAGATGGTCGTGGCTTCAGCTCTTGTAATATCTTCTCCGGCTCGGAAGCATCGGCCTTCTCCGCATACCGATCCTTGGATAAATCCAAGCTCTGTCGCGGCTGTAACTGTCGAGGCATACCACGCCGTGAGATCCAAATCGCTATAGAAATCGGTCATCGCTCCCGTCTTCAGTGCGTCGATATTTGCTTTCGTGGCATCGTCGGACTGGGCATAGTACACATTCATTGCAAGCGTCAGGAATTCAGCGCGATTGATTTCGTTGCCCGGTTTGTATGTGCCATCGGAGTACCCGTCTACAA
>CAZHDA010000048.1:0-6276 GCA_964531125.1 uncultured Candidatus Peribacteria bacterium
ACACTAGGCTTGCGCAAACCTCCTGACTCGACCATTCGAGCAGGAATCAGGGAGCAAAATTTAACTAAATGCTTCGTTTAGCTGCTCCCTTATTCCTGCCCAAAATGGCTTAGACAAAAGGTTTATAAGTAACCACAGATTTTTAAGGATCATGTTCCGACGAATCGAAACGGTTCCCTAAATAGATAGAGAAGTCGCCTCCTAGCTGTCCACACTCGAAAACGAGATGGGCCGCTAAACGAAGCAACTGGCTAGCTATTTGTGAGAGTTTTTAAAGCATGCGATATTAACATAAAAGGGCGTTTTCGTCAATAGATGTTTGGCTTAGAAAACGCTGGTTTTTTATTGACAGTAAGAGATTTTCCTATATCATGCACCCGTCATAGACAGCAGGCAGGGGTACCGGACTTAGGGCGCAAGACCCGAAAGCCAAGGCTCCCCATAAGACCCGCCGAGACACGAAAAATGGCTTTACCGCTGGCTAAATGTAAATCTGCCGGCCGTAAAGACTGTGTCGTCTCGATCACCGTCTATGACAGATCGAGATTTTTTTAATCAAAAGACTATGCCGGCAACAAAAGCACAAAAGGCGGAAATGCTAAAAGAATTAGTGGATAAGATAAAAACCGCTAAAGCGGTGGTATTCGCGGATTATCGTGGGATGTCCGTGAAAGACATCAGCAAAATGCGTCGTGAGCTTCGTGAAAAAGGCGTGGAATACGGCGTTTCAAAGAAAACTCTTGTGAAGATTGCGGCAAAAGAAGCCGGCTTTCCTGAGATTCCGGATGAGGCTATGGAAGGTCCGATCGCTGTGGCTTTCAGCATGCAGGATGAGCTGGCTGCGGCGAAACTTATTTATAATACAGCCAAGAAAAACGAGAATTTGAAGCTAAGAGGAGGCCTTTTTGAGGGACGGGTTTTGACTGTGGCCGAGACCAAACAGCTGGCTATGTTGCCTGGCCGCGAAGAGTTACTTGCGAAATTTGTATATGTCATCAAGTCCCCTATTCAAGGCTTTCATGGAGTGCTCAATGGCACGCTTGCAGGCTTTGTGCGAGCGCTTAAAGCGATCAGTGAAAAGGGTGAAAAAGCAGCAGCTTAATCTAAATTATTTATATAATTAACCAAAAAAAATATGTCAGATGAAGCAAAAGTAGTACTCAGCAAAGATGCTGAAAAAATCATGGAATTGGTTGAAAAATTACCGGTTCTCGAGCTTGCCAATTTGGTAAAAGCTCTTGAGGAGAAGTTTGGCGTCAGCGCCGCTGCTCCAATGATGATGGCCGGTCCAGCTGCTGGCGGAGCCGGTGATGCCGGTGCCGAAGCCGCGGGAAGCGGAAAGAAGGATGTGATTTTGGCTGCCGCAGGCGGACAGAAGATCTCCGTAATCAAGGTTGTTCGTGAGTTGACCGGACTTGGGCTTAAAGAAGCCAAAGACTTGGTTGACGGGGCACCAAAACCTGTAAAGGAAGGCGTGGACAAGGCCGAGGCCGAAGAAATGAAGAAGAAATTGGAAGAGGCCGGAGCGACTGTTGAGTTGAAATAGTAAGATTTACAGAATTTATTACTGCAAAAAGCGCTGCTACTAGTGGGCGCTTTTTGTTGTTCCGCCTCTACTTTTCCCCTTCTCCGGAAGCCAAAAAAATGGTATAATGGTGGGAAGTAAAACTAAAACCAAAACAAAAAGATGGCCACAGACCTGATAAAAAATGTAATCGCTGGTAACAAGGAAAAAGACAGCCAGAAACTGTTAAATATAGCGCCGGATTTTGATCGCGCTCTCATGCAGGAGGTTGAGGCTGGACATGGCTTTTTATTGGCTTTCGTAAAAGGTCTTTTCACACTGCTTGTTGTGGGCACGATCGGGTCGTTTTTGTTTTTCAATTATCAGCTGACCGATAATTTCGAATTGATCAGTTCGAAATTTGGTCTGCCAAACCTATATCGTCAGGTCTCCGCAAGCAATTCCGAGATAATTTCCGCGCAGACAACAGCAAATATTTATCGATTCCTTGGGATAAAAGCGAATCTGGACAAATTTACATATCTGGGCGATGAATATCTGACTAATTTTGAAATCTTTAAAAGTCCGACCGCTACAAACGACGAGCAGGAAAAAGCCAAAGAAAAAATCATTCAGATAAACGGTCCATTGAGAGAAGCCTTCCTGGCTGTGAAAGAACAGATCGCTTTGCCTTTGTCTTTGCCCCTTGTAGAAGCGCCTGTTGACGGAATCCTTAATCCTATGACTCCTGAAACAAAATTTGCCAACGAATTAATCGCCGCGCTAACGCGTAAATCGCAGGAATTCGCAAGAAGTGACGAACAATCCATGAAACGGGAAAACCGTAATTACGCCCACGCGGCCAAACTTGTAAATAATTCCGAATTGAAAAATCTGATTATCGCCACAGACTTTGACACTCTGACCGATCGACAGATTTATGATCTGATCAAAAATGTAAATAAACTTTTCGTAAATGATCTCACAATTGTGAATAACTTGAAGTCCGGAAGAATACGATGGTCCGACATAATGAACGAAATTGATATGCGCACAAAGACCGTGGACAATTATTACAATCAAAATTTCTACGACAACTACGGCGGAATAAGATACACGAGCTATGATTTTGACAGCGAAGGACAAAAAATTTCGATCATAGGTGAAACTAAGAGATTTGATACCACGAACTTCACAATGATTTCCAATCTGATCGACGAGCTGAACCGCTCTGAGATGTTTGACAACGCCGCGATGCGTTCGTTCAGCAAATCAGGATCCCTTGAAGACGGCTACACAGCCACGCTGAAATTGGGAATGGATTTGAAAAAGGAAAAAATTCTTAAAGAATAAAAATGTCCAATGTTACAAATAAAATCACCGCGAAAAGACAAATGCTTTATATCAAGGCATATGCGATTTTGTGTCTGATTTTGGGAATGACCGGCGGTTATTATTTTTATAATAACTGGAATGAATACGCTTTTTTGCAGAGCGGTTACACTAAAAATCTGGAGCTCGCCACGGAAGCAAAGAGCTCGCAATCCGCGGAAACAGAAAAATACAATCTTCTGAAGCCTCAAATAGATCAGCAAAATGAAGAGCTGGAACAAGAGCTTTCCGCCGTATTCCCAGATGACGACAAATATACCGAGATTGTCCGACAGATGGACGCATTTGAAGAAGAACTGGCGACAAAGAGCAATCCGTTTGAAGTGGCAAATGTTGATTTTCAAAATCCAATAAAGCAGGAGGAGTATTCGATTTTACCTTTCAGAATGAGTATTCGAAGTTCGGCTGCGAACTTCACGAAATTTTTGCATCTGATAGAAAATTCCGGAGCGTTGAACGACAAGATTCGGCTAATGGATATTTCTTCCATCAGGGTAAATTTTGAAAAATCCGACACGCTGGATTTGAAGGCTAAGATTATAAATTTCACTGTTCAGATTAACGCATATTTTCAATAAAATGGATAACGCCGTTGCACAACCAATAACAGGGGAGAAGCTGCAGCCGCAAGCGGCCGCAGTACAAGTTGTGGGGCCTGTACAAATTCCAGTAGCCGCAGGTGTTGTGGATAAATTAAAACTTCTACAGGACAGTATTTTGGCTGCGAATGTGCCGCAAATGGTAATGATGATGATCAGCTACGCGCTGGATCTGCGCTCAAGTGATATTCATATCGAGCCACAGGAAAAGCGCGTAAGGATACGATATCGCGTAGATGGCGTGCTTCGAAACATCGTAGAATATCCGACAAATTTTCATCCGGCCGTGGTTTCCAGAATAAAGATCATGTCCAATCTGAAAATCGACGAACAACGAATTCCTCAGGATGGTCGCGCGGATGTAACTACGAAAGAAGGCAAAGAGATGGATCTGCGTATTTCCACCCTGCCAACAGTGAACGGCGAAAAAGTCGTGATGCGTATTCAAGACAAGTCGCGAAAAATTCCGGAATTATCCGAGTTGGGTGTCTCAGGCATAAGCAAAAAAAACATGCTGGAAGCGCTGGAAGCGCCAAATGGGATTATCATAAATACAGGTCCTACCGGTTCAGGTAAAACGACAACTTTGTATGCCTGTCTGACAAAATTAAACACAGAAGATGTAAATATTTTAACGATCGAGGATCCGGTTGAAATCCAGCTCGACGGACTGAGTCAAAGTCAGGTCAAAGCCGATATTGATTATAATTTTGCCAGAGGTATGCGCGCGGCTTTGCGACAGGATCCGGATATCATAATGGTCGGTGAAATCCGTGACAGAGAGACCGCGGATACCGCGATTGAGGCTTCGCTTACGGGACATTTGGTGCTTTCGACCTTGCATACAAACAGCGCGGTGGAGTCTATCACGCGACTGGTAAACATGGGCGTTCAGCCTTATTTGATCGCTTCTACAGTGGAGCTGATCATCGCACAGCGACTGGTTCGCAAACTCTGCGATTCCTGCAAAAAGCAGGCGGAAACAAGTCCCGAGCTTTTGGAGATGGCGAAAAGCGCGATGGGAAAATTGAAAATCGCCGGAGAGATTGATTCAGAATTGGTTAAAAATTTAAAATTTTACGAATCGGTCGGTTGCGA
The DNA here is from genome assembly GCA_964531125.1 of uncultured Candidatus Peribacteria bacterium. Lineage (GTDB taxonomy): Bacteria > Patescibacteriota > Gracilibacteria > UBA1369 > LOWO2-01-FULL-3 > JBAZZM01. The sequence goes on from CAZHDA010000048.1 coordinate 4,594, forward strand.
AAAATGCGCAAATGTCGGCTACTTTGGACGAGTCGGTTTATATGAAGTTTTGAGAATGAACAATGAGATGCGTCGACTTATTTCCGGAGGAGCGAACAGTCTTGATCTGCAAATCGCCGCCGAAAATAACGGAATGATCACTTTGGAACAGGCCGGAATTATAAAGGCACTGGAAGGTATAACGACGCTGGAGGAAGTGTATCGCGTAGCCCGTAAAGCCGAATAACATGACAGAAAAAACAGAATTTTATACAGCTGGAACAGAAGCATTTGATGTTAACGGCAAAAAAGCCGGCGACACCCATCTGATTTTGAATATTCAAGAAAGCAAAGATCGCGGAATTTTATTGGACAGAAAAAAAACGCGCAGGGTTACGAGCGGAAATTTTATTTTCGACCTTTATTATGCGCTGAATAATTATTTGATTGAGCATTCAACTGTAAAGATCGAGGCGAGGGCAAATTTTTTTCATCTGCTTGCCGTGATGCTAAATTCCGGTATTCCGATGGTAAAGGCTCTTCGATCACTTATTGATCAAACAGAGAGCAGCCCAAGACTAAAAATGATCATCGAAGATTTGGTGATAAATGTGGAAGGCGGCTCCAGTTTGTCCGAAGCGATGCTTGTGTATCCCGATGTTTTCAGCGAACAGGAGGTAGGTATGGTTCAGTCCGGTGAAGTGTCGGGACAACTCGTGAAAGTACTTGAGAATCTTTCTGTGGATACTGAAAAAGCTTATAGCATCAGGGCAAAAGTGAAAGGCGCGATGATGTACCCGATGGTGATTTTTACTCTGCTGATAGCGGTGATCACTGCGATGATGGTCTTTGTGGTTCCAAAACTTACCGAGCTTTTTGCTGCTTCCGGAAATCAGTTGCCTACTATCACGAGAGTGGTTATAGGTATTTCCAATTTTATTGTGAATTACGGACTTGTACTACTGGCCGGAGTGTTGGGAATTATTTTGCTTGGACTCATTTTTCGAAAAACAGACATGGGTAAATATACTTTTGATAAATTCAAAATTTCGATGCCGTTGTTTGGAAAACTTTTTAAAAAAGCTTATCTGTCCAGATTTGCCAGATCACTTTCGAACCTGCTGGATAGCGGTGTTTCGATCGTGAAGACACTGGAAATTACCGCCAATTCAGTTGGAAATGAGGTTTATCGCAGAAGGCTTATGCTTGCGATGGAAGACATCAAACAAGGTATTCCATTGGCAGAAAATATGAGTGGGAGCGACCTTTTCCCTCCTATGCTGGTGAGTATGGTTGAAGTAGGTGAAAAAACCGCGCGGCTGGATGAGATCGCCGGAAAGGTGGCTCGATTTTATGAAGACGAGGTGGATACATATGTAAACGGACTCTCAAAAATAATCGAACCGGTGATATTGATCGTGATGGGTTTGAGTGTAGGCGCTGTGGTCGCGGCGGTGATGCTTCCAATCATGCAGCTTTCAAATCTGGCGGGGCAGTTCTAAAATCCACTTGCAGTTTTCCTGTAATGGTCTAGAATTGCAGGTAAAGTATTTCTAAACCTCAATTTCTATGAACATGCTTAAGTCTAAGAAGGGTTTCACCCTGATCGAACTTCTGATAGTAATAACGATTATCGGTATTTTGGCAGTGGCGTTTTTGCCGACACTACTCGGCGCTCCGGCGAAAGCGAGAGATACGAAGAGA
>CAZHDA010000049.1:0-3143 GCA_964531125.1 uncultured Candidatus Peribacteria bacterium
TATATTACTTCTGATAATGCCGTTATGTCTGTGATTCGCGAGGAAGATTTTGACGCTGATGATTGCGATTCCGCAAAATTGTCGGGTGTGGTCGATTATCTTACGATGGTGCCTGAGGCAAGATTTGCTTTGCTTGTTAATGAGGATAGGAAGGGTAATGTAAAGGGCTCATTTAGAACGAGGCAAAAGGATGTGGATGTTTCGAAATTGGCGGAAAAATTTGGTGGTGGCGGTCACCCAAAGGCCAGTGGTTTTACTGTGCAGGGTGAATTGAAAAAGGAGTCTGTTTATAAGATAGTTTCTCCGGATTTGTCAAAAAAATCTCTGAATTTGGAGTTTTAAGTTTTAATTAATTTTGCTAAGTTGCTGCATATGATACGAAAGTTCTTTGCCGGATTTCTTTTGATTCTGTTTGTGGTTTTGTCCATACCTTTTGCATTTGCAGCCACCGCTTTGAGTCTTTTTTTGAGTCGTGATTTCTATACTGGAAATTTTAGTGATCAGTTATACGAGTATGTTGCGGTTTCTATTTCCGAAAAATCCAGTGATGTGAAATTGCCGATTAGCGGTGATGACGCCGAGGGAATCTTTAGAAAAGAGGTCTCCACGAATGATGTTCGTGATTTTGTGTCTGCTCTTTGGGATGAAATCGCCGAGCTTGAAGTTGATGACAGTGGAGCCACTATCGTGAAGCTTCCGGTCAATTTGATTTCTGAAAAAGGTGAAAAATTTGCCACTGCGATGGCTGATAAAATGATGGCGGATCTCCCAAAATGTGAGAAGGACCAGAATTTGCCCGAGGATTTTTCATGTTTGCCGGAGACTTTGGCAAAAGATGATTTAATTTTGTTATTGGAGCGAACTTTAGACCAGAAGATTTTTAGCTCAATACCTGATCAATTTGTCTTGAGCACAAATTTGCCTAAAAATTTTAACGGGGGAATCGTGGAATATTTGGGCAGGGTTATTAATGTAGCATTGCTGGCTTTTTTGCTTATATTCCTTTTAATTCTTTTTGTTATGGGACTTCTCGTTTTTCGGCCTTTGTCGAGAATTTTGAAATGGATTTCCGCAGCTGTTTTCTTTTCTTCCTTCGTCAATTCGATCATTTTTATCGTTTTGTTTGTTGCAACTCCATTTTTGATTCCCGATTTTGAATTTGCCGGATTTTCTACATTGATAGTTTTTTCTCTGGCAAAAAATTTATTGATCTTCTCCATACCACTTTTGCTTATCAGTATGCCATTATGGATATATTTTATTTACTATGACTCTAGAAGAGTTGCATGAAAAAATTCGTCAGTGCAAGGATTTTGAGCTTGCAAAAAATTGCACCAAAGCCGTGCCGGGGGAGGGGGCTTCAAACGCAAAAGTTTTTTTTATAGGTGAAGCGCCCGGACGGGATGAGGATTTGCAAGGGAGGCCTTTTGTCGGTGCCGCAGGAAAGCTTTTGACTGAATTGATTGAGAGTATTGGCATGAAGCGTGAGGATGTGTATATAACAAATGTTGTAAAATGGAGGCCGCCTGATAACAGAGATCCGCTACCGGAAGAAATTGAGGAATGTTGGCCATTTTTGATTGATCAGCTTAAAATTATTAAACCCTTACTTGTTGTTACTCTTGGAAGACATTCCATGGGAAGATTTCTCCCCGGTTTGAAAATTTCTGTTGTGCACGGACAACCAAAAATGGCGAATGGAATTTGGCAGCCACGACAGGTGTATCTGCCGCTTTATCATCCCGCTGCGGCGTTGTATGATCCGCGTTTGAGAGCTACACTATTCGAGGATTTTAAAAAAATTCCTTTAATCTTAAAAAAAATAGATGACGCATCATAAATATATTTCGATTATAGGGGCCGCCGGGGTTATAGCTTGGATCGGTTTCTTGCTTGTAATAAACAAGTTAAGCCCTTTCGAAACGATGGGATTGGCGTTGAGCTTCTTTTTTCTGACTTTTTTTATAGCTTTGAGTTGTACATTCACCGTTGTTGGGTTTTATTTTCGTGTTTGGCTTTTTAAAAACGAGATTTTTTACAAACATATCAATATCGCTCTGAGACAAGGTGTGTTTCTTGGCCTGATTGCGATATTTTGTCTCGTATTTCAAATGCTCAGAGTCTTGTCGTGGTGGTCAGGACTATTGTTGATTGTTATTTTTCTGCTAATAGAGGCTTATTTTTCATCAAAGGAATCAGATCTATAATCAGTATTCCGGATGTTTTATGATGCGCATGTTTTGTATTGGCCAAAACACAAGCAGAGCTTTTCCTCTGATGTGACTGCGTGGAACAAAAATCAAATTTGGACTCTTACGACAGTCTGAATTTATTTGACCTTCGAAGCAGCTGCGTGAGTCCGTACTGAATTTTCGGTTGTCTCCCATAAGAAAATACCTGTCTTCAGGAACTTCAAATACGCGAAGATCACTGAAAAATGGCTGTGTGTCATCTTTGTTTGTCTCATTTAAATAATTTTCGATCAGTTCAAACGATTTTCCATTAGTATCGGTAACAAAAACTTTTCCTTCTTTTAATTCGACAGTTTCGTTGGGTAGCCCTATGACCCGTTTTATAAAATATTTATCATCCTGCCCTTCCGGCTTAAAAACAACGATATCTCCTCTTTGAGGTTCTTCTGCGAAGTATCCCGCCTCATTTAAGAGTATTTTTTCTCCATAGCCATTTTCACATTTGCCATTAATGTTGTTCAATGTGTCGCACATTGAGGCGCCGGAAACATCAAATGGTGCAATAATCCAAGTTTGAATTACCAATACAAGCCCGACAATGATTCCAACATTTAATCCAACATCCAGAATCCAGAGCAAAATCTTGTTGTTTTTCTTTTCCATAATTTTTGTTGCGAAGCTTATTCTATAGTTTTTGTCTTTTGAAAACAATGCTGTATAATTGACGAAAGAAAAAATTGAGATGAAATTGCGCGATAAAATTTTTGCCGGTCATCTGGATGAGGGGGAAAGGATCCTATATATTGCTCATCGCCATGTTCTTGTATATAAACTTAAATCTTTTAAGGTTTTTAATTTAGGGATAGTGGCTCCGACGATTTTGTTTTTGTTTTTTCCACAGGCTTTTCTTGTTTTTTTGGTTTGGTGGACGCTTGGATTGCTCGGCATGAT
>CAZHDA010000049.1:3243-6029 GCA_964531125.1 uncultured Candidatus Peribacteria bacterium
AATGATTTGGGGGCCAATTTGTAGGAAGGGCTTGTTTTAGATGCTTTTCGTTTGTAATATATGCGCATGGAATTTGAGGCGATAATAGGTTTGGAAATTCATGCTCAGATAGCTACTAAGACGAAAATGTTTTGCAGATGTAGCAACGATTCTTTTGGAGTATCTCCAAATGTTAATACATGTCCTGTCTGCATGGGCTTTCCAGGTCAATTACCTGTGATAAATAAGACCGCGATTGAAAAGGGTGTTTTGGCCGCTTTGGCTCTGAATTGTACAATTCCTGAATATTGTAAATTTGACAGGAAAAATTATTTTTATCCGGACAATCCAAAGGGTTTTCAGATTTCGCAATTTGATGAGCCTCTTTCAAAAAATGGTTTCGTGGAGGTTGAATTGCCGGAAAAAACCTTGAAAGTACGAATTACGCGTTTACATTTGGAAGATGATGCCGGGAAATTGACGCATGTGAGAAACGGCTCTTTGCTTGATTTTAATCGTGCAGGGACACCTCTGATGGAGATTGTGAGCGAGCCGGATCTACGTAGCAGTGAAGACGCCGGGGCGTTTGCTCGTGAAGTGCAGAAAATTTTGCGTTATGTCGGAGCCAGCGAGGCTGATATGGAGAAAGGCATGATGCGTTTTGACGCAAGTGTCTCGATTCGGCCGAAGGGCGAGGATAAGCTTTATCCACGCGCGGAAATTAAAAATCTGAATTCGTTTAAGGCTCTGGAAGCAGCGACCGCATATGAAATTCAAAGACAAATTGACCTTTGGAATGATGGGAAGAGGCCGGAAGGACCCACGACTGTCGGTTGGAGCGATGAAAAACAGCAAACATATTTTTTACGTGATAAAGAGGAGAGCGATGATTATCGATACTTCCCGGAACCGGATGTGCCGCCGCTGCATATTGATAGAAAGATGGTGGCTAAATTTGAAAAAGAGCTGCCGGAATTGCCAAATTTGAAAAAGAAACGCTACATGAGTGAGCTTGGTTTACCTGATGATGATGCGAGAATTTTGAGTGGTGATCTGAAGCTGGCGCAGTATTTCGAAGAAGTTGTGAGTTTGTGCAAAGACGCGAAAAAGGCGGCTTCGTTTATCAATACGATCTTGATGAGACATCTGAATGAAGAATTGATTGGAGTTGATCAACAGAAAGTGACGGCAAAGATGATGGCGGAGTTGATTGAGCTCGTAAATAAAGGCGATATTTCAAATAATACGGCGAAGGGTGAGGTATTTGAGGAGATGTATAAAACAGGTAAAAATCCTGGAGATGTTGTGAAAAAGAAGGGTCTAAAGCAAGTCAGTGATACGGGTGCGATTGAGAAAGCCTGCAAAAAAGTTCTTGAGGCAAATCCCGGACCGGTTGCGGATGTAAAGGCCGGAAAGGATAAAGCTATAGGCTTCTTGATTGGCATGGTGATGAAGGAAATGAAGGGGCAGGCCAACCCGCAGATGGTGAATGAGGTGATAAAAAAATTGCTCTAGTGCTGTTTTTAGGGTAGAATATAAGCAGAAATTAACTCATTTCTATGTTTGCAACTTCAGGTGATGTGCTAAATATGTCCTTGGCTTTGGGAGTGATTTTGGTGGCGATTTTTTTGTGTTTTGCGCTCTTTTATTTGATTTTGGTGTTGAGGGATACCTCCCGTACTACAAGGCGCGTTGAGGAGCTTGTTGGGCGTGTGCATGCTACGATCGTGGAGCCGTTGAAGGCGGTGGATTTTATTTTTGAAAAGATAAGACCGTATATTGAGATGACGGTGGAAAAAGTGGCGGCGAAGGCGAAGAGAAAGAAGTAGTTTATTTGAGATTTTCCTTCAGTATTCTGATTGGGAATTTGATGACTGCGTTGTAGATGCGCTTGAATCTTGATGGTTCCTGAATGAGGCGATAGAGCCATTCAAAACCTAATTTTTGCATGAATTCAGGAGCGCGGTTGCGTGTGCCGGCGAAAAAATTGAAGGCGCCTCCAACGCCGATGGCGAGATGAACCGATGGCAATTTTTTGAGGTTTTGGGCGATCCAGAGTTCTTGGGCAGGGGCGCCGAATGCAACAAAGAGAATGTTGGGGGATTTTGCGTTGATGATCTTTACGACTTCTTTGTCACTCGGTGAACCGGAATATGTTCCCACAATTTTGAGACGCGGATATTTTTTCTGGAGTTTTAGTTTTGCTTCAACAGCCACGCCTTCTTCTGCGCCAAGGAGGAAAATTTTAGGCTTGTTGATGGTTAAAAATTTTGCGGACTCTTTGCAGATCGCTTCCATCAGATCAGTGCCGGTGACGCGCTGTGGAAGCGGATTCTTGAGTGAATTTGGAGAGGTGAGGATTTTCAGCAAATGCCATTTCCAGCTTAAAAATTTGCGAAGGCGGCTGATGTAGCGGGAAGTCTTAGTCAAATAATTTGCGGCCCAGACTGTGCCGATACCGTCGGCAATATTTAGAGAAGAGTTGTTTAGAACTTCCAGAAATTTTTTATTTTTTTGCGCTTCGAGAATAATTTCAGGATTTGGAGTGCAAATATAATGCTGCTTCTTTGATTTAGCAAAATTCATCGCTTGTTTGAGCGCCTGATCGAGAGTTACAGGGGTGAATTTCACATTCAAAATTTTCAGATCTTTTGGCATATGTAGACAAGGTTGCGACCGATTTCACGGTGGATTATACGGAAACCGGACTTCTGGAGCAATTTACTTAATTCTCTGGCGGTGAAAGCGTGGTAGTATCTTTTGATGCCGGAGTCGCTCCATGGGATGAAAGTATCGCGAGGTTGCAG
>CAZHDA010000050.1:0-5861 GCA_964531125.1 uncultured Candidatus Peribacteria bacterium
ATTACCGCAGGTTTCCAACCTGCTGACACGGGTTCGACTCCCGTCACCCGCTCCACTCAGGAAATCGCGCTTTTGAAAAACTCTTTCAATTGGTGCATTTTCTTCAGGCAGGGGATAACCAAAGAAAGCAGGGTAAATATCTCATCTCGAGTATAAATTCTTCCGGTAGGGTGTCCAGCATCATTTCGTGAGTTTTTTATCATTACCAGGATTGCGCCTAATTGAATGTCTAAATCTATATTCACATCTGAATTATAGGTATCTATATCACCTTTTAATGCGCTTACTGACTTGCTGAAATTTTCTATCTTCTTTGTTAGCCACTTAGATTCTTCGACTTTTTTAAATTTTGTTTTATGCTTACTCAATAATGCGTCATCAAGTAATAGCAAGAATTCGTTTTCACAAGCCACACCAATCATCATTGCTGCTGCAATATAATGCTCATCGTTGAAGCAACGTATGGCTTCTTTAAGATATATTTCAGTATTTGAATCAACATTAGGGATTTCTGTTTTTACACGTTTTAAGTATGTGATTACATCATTGGTGAGATATTCTTTCCCTTCTATTACAGCTATCCCATAATCAGTGACTTCAAACCAAGGGAAATTTGAGCCACTAGAATTCCCCAAAGTGATGATATCACTTCGGAAAAAATGCCAAAAAATCCTTCTAACAACATTTTGTACAGGGCCAAACTTGTATTCTGGAGAAGAATCGGCTAATCCTTTTTCTTCTAGCTTACTCCAAACACAGTGAACGATATCCAAAAATTGAGGGTGCTGATTATGCACATTCAAATGTTTTAGAGCCTCATAACTGATATCCAAACCTTCCTGATACTCCATATAATTCTGTCAAATTGCATTATCTGTCCACTACTGAGCATTATGTATAAAAATATTCAACAAATCCACGAAAAATTCTACAGCCCACAAAAGAAAAGTATATGAACGGCAATTACCTCCCGCCTCTGGCGGGATGACACGGGTTCGACTCCCGTCACCCGCTCCACAGCTCTTGCCATGTTATTAAAATTATGGTATTATATTCTTAGTTTCGAACAAAAACAAAGACCCTTTACATCATCGTTCACCCTTCTCCACGGAAAGCTGTGTTTATGGATTACAATATTCTTCACGGAATATTGTATATCTTATAAGCGTAGCTCGCTCTGGAGAAATCTGGAGCAAGGAAGCCGGATCCTATCAATATGTTGGGTCCGGTTTTTCTTTTAATTTTTCTTAAATCCGGAGTAGTATCAAGTCCATGGAAATCTCCCGCAAAAAACAACTCCGCTCCAACATCTGGAAGATGTATGTTCTCACTTTCATCAGCTGGTTTCTGGTGATCATGCCCGTCTTGATAATTTTTTATCAGGACAACGGTCTCTCCATGACGCAGATTTTCATCACGCAGGCGGTTTTTTCGGTGGCAATCGTCGCGCTCGAAGTCCCGTCCGGTTACTTTGCCGATCGCGTGGGTCGCAAAGCCTCCATCGTCACCGGCACCATCGCGTATTTTGTGGGAATGGTGATTTACTCTTATTCTTACGGTTTTTACGGTTTTCTTCTCGCTGAAATTTTCCTCGGCTTCGGCGCGGCTTTTATATCCGGAGCGGACACCGCGCTTCTCTACGACACTCTCGTGGAATTAAAAAAGGAGGATAAATTCAAAAAAATTTCCGCGCGCCAGACAGCCCTAAATAGTTTTTCAGAAGGGCTCGCAGCCATCCTCGGAGGATTTATCGCCGTCATCAGCCTGCGCTATGATTTTTATCTGCGCACGGCGATTTTACTTATTGGAATTCCAATCGCATTTTCTCTCACCGAACCAAAAATTCATAAATTTGAAATTATCGAAGGCCATATAAAAGAAATTTTGAAAGCGGCAATATTTGCTCTCTTTGAGGATAGGAAAATTAAGTGGCTCATGATCTATTCAGTTTTAAGTGGATTGGCGACTTTTTGCGCCGTCTGGTTTATACAGCCATATTGGCAATCTGTCGGTTTGCCTCTGGCCTTTTTCGGTATCAATTGGGCGATTCTCCAATTTACCATCACCGTCTTTGCACTCGGCGCGCCAAAAATAGAATCATTGATTGGTAAAAAAAATCTGCTTTTTATCTTGCCATTTTTTCTGGCCATCGCCTACATCGCGCTTGGCATGGTCAATTCCATCTGGGGCATCGCGATTATTTTTATTTTTTACATCGTTCGTGGTATCCGTTCGCCACTGCTTTATACATATATCAACGAACTGATCCCGTCGCACATCCGCGCCACTGTGCTCTCCGTTCAGAGCTTTTTGGGTCGTCTGCTTTTCGCGGGATTGGGACCTTTTCTAGGCTGGTATGCCGATGTTTATACTCTTTCGCAGGCCATGATTTTTTCCGGAATTTTGTTCCTCGTCCTGGGTCTGGGATCTTTTCTCTTGCTAAAAAAATCGCATGCGATTTAAATTCACATCATGAAAAGGGATTTGCAGAAAATTACTGATCTCTCTCCCGACGAAATTCTCGACATCGTCTCCAAAGCTTTTGAATTCAAAAAAGGACTGACAGAAGATCTGCAAAAAAAAGTTGTAGCCATGGTTTTTGAAAAACCTTCTCTACGCACAAAGATTGCTTTTGAAGTCGCCGCACAGAAATTGAATTGCATCACTTCTTATGTAAATAACGAGCCGGGTCGCGAATCCGCTTTCGATATGGCGAAAAATCTGGAACGTTTTGCGGATTTGATTTTAGCCCGCGTTTACTCCCACGAAACTATAAAGGAACTCTCCGCCTCATCCACGAAACCAGTGATCAACGCTCTCTGCGACAGTCATCATCCCACGCAGGCTCTGGCAGATCTGATGACCATAATCTGGCACAAAAAAAATCCGCATGGTCTAAAAGTCGCATTCATCGGTGATGGCAACAATGTTGCGACTTCTCTCATGCAAATCTGTGCTCTCACCGGAATAGATTTTGCTATAGCCAGTCCGGAGGGTTACGAAATTTCCAAAGAGGAAATTCCAAAGACTTCTTCCAAAGTCGAATTTCTTCGCGATACGGAAGACGCCGTCAAAAATGCCGATGTTGTTTATACCGATACTTTTATTTCCATGGGTGAGGAGAATGAACGCGCGGACAAAATCAGGCATTTTGCGCATTATCAGGTCACCCTCCCGCTTCTCAAAAAAGCTAAAAAAGACGCTATTTTTATGCACTGTCTCCCTGCTCATCGCGGCGAGGAGGTCACTGACGAGGTCATCGATTCACCGCAGTCAAAAGTTTTCGATCAGGCCGAGTGCCGCATGCACGTGGCCAAAGCATTACTATCAAAATTTCTTAAATAAATTCATATGCAAAACAAGACCAACTATCTGAAAGTCGCCTCGCACGAGGCAAAGAAAGGCGAATTCAAAAAATGCGTCCTGCTCTACTCCGGCGGGCTGGATACCTCCGTCATGCTCAAGTGGATAAAGGACGAATACGAAGCTGACGTTATCGCCGTCACCATAGATATAGGCCAGAAGGACGATTTTGAAATGATAAAAAAGAAAGCTCTGGACCTTGGTGCGATTAGTGCCTATGTCGTCGATGCAAAGGAAGAATTTGCGAACAATTTTCTTTCAAAGGCTATTAAAGCAAACGCAGATTATCAGGGTGGTTATCATCTATTTTGTCCGCTGGGCAGGGCAATTATTTCCAAGGTGGCGGTCGAAGTGGCCGAGAAAGAAAATGCCGAAGTGGTCGCCCACGGTTCCACGGGAAAAGGAAACGACCAGCTCCGTTTTGAAGGTTACATCACAACGCTGAATCCAAAATTAAAAACTATTGCTCCTGTCCGAGAATGGGGGATGGGTCGTGACGAAGAGCTTGCTTATGCCCAGAAACACAACATTCCTGTAAAACAAACCGCCGCAAAAATGTACTCTTATGATGAAAATCTCTGGGGCGACAGCGCCGAGGGCGGTGAAATCGAGGAGCTGGATAAAATTCCGAATCTCGACAATATTCTGATCACTTGCGACACTCCTGCGAAAGCAAAGGACGAAGCCGAGCTCATCGAAATCGAATTTGCAAACGGTCTACCGATTTCATTGAATGGCAAAAAAATGTCTCTCTTTGAAATTATCAGCGCGCTAAATACTATAGGTGCTGCGCACGCCATCGGTCTCACGCACCTCATCGAGGACCGCGTCGTCGGCCTGAAAGTTCGTGGTGTTTACGAGGAACCTGCTGCAGAAATTCTCATTCAAGCGCATCGCGCACTCGAGCGTCTCGTCTGTACGCGCGAGGAAAACGAATTCAAAACCATGGTAGACCAAAAGTGGGCGTATCTTTGCTACGAAGCAAAATGGTTCCACCCTCTCATGCACCACTTAAACGCCTACATCGACGATGTGAATAAAAAAGTAGAGGGCAAAGCCACTATAAATCTCTACAAGAGTCGGGCTGTCGTCGTCGCAACGGAATCGAAATATTCGCTCTTTGACAAACATCTTTCCACATTCAATAAAGGGCAGGGCTTCAATCAAAACGCCTCTCCGGGTTTTATAGAAATCTTCAACATTCCGCAAAAAAGCGCCTACAATTTCACCAAACATCTCTATGAGTAAGCTCTGGCAAAAATCAGGAAATAAACTCCATCCGCTTATAGAAAAATACACGGTTGGCAAGGATCCCGTGCTTGATCTGGAAATTTTGCCTTACGATATCACTGCCAGCCGCGCCCACGCCAAAATGCTTCAAAAAATCGGAATTTTGACAGCTTCCGAACTCCAAAAACTTCTCACAGCTCTCGATTCAATAGATATAAAAGAAGTAAAAATCACTCAGGCCGACGAAGACTGCCACACTTATATCGAAAATTTTCTGGTCCAAAAAATTGGAACTCCCGGCAAAAAAATCCACACCGGCCGCAGTCGCAACGATCAGGTTTTAACAGCTTTCCGCCTATATAAACTCGATCACCTCAAAAAACTCAAAACTGCAACCCTCTCTCTCTCCAAACTCTTCACGACCCAGGCAAAAAAATATAAAAACATTTCCATGCCGGGTTATTCTCACACCCAGCAGGCAATGCCTACGACCATCGGCAACTGGCTCATGAGTTTTGCCGAAAGTCTTTCCGACGACGCCGGTTTTCTCACTTCGATATTTTCTCATCTCAATCAAAATCCTCTTGGTTCCGCCGCAGGTTTCGGTGTTTCCATCCCGCTCGATCGAAAATTCACCGCAAAAGAACTTGGCTTCTCCAAAATCCAGAACAACTCGTTATACTGCCAGTCCAGTCGCGGGAAATTTGAAAGTTTATACATGGAAGGACTTGTTCAGATCATGCTCACTCTCTCTAAATTCGCCGGCGATATGCTGCTTTTCACTTCGCGCGAATTTAATTTCTTTGATATTCCGGACGAACTTGTCACCGGATCTTCCATTATGCCGCAGAAGCGCAATCTCGACGCCATGGAAATTCTTCGCGCCAATTTAAGTGTATGTATCAGCCACCAATTCACGGTAAAAAACATCGCAAAAGTTTTTCCTTCCGGCTACAACCGAGATTTCCAGTTGCTAAAAGAGCCGGTCATCGAGGCCACGCGCATCGTCTCGGACAGTCTCGACGTCACAGCTCTTTTTGTGAAAAAGCTTAAGCCAAACAAAGATTCCATCAAAAAGAAAATCATGCCGGATATTTTTATGGCCGCCGCCGCAAACGATCTGGTTTTGAAAAAAGGAATTCCATTTCGCGACGCCTACCAACAAATAAAAAGCAAGAAGTGAAAAAGTTAATTTTAATAGCGCTCCTGTTCTTCACGCTCCCGATCACCGCCTTTGCCGAAATGTCTCTTTTTGTCGGTGAGGGTTG
>CAZHDA010000051.1:0-3152 GCA_964531125.1 uncultured Candidatus Peribacteria bacterium
GCGAAGTGGCGACGGATCTGGTGAAAACGACCTGTGCGAATGCGGGCTTCCACAAGCGTGGCTCGGAGTCCGTGTCCGAAATTGATTTCCTTTATAGAGTGATATGCGGTTATCGCCATGAGCTTCACTTTGCCGTCGCGACGCGCAGGTAGCGGGGCTGTGATTTTTCCATTCTTGAATTTCATGCGTCCTTCAACAAGTGCCAGATAGGATTTCTCGGCGTGGCCGAGTTTCTTTTTTTCCACGGCTTCTTCATAGCATTCTTTGGTTTTGGCATAGAGAACTATGCCACTGGACTCGCGATCCAGACGGTTGATCGGACGGATTCGTGTATTTTCTTTTGTAAAAGCTTTTCGCACAAAGGAAAGCAGATCTTTCTTGCTTGGATTTGAGGCGACTGTCAGGAGGCCTGCAGGTTTTTCTATTGCAAGAATGTGCTCGTCTTCAAAAAGTATTTTTGGCTGAAACATGTGAGTATTGTAGCATATTATATTCCCGTGTTAGAATTTGGCCCGTGAAGCGATTTTTCTATTTTATTTTAGGTGTTGCTATGTTTGCGGCAATAGGTGGTTCCGCCAATGCCGCGACCTTTGGTTATTGTATTACAAAACAGGGAACTGTATGCACTAAAACCGGCACTGATCTCGGCGACTTTCTTACAAAGGCCGGTGGCACTTTTTATCCGGCTTTGGGTTTTTATGCGGATAAAGAGTGGGTTTATTTCAGGGATTCCAATTTTCAATATTTTATTCCGACCGAGGTTGTTGAAGGGATTTTGCAGGATGGCGGTGCCAGCGGAATAATAACCTATGAGGTTTGGACCACATTCGACAAAAATCTGAATAAAATTCCTGACGATATAGATAAGGCTGCCGAAAGTTTCAAAACCGTTGCTGATAAATATTTCGGGTCAAATTCGGTTTATAAGTTTAGGAAATGGTGGGATACGCAGCTGCCTGTATTTTTTCTGCCACTTCAGGACGAGGGGATCTTGGGATATTTTGACCATTCCGATCCAGACATAGGTCCGTATCTGGCTATCGATATTTGGCAAAAAAAATATGCTGTCATGGCTACGATCGCACATGAAGTTTTTCATTCAATTCAATATGGATATCTTGGAGATTACATGGGGGAGGACGGAAAATACGACAATTTCATAGAGGGAACCGCTGTTTTGATGCAAAGCCAGATTGTGACTTGGGACAAGGGGTATTTGGGTTTCTTGGAAGATTCGCCGTCTCTGGCTCCGGAAAAATCCATTTTTGGACCGACTTCGTATGATGATTATGCCAATTACGGATCTTTTGTCTGGTATAGCTTTCTGCACAAAGCTTTCGGCCGCGGGATAGTAAAAGACATGCTTGAAGAGTATGCCGATGTGGCCGCCACGGATTCCATTTACAGAAGTTTTATCGCCATCGATAACGCACTTAAAAGACACAGCAGTAATATTACCGAGGCGTTTTTGGAATATGTGACCTGGAATTATGATTACAGCAAATATACTGACGGTAAAAATTATAAAGATGTGAAAATCACGAAGACTCATAAATCTTTTCCGACAGGCAAAATTGTGATTTCTGATGTGGCGCAGGCGCCGCATTTTTTTGCTTCAAATTATATAGAATTTGATGTGAATAACAGGCCGAGCAATCTGAATGTAACTTTTACGGCAAACAACGGGTCCGACATGTATGTGACTTTTTTGTCTGTGGATAGCGGGAAAGTCGATTACGACAATGTCGTGGATTATTTGGTGGAAAGGGGGCAAACAAAAACTTTCACGATTCCATCAGATGGAAGTTATGACAAAATAGTGATGATTGTAAGCGTGATAAACATAGATGGATCGGATTATGATGTGTTTAAAGAAAAAGTTTATCCATACGCTTATTCTGCGGAAACAGAATCGGTTTTGAATGAAAACGAATCGGACGCTTCGATGGCTGGTGTGAATTTGAAAGATTATTTTCCTTTTGATACCGGTTTGGAATGGAGCTACAAAGAGCAGATGAAAAATGATTCCGGCAAGGTTGAATCATCTGTTTCCGATGTGAAGACTGTGGCGTGCAGTTCACAAAAAGATTGTATCACTTATAGCAGCGACGGTGGTGCGCGAAAAGTCAGCTATCATCTTTTTGGCGATTCCATATATGGTTATGAAGTAAACGGTAAGGCGGTTAAGCAGGCTAAGGTGTTTTCGAAAAATTCCATTTCACAAGTTGTGGATAAAGATTCTTATCCAATTTGGGGATTGGATGAATGGGGTTCGGTGTTTTTGCAAGCCACGCAAAATTGTACATTTAAATTGTTGGGTTCCTATACCTATGGATCTCTGAAGGACAGTGCTGTGGAGGAAAATTGCACTATCAGTTTGGTGGATTCGACGGGCGGGACTTTTTTGATCAAAGAAAAAAATCACTATTTGAAAGGGATAGGGCTTGTTGACAGCACTGACGAGATTTCATATGCAGGAAAATTTTTTGCAGATTCGGAAACATATTTGGCAGACACGAGCCTGACAAGTGTTGATTTGAGTGAAGCTGTGGATTTCAACAGTTCTGGCGGGTTTAGTGATTTGGGTGTTGCTCATAAAAATCGTACTGCGATCATGTATCTGAAGGATAAGGGAATTATAGGCGGTTATAGCGATGGGACTTTCAGGCCGGAGAAGACTGTAAACCGTGCCGAGCTTTTGAAGATTTTGGTGGAGGGAAAGGGCGTGACGCCGGACGCGAATCAATATAAAAATTGTTTTAAAGATGTGAAGACAGAGTGGTTCGCGCGGTATGTGTGTTATGCAAAAGAGCAGGGATGGGTGAGCGGGTACAGCGATGGAAATTTCAGGCCCGCGCAGACGGTAAACAAAGTGGAGAGTTTGAAAATGCTGCTGAATTCGCAGGGAGTGGCGACTGGGAGTGTGAGCGTGAAGCCTTTTAGTGATGTGGGGGTGGGGGATTGGTTTGCGCCGTATGTGAGCAAGGCAAAAGAACTTGGAATACTGGAAGAAACAGGGACGACTTTTGGAGGTGCGGAGGGTATGAAGAGAGCCGGGATATGCGAAAATTTATACAGATTGATTTTGGAGGACTAGTTTGATAGGATGCGGCCTTATTTTTAATTTATAAATATGCCCGAAGTGTTACATG
>CAZHDA010000051.1:3252-5784 GCA_964531125.1 uncultured Candidatus Peribacteria bacterium
ACCGCCGAGGTGAGCTGCGGCGAGGGCTTTGCCAATGGAAATTCCGTTTTGCTGTAAATTTTCAAGAGTGCCGTCTTTTTGCCATTTTGTGAGATTTTTCATTGTATAGCGGAGCATGATTGATTCTTGAAGTTCGTGATTGTGGAGAAAATCTTGGACCTTATTTTCATCGATGCCGGATGCTCCACGCAAATCAACTCCGTATCCAAGAAGCGTGGATGTGATGAATTGGTATTTTCCCCAAGCGTATTTCATGTAACTGACCCCCATCTGTCTGGCCGTGCGATCGTTTCTGGCCATGTAGCCTTTAGCGCCGCTTTCGATTGATGCTATTTCGCGGAGATATCGATTGATGTCGAAATCCGGCATATTTGCTATAGCTTCGGCCATTTTTTTACAATGTTCGGAGGTGAGTTCAAGATTCTTTTTTTCTTCTTCGTCAGTGGCTGATTCGGCTTTTTTCTTTGCCAATTCAGATGCCTTCTCCATGGCATCTTTGTGGCTCAAATTCGGATTTTCTCTCTTCACTTCAGCAATCAGTTGAGAGGTAAGATCGTTGACTATTTCGAGTTTATCGTTTATTTCGGCGGCTGTGATGGTCTCGTCGTAGTAGGCTTTTTCTTCTTGTTCCAGTTCGGATTTTCCTTTGAGGCTTTCATCGACTTCAACAACTTCTATTTTGTAACCGGAAAAGACAGGAATATATCCATCGTCATCATAGTAGCCGATGCGGTCGCGTCTAATAGTTTTTCCATCTTGAAAAATAGGATAACGAACACCTTCGCGGACATTTCCCTTGTCATCTGTAACTTTTATTTTACGTACTGTGATAGGAAGCATGTCTCCTGCGCCAATATTCCAGTAAGCTCTCTCGTTTCCTCGGAAGTCCGTATAAAGCGTTTTGTCTTTCTGTTCGTTTAGATAGTAATTCGAAAGGGTTCCTTTCTTTTCGCGTTCGAGTTTGAGTAACTGGCTGGTTTGGTAATTTTTTGCTTTCTCCAAATCTTCAGAAGAAAGTTCTTTTTTTCTCGGTGTGTCCAGCATATCTGCAACATCATCCTGCAAAGCAGGAGCAACCGGTTGCTTGTCTGCAGGAGCGTTTTTTGTCTCTTTTCCCTTCTCGGGAGCCTTTGGTTTTTCGAAATCTTTTCCCATTCCACCCATTTGGTTTTTGTTTAGTTTTCCTTATATTCTAGCAAAAAAACGACCTTTTTTCAATAGTGGCGTTGATTTTATACTTAAAAAAATGAAGAATGGGGGAAAGCAATCAGCCCGGGTGGCGGAATTGGTAGACGCGCAGGACTTAAAATCCTGTTCCAGAAATGGGGTGCGGGTTCGATTCCCGCCCCGGGCACCAAAATCAGTCGTATTTCTCAAAGTGGATTTCCGTTTTCGGGATGCCCTTTTTTTCGAGGATGGCTGTGACATCGGTGATCATGGCTTTCAGGCCGCAGATGTAGGCGGAGGTGTTTTCGGGGACTATGTCGAGAGTTTGGAGGAAATCGGTGACGCGGCCGGTTTTGGCTTCGTGTTGGCCTTCGGGCTGGGAGAGAGTGAGGGTGAATTTGAAATTTGAGTGTTTTGTTGCGAGAGTTTCGAAAAATTCTTTATAAAAAATATCCTTTATGTGGCGGACACCGAAAATGAGATGAAAGTTTTGTTTGTTGCCTTTGGCCAGTTCGTCTTCGATCATGGATTTAAACGGGGCGATGCCGGTACCGGTGGCGATAAAAAGTGTTGTTTTCTGGCTTGGAGTAAACAGGAAGTTGCCGATTGGGCCGAGAAATTCGATGTGGGTATTTGGTTCAAGTGTGTTTAGCCATGTGGTGGCGCGGCCGTTTGGGATGACTTTGAGGCAGAGGTTTAAAGTGTCTGTCTGATGCGGAGAAGAGGAGATCGAATAAGGGCGGAAGCAGGGAGTTTTTTGATCGTCGCAAACCTTTATTGAAATGTATTGGCCGGCTTTAAATTGAAAAGGCGTGTCGGTTTTTATTTCCAAATCCAAGACATCGTCCGTGAGAGAAAGTTTTTTTGTGATTGTTCCTTTGTTGATCGGCATGGATTCATATTACAAAAAAAAGGCCCCTTTAGAAAGAGGCCTTTTAAGCGGTCAGAAAATTTATTAAACGAAAAATACATTATAGGAAAGCGCGGCGCCGATAACCAAGGCCGCAAGTCCTCCGAAATAAAGCATGCCAATTTTGTTTTTCGTTTTCAAAACAGCTTTGATCAAGCTGCCCGGAGCCAGCATGTAAAAGGCTCCTTTAACGAAGAACGCCCAGCCTGTGACCGTGACGAGCAGCCAGAGATTCCATTCCCAGACATTATAAAAATAAATACTCACGAGACCTACGATCATCATGAAAAGAGTGACAGGGAAGAGCGAAAAGTGATCGCTTGCCCACTGACCGACGAGTTTTTGCCAGGATTTTGCGTAAAGCAAAACCGAGAGGCCGAGTACCAGATAAAACGGCCCGTAGATAAAGGCGAGTGCCTGTGCGTTTCCCATAGAATGAGGTTAGGGGATACTGT
>CAZHDA010000052.1:0-1474 GCA_964531125.1 uncultured Candidatus Peribacteria bacterium
CCGTTTTCAGATGGAAGTTTCATATAATCTCCGCTACCAGAAGTTCAATTTTTCAAATCGCCTGCTTCTTGATAAAGAGGGCGAGACGATAATCTATGGCAAAGGTTTCCGTTTGAAAGGAAAGGGCGCCGGAGACAAGGGTGAGCTGATTAATTTCTCGGAAATCAAAGAGTTCTTTTTTCGCAGTGACAAGCTGTATTTCATCACTTTCCTGAAGGAAAAATATGTGCTCTCCGAGATGGGCACGCTGTTTGAACAATTCATGGTGGACATCTTTAAAGCGCGCAACGAGTTTTTGCTGGACGCGCTTTTTATGCGCGGCGGAAAATTAAAAGCCGAATACGAGGGATATTTTGACCGCTTGAGCAAATTTGGCAAACCGATCAATAAAGGCAAAGCAAAGCTGAAACTCTATGAAAAAAGTCTGGTGATTGTGCCGGAGTTGCAGGACGCGTTTTCACTGCATTATGACTTCGTAAATTTTCATGAATTTGAGGAGGATGAGTATCAATTGAAAATCGTGATGGACGACGGGACCACCGTATTGATCTCGCAACTGGGAAATGATTTTGAATTTTTCCAGGAAAAAATGGAGGAACTGCTGGGCGGCATGTATGAGACTTTGGTGAATGATGTGCTGAAAACAGCATTTGGTGAGTTTCATTCCGGAACACTTCTGAAGCTGGCTTTTAAAATGAAAGGAGGCAAAGCCGTGAAATTAAAAGAAATTCAAAAGATGGACAAAGAGCTCGCGACCGCTGTGGAAAATTTCGTGATCGAAGATTCCAAATTAAAAGAAAAACTGGAGGTTGTGAGAAAAATTACAGACGAAAATAACACCTTTTTTGGCATAGCCAGAGACGAAACAGTAAAAGACGGATTTATAAAATGGGTGATGTTTGCGATGCCGGAAAAAAATCTGGTGATGTTTTCGATATTGCCGAGATGGAAGGAAAATCAGGAAGAATTTCACGAGAGTTATTTTTACAAAATCATCATGGAGCAGGGCAATGCCGCGGACAAAGTTGAGGACAAAATCAAAGAAATCGATCAGGCGCTGGTGGTTTTGCATTTCGCCAAGGATCCGTGTTATAAAGACAAGCGCGAACTCAAGCATTCACCGTATCAGTACGCGATTCGCAAGCTTCCTTATCTCCGGATTTTGCGGAAGTCATACGCGGGAAGAGTAGCCGCAAAAGATGTGAAAGAGTGGCAAAAACAGTTTGAACAAATAACATCCTCTAACCAATAAAATTATGTCAGCAGTACATTTTTCCGACGCAGATTTTGAAGCGGAAGTTTTGAAATCAAAAGAGCCTGTTTTGGTGGATTTTTATGCCGAATGGTGCGGCCCGTGCAAGATGATGGCGCCGGTGATTGATGAGCTGGCAAAGGAATACAAAGGCAAATGGAAGATCGGAAAACTCGATGTGGACGGGAGTCCGGAGGTTTCGATGAAATACGGAATCCAGAG
>CAZHDA010000052.1:1574-5580 GCA_964531125.1 uncultured Candidatus Peribacteria bacterium
ACCGCGTTGTTGAATTTGTTTGTGTGGTGGGCTTTGACCCAGATGAAATCGATTGTGAGCCACTCGCGGAGGCGGTCGAGTTCGGACCAGAGATCGAGATTGGCTTTGCGTTTCCAGCCCTGATTGATCGTCTGGACCAGCAGGTTTGAATCGCTGTAGAGATTGATTTTTACGGCGGAGATGGCCGTGTCAGGAATGCCGGAGTCGTGCCAGACCCATTTTAAAGCTTCGATCATGGCCATCATTTCCATGCGGTTATTCGTGGTTTTCGGATCGTGGCCGGAGTGTTTGTGTTCCTTTCCATCATAGAGCGCGATAAAAGCCCAGCCGCCTGGGCCCGGGTTTCCTCTGCAACTGCCATCCGTATAAATTTCGATTTCTGGTGAGGTCATGTTAAGATTTTAGCAATAAGTCGGCACGATGAAAATTCAAATTATCCAAATCGGGAAAAATAAGGACAAATATATCGAAGAAGGCTCGAGCGAATTTTTGAAAAGGTTGAAGGCTTTTGCGAGTTTGGAAGTGAAAACTTTGAAAGAAGTCGGAGTTTCGAAATCGTTCGGAAGGGAAAAATGCGTGGAGGAAGAAGGCTGGGAAATCTTGAAAGTTTTGGATCAGGACAGTTTTGTGGTGGTGCTGGACGAGAGAGGGAAAGAATTTAATTCAAAAGAATTTGGAATGTTGCTTGGAAAACAAAAAGATTCCGGAGTAAAAATCACGTTTGTGATCGGCGGGCCATTTGGGCTGAGTGATGAGGTGAAAAGGCGGGCAAATCTGTTGCTGGCGTTTTCGAAAATGACATTCACGCATCAGATGATCAGACTTTTTTTGCTGGAGCAGATTTATCGCGGTTTTGCGATTATTCATAACAGAGAATATCACCATGAATAAATGGACGCTTTTTGTGGCTGTGAATGTGATGGCCGGGATTGTATTTTTGGGGATGGTTGGGATGTTTGGAGTGATGGTGGAAAATGAGTTTGTGCGCGCTCACAAAATTGAGTGGTTTTTGCCCGGGCAAAAGATCGAAGATGATAGAAGCCTCGATATTCTCGCATTTGGGGACATGATGCTCGGCCGATATGTACGGACCCTGATGGATAAAAATGGAAAAGATTATATTTTTGAAAAGCTTGGGAGGCCGGACGATTTAGAAGATGCGGACGTGGTTTTTGCCAATCTGGAAGGGCCGATAAAGGGCGAGGGTTTTAAGAGGCAGGATGGAATGGTGTTTGGTTTTCATGAGGACACAGCGCCGTTTTTGAGTGAGAACGGGATAAATCTCGTGTCGATTGCAAATAATCACGCGGTGGATCAGGGTTGGGACGGGAGAGCGACGACGATGGCGGCACTGAAAGATGCGGGTGTCGGATTTTGCGGGCATCCTTCGGAAGCTGATCCGGAGAGCGTTTATTATGGAAAAGAGGATGGAAAATCATTTGCGTTTGTGTGTTTGCACAGCGTGAATTTCCCGCTGGACATGGAAAAAGCAGTGGAGTTGGTGAAAAATGTGGGAGAGGAGGTGGATTATCTGATCGTGTCGATTCACTGGGGCATTGAATATTCTCATAAAGCAAATCAGAAAATGCAGGTTGAGCCGGCACATCAGTTTGTAGATGCCGGAGCGGATCTGGTGATCGGGCATCATCCGCACGTGGTGCAAAATTTTGAAATTTATGAAGGAAAATTTATTTTTTATTCGCTTGGAAATTTTGTTTTCGATCAATACTGGAGCAAAGACACGCAGGAGGAACTTGGCATACTGGTGAGCTTTGGCGACGACGTGACTAGCGTGAAATTGATTCCGATGAAGAGTGAAAAATCACAATCAAGACTGATGACGGAAGATGAGGAAAAAGAATGGACGGAGAGATTTATTCAATACGGAGAATATGGGGATGAATTGATTTCGGAAATCAAGGCAGGTATAATTCGAGTTAATGAAGATTAAATTCGCAGGCGCGGCTGGGGAAGTGACTGGAAGCAAACACTTGATCACTTTCAACGGCAAAAAAATTCTACTGGACTGCGGAATGTTTCAAGGCCGACGACAGGAATCGGACGAGAAAAATTTGCATCCCCTCTTTGATCCAAAGGAAATAGATATCGTGATTTTGTCGCACGCGCATATGGATCATAGCGGGAATCTGCCTTATCTGGTAAAAAAAGGATTTAACGGGCCGATTTACTGCACGCACGCGACGAGAGATGTGACAAACTACATGCTTCTCGACAGCGCATCGATTCAGGAAAACGAGTTTAAGTGGATGCAGAAGCACAAAAAAAAGTTTGAGGCCGGTGCGATGAAGGAGCCTTTTTATACGGTAGCTGACGCGGAAAAGACTTTGAAACTTTTCAGATCCGTGGATTACGAGCAAAGTTTCGTAGTGGACGAGGGGGTCGTGGCTTCATTTTATGACGCTGGTCATATTCTCGGATCGGCACTCGTTCACATGATTTTTTATGACAAAAAAACAAAAAAGCATTTGAGGTTTTGCTTTACCGGAGATTTGGGCAGACGAGGACTGCCGATTTTGCGCGATCCACAGCCGATTCCGGAGACCGATGTTTTGATCTCGGAAACAACATATGGAAACCGTTTGCATCCGCCTATCACATCCATCGACGGTGATTTGGCGACAATCGTAAATGAAGTTTGCGAGCGCGGCGGAAAATTGCTTATTCCTTCTTTTGCTTTGGAAAGAGCGCAGGAAGTTATTTATCATTTGAATTTATTGCATACGGCAAAGAGAATTCCGGAAATCCCGATTTATGTAGACAGCCCGCTGGCCGGAAATATAACCGAAGTTTTCAGATCGCATCCGGAATGTTTCGATAAAAAAACTTTCATGGAATTTATAGAGAAAGGCGACAATCCCTTTGGTTTTGGTCAATTGAAATACACCCGTACCGCAGAGGAGTCGAAGGCTTTGAATGAAAAGACAGGACCGATGATTATAATCGCAGCGTCCGGAATGTGCGAACACGGACGAATTTTGCATCATTTAAAAAATAATATTTCCAACCCGAAAAATATCGTGCTGATCGTGGGATATCAGGCGGAACACACACTCGGGCGCAAGCTTGTAAACGGAGAGAAGAGCGTAAATATTTTCGGCGATCCATATGAGGTGAAGGCTTCAGTTTATGTGATGGACGCTTTTTCCGGACACGCGGACAGGAGCGATTTGCTCGACTACATTACGAAAATCAAAAAACTTAAAAAAATCTTTTTGGTGCACGGGGAACAAACTCAGCTCGATTTCTTTAAAGGTGCGCTGGCGGAAAATGGCTTTAAAGATGTGCATGTGCCTTTTATGGGCGAGGAGATCGAGATCCCTTTCGAATAAGAATAGAAACAAAAACGGCGATCAGAATAACGATGAGGAGTTTATTAAGATAGCTGTCTGTTTCAGTTTGGACAGCTGGAGTTCGTGGAGTTGTGGCGATAATTTTATTTAGATTTTCTGAATCTTCTTTTGTGAGAGTGGATGGTTCGGGAGTTGTTTTTGTTTTGAAACTTTCAAAATAGTCGACGATGTTTTGGTAGCCGGAAACTGAGTCGGTTTCATCGATAATGAGAAGCGGCAGGGAGTTGTTTGCGCCGACTTTATCGCGTTTGGCCTCGTAGATTGAGCGATTTGTATCGTCGTTATAAATTTCATAAATTTTTGCCCCAAAAGCGGTTTCAAGATTATTTGCGTCCGCATATTGGATCATTTCTTCGCAGGAACGACAACCCTCACCGACAAAAAGAGACATTTCGGCAAAGGCGGTGAATGGCAACATAAGAATGAAAACGATGGAAAAGAGTAATTTTTTCATAAGAGTAGTTTAGATGGCACGCGATTTTTTTAGCAATAGAAAAGATCCCAAACCGAGAACCAGAAATAAAATTCCGGAGAAAATCATGGCCTGCGAAAGAGTATAAACATCGCTATACCAGCCGAGGAAAGGCCCGAGAATGGCGAAAAGCAGACGACCTAGAAAGCTTTGCACGGAAAGC
>CAZHDA010000053.1:0-5432 GCA_964531125.1 uncultured Candidatus Peribacteria bacterium
ACATGATTCAAATAAATATGCGCGTCGCCGATGGTGTGAGTGAAAATGCCCGGAGTGAGGCCCGTCTCCTGCGCCATCATGATCATGAGTGCGGCGTAACTCCCGATATTGAAAGGCACGCCGAGTGCGATATCGCCACTACGTTGGTAGAGCTGGCAGTCGAGGCGGTTATTTATGACATAAAATTGGAAAAGCAGATGACATGGAGGCAGAGCCATACGATCGAGGTCGGCGACATTCCAAGCCGAAACTATGATACGACGGGAATCGGGATTTGTTTTGATTAGGTCGATAGCGTTTTGGATTTGATTGATGTGGGAAATTTCACCCGATGGGTGAAATTTCTCCCACTTTATCCACTGGTAGCCGTAAACCGGACCGAGGTTTCCATCTTTGTCAGCCCAGGCATCCCAGATGGAAGTGTGCGGCTTTAGGCCGTCATTTATGTTTGTAGAGCCTTTCAGAAACCAGAGAAGTTCGTAAATCATGGATTTAAAAACAACCTTTTTCGTGGTCACTAGTGGGTATCCTTCGCGGAGGTCGTATTTTTTTTGAACACCAAAAAGCGAAATCGTACCCGTGCCGGTGCGATCGGTTTTCTTTTCACCATTTTCAAGAACCTCTTTTACCAGTTCGAGATATTGCTTCATTTTCTTCTTTTATTTTTTGGGAAATTCCGATGTGGTTGCGGTCTTTGTCTTGGAAAACGCGGCTACCGATGGTTTCGGATTGGCCCTGGTATTTGCCGCGATACGGGAAATCGGCCTTGTGATCCATTTTACAAAAAACCAGCTGACACATGCGCTTTCCGGCCTGAAGTTTGATAGGGAGAGAGCTGGCGTTGTAGAGCTCGAGAGTGATGCGACCTTCAAATCCGGGATCGACCCAGCCTGCATTTTGAATGAAAAGTCCGATTCTTCCGATGGAGCTGCGGCCTTCGACGAAAGCCGTGAGATTGTTTGGAAGTTTCACATACTCCTGCGTGGTCGCGAGAAGGAAAGTGTGAGGAGGAATAGTGATAGTGTCCGCGGTGACTTCGCGATACTTGATCTCGGCGTCGAGGGAAAGCACGTCCATTTGTGTGTCCTCGAGAATGAGGAAGTGGTCGCCGATGCGACAGTCGATGGAGGCGGGCTGGATGGACTGTTCGTCAATGGGGTCGACGACGAGTTCACCGCTTGCGATCATTGCCTTTAGTGTTTTGTCTGAGAGAATCATCGGGGGAAATTTAGCGGAAGGGAGGCGGAAAAGCAAGGGAGAGGGGGTTGCTGGATTCCGTCCTAGGACGGAATTTTGCGAAGGCATGTTTTTGTTTGTATGGTGAAAAAAATGACCGCAAGGCGAATTGCAAATTTTTGATGTCGTTGTCAATTCATGCCCTTGTCGTTCAGAGCCTTTTTCTCAGCAGCTTTTACCAGTAGATTGAGAGCGTTATTAGTTTCGCGTGCAACTCTTTCAATATATTTTGGATTTTTATTTATGCTTTCCACATCACATATGCCTACACTTACCTCCCCATTTGGCTCTACGTTCACAATTATATTTCCAAAATGCATGTCCGCAGGGAGTCCACCGGCTTCAGATGTTATGTCATTGATCTTTTTGCGGACTGCTCTTGCAATTTTACTAATGACTTCAAATCCGAGTCTTTCCACTGTGTATTCTTTATCAAAAAGTAACATTTCGAGTGGAACTCCCTCTATAAAGTTTTTGATGCTTATAACCCTCCCACTGTCACGAAAATAAGTTGTACCAAAAGCTCTTTGTCCGAGGACTTCCCTGTGTAGCCGAAGGACTTTTGACTCCCTTGCAACCGGCGTGTCTTTGTAGTCAGTATGATTTGATTTATCTATATTAATCGTAAAGAATCTTTTCCTGCCATTGATCACTATCTCGAGCAGAAAAATATTTTTGTTGGTTGCCAGCTCTGCGCCTGGCAGTTCGTCTATACTTACTTTTTCAATGTTTAATGTTTCATCATTACTATCTTCTCCAATCATGTATTCTAGCAAGGAATCACCGTGCTCCTGTGAGCTCAATGTCATTGCTTGCAAGAATACGGCTAATATTACTCTGTTTGGGTGTACATGTGTGTTCTCACTGAAACCTATCATTCGTAAAAATTTTTCTCCTACATCTGGAATTTTGCCTCTGTGAGATTCTAAAAAAATATCTAGCGCGTTTGATATTGGATTCTCGTCCATAGAGGCAGACCATACAACTTTATACTGGTTGTGTCAAGACGCGCTTGCATCCTAGGACGGTAATGTTTTCTAGAGCTTTTCCACATAGCCCCCCAAAACCCCCAGAAATTGCTCCGCGATGTCCTCCCCCACCAAGGTTTTGAATTTCTGGCCGCCGATGTAGACTTCGGCGACTTTGCGTTCGGAGCGGCCTGGGAGTGAGAGCGCGATGTCGGCATGGCGGGATTCGCCGGGGCCGTTGACCACGCAGCCCATGACGGCGATGCGGAGACGGGAGACGGCTGGATGTTTTTTTTGCCAAAGAGGAAGTTTTTTTTGAATGTGGGAAGTGACTTTTGCGGCGATAGTTTGAAAAAATTCGTTTTCGGCGCGGCCACAGCCAGGACAGGAGATAATGCGTGGAGAGAAAAAGCGGAGGTTCAGAGATTGGAGCAGGAGTTTGCAAACCTCGACTTCACGGGTACGAGGAGTGGACTTATTTGGCGTGAGGGAGACGCGGATTGTTGAGCCGATATTTTTGTTTAGCAGGATTGCGAGTGCGGAGGAGCTGGCGACAATACCTTGCAAGTCAGAGCCGGCTTCAGTGAGGCCGAGATGGAGAGAGTAAATGTGTTTGGATTTTTGCATGCGAGCCGCGAGAAGTTCGTAGGCACGAATTGTTTCAGTGACATCAGTCATTTTTACGCTCAAAACAATTTGGTTTTGTTTGAGACCGAGTTTTTCGGCGAATTTGGCGGACTGAAGAGCGCTTTCCACCATGGCATTTATGAAAACCTCGCGATCCGATTTTGGAGTTTTTAGTTTGGCGTTCTTATTCATCAAATCCGTTAGCAGATTTGGATCGAGAGAGCCGGAGTTCACGCCGATACGGACCGGTTTCTTATTTTTTACAGCGACTTTGATGAATTGAGAAAAATTTTCATCGTGAAATTTTCCGAAACCGACGTTGCCGGGATTGATTCTGTATTTGTCGAGGATTTTGGCGGTTTCAGGAAAATCTGAAAGGAGTTTGTGGCCATTGAAATGGAAATCACCGATGAGCGGGAGATGCTTGAAGCCTTTTTGATTCAGAATTTTACGAATTTTTGGAATGGCGGCAGCGGAAGAGGGAGTATCAACTGTTATGCGAACCATTTCTGCACCAGCCTTCGCAAGCTCAATACATTGCTCGGCGGTGGAAGAAAAATCTGAAGTATCAATATTGGTCATAGACTGAATGACCACGGGAAGATCGCCACCGATTTTAATTTCACCTATTTGAACAATGGGAGTTTTTAGCCTCATATAAGCGCCATATACGGCTAGAAGCCCAATAAGTCAAGGATGGCCTCCTCGACATGACGGTTTTTTCCCTTGAATGGAAAATCGTGCATTTGCATCGCCGGATTGAAATTTATTTCAATGACTGCATAATCCGGCTTTGATTTTGCACTTAAATTTGGAATGATCATGTCCACGCCGCATACTTTTGCATTTGCCGCCTTGGCGGCATTGACCGCTATCTTCTTATAAACAACCGGCATTTCATCGGTGAAATCAATCGGGTCTCCACCTGTGTGAACATTTGAATTTTCGCGAAGATAGACTTTCTGATTATTTTTTGGAATAGAGGAAAAAGTTAGATTTTGTTTTTTTAAAACATTTTGCTCCGTCGGACCGGTTTGAATAACATAGCCAGTCGTGATTTTGTAATTGCGCGGTTTTTCATTTTTCAATTTTACAAGCTCACGGACTGTGTGCCTGCCATCACCAACGACATTTGCAGGCTCACGGTGAACCACAGCGAGCGCTTTTCCATCAATCACCAAAAAACGATACTCCAAACCTTCCACAAATTCTTCCACGATAACGGATTGATCATGACTAAAAGCCTCTGACAAAGCTTTATTAAAGTCGTTAGAATTATTTTTATCAACGATTGACACACCAATTCCAAAATTCGTGTTTACCGGTTTTACCACGCATTTTGTTTGAGCAAATTTTGGGTAATCGGATTTTGCCGAATCCAAATCGTAATAAATTTCTCCGGCGGGAACGCTCACACCGTTTTTTTGCAAAACTTTCTTTGAGACCTCCTTGTTTTGCATGAGCAAAGATGTCACATAGGAATCGCGCGAAGTTTTATTTCCCTCCTTCACATATTCGACATGACCGCCTTTTCTCAGGAGAATGAAATTTGCTTTGGGGTCGAGAACTTCGACTTCAATTCCACGGCTTAACGCTGCTTTGATAAGCAATTGTGTCGAACCCTGAAGGTCTTCGTAGCCCTCTGTAAACATTTCCGTTTCGACTTCGAGTTTTTCCTGCGCAAGGATTGAAGATGCGACTGAGTCTTTGATTCTTTCCGCGCAAGTTGAGCAGGCTTTTTGCCGCCTCAAAAACACTTGATGTTTTTTTGACAGGTCGAGATTAAAATCAATAAAATTTTTCCCGCTGCGTTTCATTTGATGGAGAAAAATTGCTGACGGCGTAAGATTTGGATCGGCAATTTTTTTGAATTGCCTTTCGAGGACCTTAAGATATGTGATCCCCATCAGATTTGCAGTCTCACTCATTTCATTCACAAGCTGATTCGCCCATTCGCTGAAGAGCATTTTCCTTCGACCATTTTTAAGTTTGAGATTTTTCTTATGGCCAAACATGGCGATTTTTTCCTGATTATCAAAATTGTTTACAAGATCGCTGGAATTAAAAGGCGGCACATCATTCAGCAAAAAGTGTGTCAGAAAAACATTCAAAAAATACAAAGTGTCCTCACCAATCCCGATTGGTGAAAACGGATCGATATCAATGCATCGCACCTCTATATATTTCACCCCTCTACGCTCGAGAGCGTCCGAAGCCATCTCGTTTTTTTGCGGAGGCTGTTTTGGTCGGACACTGGAGTAGTATTCACTTTCCATTTGAAGAATATTGTAATTCATTTGAATATCCTCACCACCATGGGAAAGGCCTAGTTTCACATAATGAGGATGCGGGGTAGAAAGCGCGCGCCGCATATCGCGGAGATATTCCTCCAAGCTGTTGAAAGAAATCCGTGTTTGCATCTGAATTTTACTGTTGTAACCACGACTGCTCAGACGAATAGAGGTGGCCTGTTCCGATTCACATGGACAGTGGCGAAACCTATAAGTTCTGTCTGCGGCCGGAGTCGAACCAAAGAGATATGTGATCAACCAGCTGGATTTTCTGACGGCGCGCATGACCTGAAAATATCCGTCATTGATA
>CAZHDA010000054.1:0-1113 GCA_964531125.1 uncultured Candidatus Peribacteria bacterium
TCCGGCAATCAAGGTCTGCAAAGAAAGAGGCTGCGACAAGGCTAAAGTGACGGATATTTTTCATTCAAAATTTCCGAAAAATTCCTTCGACACAATCCTGCTTTTTGGACATAACATCGGAATAGGAGGAAATCTGAATGGCGTCAAAAAACTGCTTAAGATCGCGAGAAAGCTTGTAAAGCATGAAGGCGTTTTACTTCTCACTTCCCGAGATGTAAGCAAACCAAACAACCCTCTTCACAAGAAATATCATCAAGGTAATCTCAACGCAAAACGAGATCTTGGCATGGTGAAAATCAGGATAGAATACAAAAATTTAATTGGAAATTGGTTTTACTGGATCCATGTCGAACCACTGATATTGGAAAAAATAGCCAACGAAACAGGATGGCAAATTAAAAAACTATACAAACAAAAAGGCGGCGAATATTCTGCCGTTCTTCAAGCTATATAAAACCAAAAACATGCCCCTTCTCGACCTCACCTACACCTTCACCGCCCAAATGCCCGTCTACCCCGGCGACCCAGCCGCGGAACTGACACAAACCTCATTCATCGCCACCGCCGGCTACAACGATTTCCAAATCAAAACCGGCATGCATGTCGGCACTCACATGGACGCGCCACTGCACATGATCCAAAACGGAAAACGGCTTTCCGCCTACGCCCCAGAACGCTTCTTTGGCCGCGGCCACCTCCTCGACGCCCGCGCAAAAGCCATCACCCCGGACCTCCTTAAAGGAATCTCCATCTCCCACGGCGACTTTGTTTTTATCTACACCGGTTTCGCTGAAAAATTCGGCAGCTCTGAATATTTCAATGACTACCCGGAAATCACTCCAGCCTTTGCGCAAGCCATGGTTTCCCTCGGCGTCGGTATCGTCGGAATGGACACGCCCAGCCCGGACCGCACACCTTTTGAAATTCACAAAATCCTCCTCGGCAACGACATTTTGATCATCGAAAATCTGGCAAATCTCAACAAGCTCCTCGGCCACAAAACTTTCACCGTCACCGCCCTCCCCGCCAAATTCGACACCGAAGCCGCACCGGTCAGAGTGATTGCGGAAACTGAAAATCTGAAAGTGCTATAATCTCCCCATGCCCATCTTC
>CAZHDA010000054.1:1213-5269 GCA_964531125.1 uncultured Candidatus Peribacteria bacterium
ATCAAATCCAACTGCCCTCATTTTGAAGTCTTCCATTCCGACAACGACCCATATCTGAAACTCGAAAAAGGCCAGGCCCTCGCCTCCAACCTCGGCATCAAACTCACCTTCATCCCCCACGCCGGCCACTTCAACTCAGCTTCCGGCTATAACGAATTTCCGCTACTATTGGAAAGAATTAAGAAAATTCTATGAATATCTCCCAAGAACTCGCCGCCATCAAAGCCAGAAACGCCCGCGTCGAAGCCGACAAAGCTTGGGAAACTTCGTGGACACGAAAAATCATCATCGCCATTCTGACTTACCTGACGATCGTCTCCTTTTTCCTGATCGCGCGCCTCCCCGATCCCTTCGCAAACGCCGTCGTCCCAACCACAGCCTTCATCATTTCCACTTCCTCTCTCCCATTCTTCAAAAAAATCTGGCTGAAACATTACAATCAAAAGAAGTAATTGCCCCTCTCCCCCATTTCCCCTACAATACCACCGAACCCTAACCTCCTTTTTATGAAGCTTTTTCTCGACACCGCAAACCTCGAAGACATCAAAAAATACGCATCCTGGGGCGTTCTTGACGGCGTCACCACAAACCCGAGTCTCATCGCAAAAGAAGGAGTCTCTCTCGAAAAACGCATCAAAGAAATCGCGAAAGTCGTCGACGGCCCGATCAGCGCCGAAGTCATCTCCACTGAACTCGCCGGAATGCTGACCGAAGGTCGCCGTGCGGCAAAATGGCACAAAAATGTTTTCGTAAAAGTTCCGGCCACTCCGGAAGGCCTCAAGGCCGTAAAAGTTTTTTCCAAGGAAGGAATCAATACCAATGTCACTCTCGTTTTTTCCCTTGGCCAAGCCCTCCTCGCCGCCAAAGCAGGAGCCACTCTCGTCAGTCCTTTTATCGGTCGCCTCGATGATATTTCCGAAGACGGCATGCAACTCATCGCCGACATCGTCACCGCCTACAGCAATTACGACTTCAAAACGCAAATCTTGGTCGCCTCAGTCCGCCACCCACGCCATGTCATGGAAGCCGCGATGATCGGAGCGGACATTTGCACTATCCCCGCCGATGTTTTTGAAAAATTAATTCAGCACCCGCTCACCGATAAAGGCCTCGCCAAATTTTTAGCCGACTGGGAAAGCGTGAAGAAACTTCAAAAATAATGATCGAACTTATTGGAAACAAGTGGGCAAAACTTCCCAAGATTTCTAAAAAAATCCGTCCCGGTAACGAAGGTTTTTATAATTTGATCGACACCAAAGACATCGAAGCCTTTGCAAAGAAAAACCGCAACAAATACAAGTATTTCGTAGTTCTTGGCATCGGCGGTTCCGCCCTCGGAACTATCTGTTTGCAGGAAAGTCTCGGTCATCTTTTCAAAAAAAATCTTTTCGTCCTAGACAATATCGACCCTGTTTTGATAAAGGAACTCGAAGACATAATCGATTATAAAAAGACTCTTTTTGTAGTCATCTCAAAATCCGGAACCACCACCGAAACTCTCGCGCAGTATAATTATTTCAAAAAGAAAACCAAAAATTTTGTCTTCATCGGCAACTTCCCAAAGCCAACATTCAAAATTCCGGAAAATATCGGAGGCCGCTTCTCGGTCCTAACCGCCGTCGGACTTCTACCAGCCGCGCTGCTCAACTTTGACATCAAAAAAATTCTCCAAGGGGTCAAAAAAACAAAAGCAAATCTGACTCCCGCTTACCAACTCGCCGCCCTCCAACACAAATTTTACAAACAAGGAAAAAACATCGTTGTCCTCATGCCATACGCCCAGAAACTCTTTCGTTTTGCCGACTGGTATCGCCAGCTTTTGGCTGAAAGCATCGGCAAAAACTCTCGCACAGGTATCACTCCGGTAAACGCCCTCGGCGCTACAGACCAGCACTCCCAACTTCAGCTTTATTCGGATGGCCCAAACGACAAATTTTTTATTTTCATCGAGGTGGAAAGTCTCAAACCAAACATTCCGCCATTCAATAAACTTTTAAACATCGAACTAAACGCCACACGCGAAGCTCTCACGCGCAGTCACCGCCCATGCGTCACAATAAAAATCCCCACAATCAACGAAGATACTCTCGGCGCGCTCTTCATGTTTTTCGAAGCCGAAATCGCCTTCCTCGGAGAGATGTTTAAGATAAATGCCTTCGACCAACCCGGCGTCGAACTCACAAAAAAACTGATTAAGAAAGCGCTCAAAACCGCCTAAAAGGCTTTACATCACGGGCAAAAAACTCATTCGGCCCGACAGACTCACCAATCATTCTCACCTTTCCACCAACAAAAATAATTTCCCTTTTTGGTATTCGTGCCATAGAAATATCCACATTCCAAATGCCTTTTTCAAAATCCTCCAATATAAATTTATCACGCCCATTTATTTCCAAAATCATCCCACCCAAACGCCCCGTTTCCGGTTCAACCAAAAATTTTTCTCTGTCAAAATTCAGATGCCTATAAGGTCCAATTTCATGGAAAAATATTTCCGCATTTTCCGGCGCTCTCACTGTGTGGAAACCAATTCCCAAAAAAATCGAGATAAGAACGCTCGCTCCGACCACCTTCGCGGCTCCATATCTATACCCTTTTCTCGTTTGCTTGAAATCAAAATAAACAAACATGAAAAGCAACCCGGCGATTGCCATCCAAAAATACGGAATCATTTTCAAAATCATAAAAATTTTTGGCCCTCCAAAACCTGGCGGCAACAAATCTATATCCACATTTACGACTTGAAAAATAATCATGGAAACAGCAAATGCCCCAAGCAAAATCGCGACCCCAAGCGATCCCCACACTAGTCCACTCTTCAGCATAAAATGCCATCTGGGAATTTTTTCGACCTTCTCCCGTTTAATTTTTTCCATTATTTTCCTAGAGACTTTAGACATATAAATTTAATTAATAGATTTTAATTTTGCTTTCATCTTATCCTTGGCACGGTTTATCAAAACCGACACGCTGTTCACCGATTTCCTCAAAATATCTCCGATTTCTTTATAACTTTTATCTTCCAAATATCTCAACACCAAAACCTCGCGATATTTTTCCGGCAACTCTAATAAAATTTTCTTCACAAAAACACTTAATTCTTTACGACTCATCTCTTCAGGCAAATCCACATCATTCGGCAACAAAAAAACATAATCATCGTCGAGTTCAACCTGCATCGGCCTGCTTTTAAATTTTCTTACATAATCTATGACCGTGTTATGAGCAATTCTGTAAATCCAACTCGAAAAACTCAAGTCACGATCAAAGTCATTCAAATTCTTATAAACACTGATAAAAACATCTTGCACCACATCTTCGGCAGTGGCCACATCAAAGCTGGAAATCCGCAAAACATACCTTATAAGTCTGCTTTCATACCGTTCAACCAAATAAACAAAATTATCACTATTTTTTAAAGCCATCCGCACCAATTCCCCATCACTTTTGAAATTCATTTTCTTCATTTACCACATTATAAAAGGAGTGGCCGGTGAAGACCACTCCATATGTCCCCCTATTCCTTTAACCCTCGCATTTGTTTGAATGGCTTATGTGGGCCACCCATTCCACCCATCGGCCCGGGGCCTTCCACGCCAAGCTCTTTGAGCTCTTCCATGCCTTCGTTAATCTTCAAATGAGCTGCCGCGAATTCATCAAAATTGTCTGCAGTAATTTGATCGAAGATCTCAGCATCAGGATTTTTCTCACTGATCAATTCCTGCCAAGCTTGATAATCCCCGTCTTCAAAAATCTGAAGCATCTCCGCGCGTTTGGCCTCCATCTCGGCCTTTTTGGCCTCAAAATCGGCCGGGAGATCTTTTTCGGCGGCGAATGCGGATGCGGCGCCAACCACAAGTATGGCCATTGCCAACATCCCTCCGAGAACATAGTTACGACTTTTCATAAATAAAATGTTAAGAAATATTTTGCAGCTGCACACCTACTACGCAAACAAATTTAACTTTCTTACAAAAAGAGGCATAATGGCGGTAATGAATATTCCTAAATTCACAGAAAAACTCACTCCCGACCAACTCGACCTACTCGGAATTT
>CAZHDA010000055.1:0-5136 GCA_964531125.1 uncultured Candidatus Peribacteria bacterium
TGTCGCGGAAATAGAGAGACTTTCGACGGAAAATGCTAAGCGATTTTTTGAAGGGCTTGGTTGATTTCTCTTAGATTTGAGGAAGAGATGGCGGTTTTGAGGCCGAGTTTCTCGGCTTCTTTCAGTCGTTTCTCTGCGTGGATGACTTTGCGGAGTTCGCCTGAAAGTCCGACTTCGCCGAAGACGATGGCGTCGCGTGGAAGAGATTTCTTGAAATAAGAAGAGGCGATGGCCATCAAGACTGCGAGATCAGCGGCCGGTTCGGAAAGGCGGATGCCGCCAACGATGTTTACAAAAATATCCTGATTTTGGAGATTGAGTTTTGCGTATTTTTCGAGAACGGCGATTAAAATCTGCAGGCGGTTTAAGTCGAAGCCATTTGCGGTGCGCTTTGGGTAGCCGAAAACCGTAGTTGATGTGAGGGCTTGGACTTCGACCAAAAAGGGTCGCGTGCCCTCGATGGCGGCGGTGATTACGCTGCCGATGGCGTTTTCTTTGCGGCCTTCGAGAAATTGCTTGGATGGATTTTCCACCTCTTTTAGTCCTGATTCGTCCATTTCGAAAACGCCGACTTCTAGACAGGAACCAAAGCGATTTTTGGAAGCGCGAAGCAAGCGAAATTGCTGGAAGCGGTCGCCTTCGATCTGCAAAACTGTGTCGACCAGATGTTCGAGGACGCGTGGTCCGGCGAGATTTCCGTCCTTTGTAACATGGCCGATCAGTATGACTGTGATGTTCCGGCTTTTGGCCAATTCCATAATCTTTTCTGTGCAGTATCTGACCTGACTGACAGAGCCTGAAGCGGCCGGAAGATCATTTGAGGAAATGACTTGGATCGAGTCGATAATCGCGAATTTGGCTTTTTCCTTGGTGATGGTTTCGAGGATGGTTTCGAGATTGAATTCATTGATGGCCGTGAGATTTTCGGAATTGATTTTCAAGCGCTGACAGCGGAGCGCGATTTGTTCGAGAGATTCTTCGCCGGAAGCGATCAAAACTCTTTCGTTTTTGGAGAGATTGCCGGCGATCTGAAGGGTGAGAGTGGATTTTCCGATGCCTGGCTCGCCCGAGAGAAGAGTGAGACTACCAGAAATAAATCCGCCGCCAAGAACGCGGTCAAATTCCTTTATATTGGAAGTTATGCGCTGTTTGCTTTGGGAAAGAGTGTTTAGCTTGGTTGATTCGACTTTGCGCGGAGTGGAGGAGAGAGAAGATTTCGCCGGTTTGCCGACATTGATCACATCTTCGGCAAAGCTGTTCCAAGCGTTGCAGGAAGGGCATTTGCCCAGCCACTTTGGGCTCTCGTAGGCGCATTTGGCGCAGACATAAATCGTTTGCAGTTTCATGCCCGCATTATAGGTGAGCGTGCGCTCACCGTCAAGGGAAAATTATAGAGTTGTATGCTTTTCCGTATTCTTCAGCCATTCTTTTGGCGTCGAAGTTTTTGATGACGCGGGAGAAGCCGGTGGATGCGAATGCGGCGCGTTTTTTTGGATCGGAGATGAGGGTTCTCAGGGCTTTGGCGAGTGATTGAGGATCTTTTGGGTCGACCAGCAGTCCGGTTTTTTTGTCGACGACGACTTCCGGGATGCCGCCGACTTTGGTGGCGACGATGGGCAATGGGATAAACATGGCTTCTGTAAGTACCAAACCGAAGGCTTCGCGGAGAGATGGAAGCGCAAAAATGTCTGAACTTTTTAGGAGTTTTGGAATTTCTTTTTGGCGGCCGAGAAGGATGATGTTGGCCTCAAGATTGAGTTTTTTTATTTGGTTTTCCAGATTCGGCCGCGTGTTTCCTTCGCCGATAATTACCAATTTTATGTTTGGGAATTCGGATGTGAGACTTGGCATTGCTTCAATCAAATATTTCAAACCTTTGCGTTCGTGGAGTTCGGCGATGGTTGTGATAATCAGCGTATCTTCTTTTGCTTTGAAAATTTTTTCCTTAACTTCTTTTCTGTCTTCGTTTGTGAAACGGAGCAGTTGGGATTGCCACCAAGTGAGATCGAGTCCGTTGTGAATAACCGATATTTTTTTTGAATGTTTTGGATAAAGTTTTTTTAAAACTTTGGCGTTTTCTTCCGAGACCGTGATGATTTTGGAAACTTTATTTAAAGTGAATTTTTTGAAAGCATCTTTGAGAAAGTTGAGCTGAAATGGATCGTGCTCAGTCGTGACGATCGGTATGTTTGCGCTGTCCGCAGCCAGAAATCCGTAGCGGCCGCTGGCCGGATTCCAAACATGGATGTGAATCAGATCGATTTTTTCATTCTTTATGATTTTTTTTAATTCAAAATAATGACGCGGATGATGTTTGTTCATCACTGGCAATCGGATGACTCTGATGTTTTCTTTTTCAAAATTTTCGCAGAGCTTGTCGAGAGATTGGTTTTTACTGCAGGCGAAGATTGGTGTGAATTTTTCCTTATCCAAAAACTTGGCCAACAAAAACATCTGAAGTTCTGCGCCGCCGGCTTGAGGCGTATCTGTGTAGAGAAGAATGTTTTTCACGCGGGCAGTATAATCGTAGTCAAATTTGCTAACAAGTTGGCTTTGTCATATTCTTGTGGAGATTATTAACCCCTCTCTATGAAATTTCCCTCAATTTCCGATTTGTATGAAAAATTTTTGACCGTCGTCAAACGGTTTCCGATTTCGATGCTGGCCGCTTTTACGGTGGTGGTTTGCGCTATCAGGTCGAATCATCTGGATCGTTATACCTATACGGTTTATGACGGCTCGAGGACTTCGGAATTTTTTCTGCAACAAACTTTTATTTCCGTGATTTTGACTATGCTTTTTGTGTTTTTGCTGGGTTTTGCCGTGGATGTTTTTGTGGAATCGAGAGGTGGAAAGACAAAAGAATTCTGGATCGGAAGGATTGGGGTTTTGGTCGTTGGACTGGCGTCTTATCTCTTATTCTTCAGAAATTTCATAGACTGGCTCGAAAAAGATTTTATGAAATTTACGATTGTTTGCGGGATGACGCTGATGCTTGTTTTGCTGGCACCTTATACGAAAAAAGGTGCGGTGAACGGCTTTTGGCAATGGACTTTGGCCTTGATCAGGCGGTTTTTGACCGCATTTGTGTTGTTTGGAATTCTTTTCCTAGGTGTCGTGATGCTTCTGGCATCGGTGGATTATCTTTTCAGTATCACGATCGATGGGGAATATTATGGTGATGTGTGGTTTGTGATTACTGGAATTTTGGCTTCGACTTATTTTCTTTTCGGTGTGCCATCCGATTTTAAAAAACTGGACAAAACTACGGAATATCCCCGCGCGTTAAAGCTTATCGTGGAGTATTTTTTGGTGCCGCTGACCTCGCTGTATTTGATTGTTCTTTATGCTTATACCGGAAAAATTGTCGGACTTTGGCAATGGCCGGAAGGTGGAGTTGCGATTTGGATTATGGCTTTTTCATTCGTGGGGGTTGTTACCTTTTTCTTCAGTTTTGCGGTGAAGGAAAAATTCGTAGGCTTTGTCGGTTTTTTTAGAAAGGCTCTTTTTGCTTTATTGGTGCCACTTGTGGCTGTGTTGTTTTTTGCGGTTTGGCTGAGGATTACAGATTATGGAATGACAGAGCCGAGATATTTTATAGTGCTTTTTGGAATCTGGTTGCTTGTGATGGCGGGCTATTTCCTATTCTCAAAAAAGAAAGATCTGAAGATTTTGCCGGCGGGGATTTTTGTGGCTTTGCTGGTGAGTATTGCCGGTGGACCCGTGGGTGCTTTTGGAATGTCGGAGGCGGATCAACTGGGGAGACTTCAGGCTTTGTTTGAAAAAAACGGACTGATGGAAAATGGAAAATTTGTTGAACAGAATAGCGCGAATATTGATTCCAAAGATGCGGAAAGTGTGACTTCTATAATTCAATATCTGGTGAGGACGCACGGCGTTGAGGGCTTGCAGAGGTCATTCAAAAGCGATTTGAGTGGAGTGGCGGTGGATCATGATCCGTGGCAGACCGGTGACAAAATCATGACATTGCTTGGGGTTGCGCCGACTTATGGGATGAGCGATCAGGCAAACTGGTTTAATCTTGGTATAGATTGTAATTATGGTGTTGGGATTTGTTCTGAAAATGTGGCCGGCTTCAAATATATGGCAAATTTTTATATGAATAATTATAAGGAAGGCGGAATTTCGACTGTTGCTAAAATAATGATAGATGGAAAAGAGTATTCCATCGGTCTGGATGACAATTTGCTAACACTTTCAAGAAAAGGCTTTCCAAATCCTTTTTCCGTGGATCTTGAAAAATATTTTGAATGGGTGAAATCGACGGATCTAATCGGTCAGAGAGAGAAAGGTTTTACGGTAATGAGCGATGCGCAGAGAACGATCAAATTTAGCAGGAGCTGGGGAAGTGGTGAGATCAGACTGGAATCTTTGAGCGGAGAGATTACTGATGATGGTGTAACCATAAACGATGGAACGGGCAAGGTGCTCTTTAAATAACCTTGCGCGTGGGGAGTCGCGGTGATAGATTTTTTGCGCTCTTTTAACTTTGCGGGTCGGTAGCTCAGCTGGTAGAGCAGTTGCCTCTTAAGCAATTGGTCCCGGGTTCGAGTCCCGGCCGACCCACCAAAATCGCTTGTATATATCGAGTTTTTGACTATCATGTACTGGACTTATGAATACCAGACTGACACATCGTCGGGAGGCGGTTAAAAGCGGGTTGATAGAGGTTTCTCTAAGGGGGAAGGAGAAGCGTGTCGAAGAGATTTCAACACATGAGGTGGATGTGTTTTCAGTTGGGGATCGGAGAGTGTTTTTTATTTCGGATTTGCATTTGGATCCTACTTTCAAGGGAAACAGTCCGGGGCAGCTAAAAAATCTGGTTCGGCTGATGGAGGAAAATCCGGACGCGGTTTTTGTTTTTGGCGGAGATTTGTACGAGGCTACGCTTTGCGAATCAAAACGAATGCCTGAGCTGATTCGAAATTACCGGCATAGCAAATATGCCAGTCAGAGACTTATGTCGGAGTTTCATTACTTGCTGAAAACACGCGATGTTTTGGCTGTTTATGGCAATCATGATCCGGAAAAATGGTATGGGGAATTCGGTAAAAGTTTTTTTGATTTTATAGGTAGGGAATTTATTTTGGAATTTTCAAACGGGAAAAAGATTTT
>CAZHDA010000056.1:0-3144 GCA_964531125.1 uncultured Candidatus Peribacteria bacterium
TGGACAAGATTATCGGGCGAACGATGGAGATAGAGAGAATGATCAGTATTTTGTCCAGAAAGACAAAAAACAATCCGGTTTTGATCGGAGAATCCGGAGTCGGAAAGACCGCTGTGGTGGAAGGACTGGCTCAGGCTATAGCCGAAGAAAAAGCGCCGGAGAATATGCTCGACAAGAGAATTTTGTCGCTTTCAATGGCGGCAGTTGTGGCCGGAACAAAATATCGCGGCGAATTCGAGGAAAGAATCAAACAGATTATCGAGGAAGCCAAGTCACAGAAAAATGTAATTCTTTTCATAGATGAACTTCACACGATCATGGGCGCCGGAAGCGCGGAGGGAAGTCTGGACGCGGCAAATATACTGAAACCGGCTTTGTCCCGTGGTGCAATGCAGGTAATTGGAGCCACGACGACAACCGAGTATCGTAAAAACATCGAAAAAGACAGTGCTTTGGAACGCCGTTTTCAGCCTATCTTGGTGGAGGAGACAAGCGAGCCGGACACCCTGGAAATTTTGTACGGAATCAGAGAGGGGTTTGAAAATCATCATAATCTGATGATTACCGACAACGCGCTTTCCGCGGCGGTAACTCTTTCCAAAAGATATATAAATGACCGCTATCTGCCGGACAAGGCTATAGATCTGATCGATGAGGCTTCCGCAAAAAAGCGCATACGTTCAAAATCAGATAATGACACTATCAAAAAACTACAGAAAAAGCTGACGGCAACAATAAAAAAGAAAGAAGATGCAGTCTCCAAGCAGGATTATGAGCAGGCCGCCGAGCTTCGCAATGAAGAACTGGCCATTTCAAAGCAGATAGATGAAGCAAGAATGACCAAAGTTCCAAGGGCGAAGAGAAAAAAATTGACCGAGGACGATATTGCCGAGGTGGTTTCCATGATGACAGGCGTGCCGGTGACAAGGCTTTTGAAGGACGACATTGCCCGTTTGCAAGCTCTGGAAGATGCTTTGAAAAAGCGAATTATTGGTCAGGATGAAGCCGTCGAAGCTGTTGCGAAAGCAATAAGACGATCGAGGGCGGGATTTGCCGATGAAAAGAGGCCAATCGGTTCGTTTATCTTTATGGGACCAACAGGCGTAGGAAAGACCGAGCTCGTAAAAGCGATCGCGGAAGAAGTTTACAACGACCGCAACGCGCTGATAAAAATCGACATGAGTGAATTCATGGAAAGGCACAACACTTCGCGACTTGTTGGAGCGACTGCCGGTTATGTCGGTTATGAAGATGGCGGACAGCTTACCGAAGCCGTGAGACGAAAGCCGTATTCCGTAATTCTTTTTGATGAAATTGAAAAAGCGCATCCTGATGTATTCAATCTGCTATTGCAGATTTTGGAGGACGGAGAGCTGACGGATTCAAAAGGCCTGCGCGTGGATTTCAGAAATACCGTGATTGTGATGACTTCAAATATCGGCGCCAAAAAATTGACGGAGAAGGCCGCGCCAATCGGCTTTTCGACCGATGCAGCTGAGCTAGGACGAGCCGAACAGGATTTTGAAGCCATGAGGACAGATATTATGAAGGACCTGAAGGATCATTTCCGACCGGAATTTTTGAACAGAGTTGATAAGGTTGTAGTTTTCCACGCTCTGACAAATTCAAATATCAAAGAAATTGTGAAGCTTCACTTGAATTATCTACAAGACCGACTGAAGGCCAAAAAGATCGTGATAAATTCAAGCTCCGAGGCTCTGGAAGCCTTATCCAAGGCGGGATATGATCCGAAATACGGAGCCAGGCCGGTAAGACGAGCGATCCAGGAACTGGTTGAAGATCCTCTGACAAACAAATATTTGGAAGGCGTCTTTCACGAAGGCGACACTGTAGAACTGGTGAAAAAAGGTGAAGGTGTTGAACTTGTGAAGGGTAAGAAAAAGGTACCGGTAAAGGCATAAACGAGTTGACATTGGCATTCTCTATCCCTATACTCCCCATGCTTTTTGGTTGAAAAGTATTTTTAGCGGCAAGACAGCTTGAGTCCAAAAAGCTATTATTACTAAAAAGTCTTGCGGCAAAGGTTTTATGCCAGCAAAGAAAAAGATTTCCGTAATGACGGAATTGTTACAGGACGCGCCTCTTTATACGCTTCCGAAACCCGGCACTATCGTGGACGGGACAGTTATCGATATTCAAAAAAATAAGATCCTGATCGACCTCGATGGAGTTTCGACCGGCGTGGTCAGCGGACAGGAATCCGTAGACAGCAGGGGTTCAAACAAAGACATAAAAATCGGTGACCGAATTTCCGCTTTCGTTTTGGAAGAGGAAAATGATGCCGGTTTGGTGGTTTTGTCGCTCCGAAAAGCCAGCCAAAAGAAAACATGGAATCATTTTGTTAGCGCGCATGAGAGCAATGAATCGATCACGGTTGTGGCCAGCGAAGCAAACAAAGGAGGACTACTTATCAATGTGGACGGAATCAAAGGATTTATTCCTGTGTCACAGCTCGCGCCGATGCATTATCCTCGCGTGGACGGGGCCGATTCGGCTGAGATTTTGAAGAGACTTCAGAAGCTGGTTGGTATTCCCCTGCTCGTTCGCATTATAAATTTGGATAAAGAAGGTGGAAAACTGATTTTGTCTGAGAAGGCAGCTGAAGAAGAGACCCGCGACGCATATATGGAAACGCTGGATATTGGTCAAAAAGTAAAAGGCCGTATCAGCGGTATAGTGAAATTTGGTATATTTGTAACATTTAACGGTGTTGAAGGACTTGTGCATATTTCTGAAATCGCATGGGGCCATGTGAGAGATCCGCGAGATTTTGGCCGTGTCGGTGACGAAGTGGAAGTTCTGATTATCGGAAAAGACCGAGACAAGATCAGTCTCTCGATGAAACGGCTGACTCCTGATCCATGGCTTGAAGCTACAAAGAAATATAAAGTCGGCACCGAGATCGAGAGCGAAATTACAAGAGTTACTCCGTTTGGAGCGTTCGTAAAACTGGATGAGGAAATAAACGGACTCATACATGTCAGCGAGATTGTGGATGGCGACAATGTGGATCCGACCGAGCACTTGAAGGTCGGCCAAAAGGTGAAAGCGAGAATTATCGCGATTGAACCGGAGGAACACCGTGTGGCGCTGACGCTGAAGGAGGAGAAAGCTGAGAAGAAG
>CAZHDA010000056.1:3244-5135 GCA_964531125.1 uncultured Candidatus Peribacteria bacterium
AAGAAAGAATGAATTTTGATACCAGATATAAAAATCTGAACGCCGAGCAAAGACTGGCCGTAGATACCATCGACGGACCGGTCTTGGTGATCGCTGGTCCTGGGTCCGGCAAAACGGAGCTACTTAGCTTGCGGGCGGCTAATATTCTAAAAAAGACAGA
This sequence comes from uncultured Candidatus Peribacteria bacterium, assembly GCA_964531125.1. GTDB lineage: Bacteria > Patescibacteriota > Gracilibacteria > UBA1369 > LOWO2-01-FULL-3 > JBAZZM01. The sequence continues at coordinate 3,405 of CAZHDA010000056.1, forward strand.
CGCAGTCCCCTCCTCTATTCTGTGCCTGACTTTTACCGAGGCGGCGGCGGCGAATATGAAGGAAAGGCTTATTGAAGTGATCGGAAAGGAGGCCTATAAAGTGGCTTTTCATACTTTTCACAGTTTTGGAATGGAGGTGATGGCCCAGTATCCGGAATTTTTTGAAGGAGGCGAGTTTACGCCGGCAGATGAAGTGGTGAAGGCGGAAATTTTGGAGGAGATTTTTGACGGAATGAAATACGACAATCCACTTGTGAAAAAATTTGAGAGCAGGGATTATTTGCACCTGCGAGAGGCCGGAAGACGGATCGCGGATTTAAAAAAAGGCGGACTTGATCCGGAGGAATATTTAAGAGTTATCGAAAAAAATCAGAAATTTTTGGAAGCGGTGAAAGAAAAAGTGGCGGAGATTTTTGGAGAAAGAATTTCCAAAAAAGGTTTGGAAAAGATCGGCGAGCTGGTTGAGATTTTCCGAAATACGGAGAAATGCAGTCTCGGTAAGGCGCTCTCGGAGGGCCTGGAGGAAGCGCTGAAATCCGGCGATACAAAGCCTGTGACGGAGTGGAAACGCAAATACGCCGGAGATAAAAATGAGAAGAAGGAGAATATTTTGAAAGATTATAAAAATCTGCCCAAGCATTTGGCGCTGGCGGAAATTTATGCCCAGTATCAGAAGAAATTACGGGAACGCGGGCATTTTGATTATGAAGATATGATTTTGGATACGGTGGCGGCGATGGAAAAATTTCCCGCGCTGAAATTTACTTTGCAGGAGAGATACCAGTATGTGATGGTAGATGAGTTTCAGGACACAAACGGCGTGCAAATGCGACTTGTGAATGACTTGCTGGACGCGGAGGTAAATCATGGCAGGCCAAATATTTTGGCGGTTGGAGACGACGATCAGGCGATTTACAAATTTCAAGGGGCGAATCTGGAGAATATTTTGAATTTTCATAATCGATACAGAGATCCGAAAATAATCGTGCTGACAAAGAACTACAGGTCTTCGCAGGAGATTTTGGGACTGGTAAAGACTACGATAGATCAGGGAAAGAACAGGCTGGTTGGTAGGCTGCCGGAGCTGACAAAAGAGCTGGTGGCTGCAAACCAACAGGCGGAAAATGGCGAGATCGTGGAGAAAGCTTTTTTGACCAGCGTGCATGAGCTGGACTGGGTTGGAAACAAAATAAAGGAGCTCATAAAAGCCGGCCACGCGCCTCAGGAAATCTGCGTGATCACGAGACTTCATGAAGATCTGATGGAGGCCGCGACGATTTTTGATATTTTGAAAATTCCCGTGGCGTATGAGAGAAAGAAAAATGTTTTGAAGGAGGAACATGTTGCGGAACTGATAGAGATTCTAAAATTTATAGATTTGGTGGTTGGGAAAGACATGACGGACGCGGATTATTTGTTGCCGAAAATTTTGAGTTTTCCGTTTTGGGGACTGGATAGGATTGAAATATGGAAAGTTTCGGTGGAGGCTTATGCAAAGCGCAAGATGTGGCTGAGTGTGATGCAGGAGAGCAAGAACGAGACCATGAAGAATCTGGCGAATTTTTTGATAAAACTGGGAGTGGAGTCAAAGCGGCTGACGGTGGAGCAACTGATTGATATGATTATAGCGGAGAGTCCGTATAAGGAATTTTATTTTTCAAAAGAGAAATTGGAAAAAACTCCGAACGCGTATGTGGATTTTTTGACGAGTTTGGAAGCTTTTATCCGTGC
>CAZHDA010000057.1:0-4738 GCA_964531125.1 uncultured Candidatus Peribacteria bacterium
TCTTTTTTTAAATAGAGAAGTATTGAAACACCTGCCATCACTAGCCCCGCCACGGCCACCGGATGCTCTTTTGCCATTTGCGAGACATAATTCCCCGCGTCTTTAAAGCCGTCTTTGGCATGTTCATAAACGCCTTTCGGTTCCCAGGTTTTTTCATCTTTCAAATCAAAACCGGGATTTGAAACCACGGACCTGATGTTATGCCCGACGCCAGCCTGATCCAGAAGCTCTTTCCAGATTGCAGGATTTTTTTCAATTGCTTTAAGCAGCTCGCGATCTTTTACGAAATCTGCAGCTTTCAACTCTTCAATCTTCGTCTTTGGATTCTTTCGAAAATGTTCCATCACCTCATTCGCCGCGTCGACTTTTGCCTTCAGCAGGGGATCATTCACCAGTCTTTCCACCCGCCTTTCCGCGCCGGCATCCACTCCACCGCGCAGCTTGTTTCGCTTTGCGTCAGCCTCGGCCAAAAGCCTCTCCGCCTTCGCAAAATCTATACCGTTGTCCGGTAAATTATCCAGTCCATTCCCGTCCGGATTTTGCGCAATTGGAGTCGGCATGGTTATTTGTTATCTTTATCGATTCTTATAAATCCTTCCTTCAAAGTTTTGATTATCAAGGATGGTCGTTCGTTGTAGTCGATAACTACATTCTTTGGATAGCCAAACATTCCGACTCTTTTGTACCCAATTACTCCGTCAGTTTTTGTTAATACTTGAAATAGGAGCTGACTGCCAATCAAAATCATTTCGCCCTGCATGCGATCAAAGAGCTGTGCATATTCATCTTTGGTTTTAATCTCCAATAAAGCGTTATAAAGCTCGCCACCTTTTTTTGTGCTATCGATCAGGTTTTCGTAAGGTTTGTTTTCTCGAAACCAGTTCACCGGATTCAAATTAGTTCTCTTAAATCCTGCCTTTTTGTTGTACTCAACATTTAAAGTCAATAATTTCAATATCTTCAAATCACTGACTGGCATCGTTTCAAAAGACATGTTTTTAAACTGTTTTTCGGCAGGAGCCTCAGCGTTTACATCTTCAACCATCTTTCGAAGTGATTCTTTTAGAATTTTTTCCTGCTCGTGATATTCCTTTATTCCTTCGTCCTCTTCTACGGCGAGCAGATCCCAGCCTGTTTCAGTGTCAATCAGTGATCCAACTTGGAATGGAGGATCAACGCGCACTTTTGCCTCACCCTTAATATTGGTATTTGGGACTTTGTATTTTGTGAACCAACTTCCGTCGTGATATTTCAAATCGATCTCTCCGTTTTGATCTTTCTCGAATTCAAAATATCCCATATTACTGTCCACATTTTGTAGCGCCGGCATCAGCAATCCCTTCGCCCTTTCCATTATCTTTGCCTTCAGCCCGTGTATCCCAACATCCCTCACACCTTCCTGACCTTCAAACGGAATCGAAGCGATATTATCTGTCAAACTGCTTGTTCCTCCATTCGAATCGTAGCTCCTTCCATCAAAAATAAAATATCTTTTTTGAACTTTGTCCTCTCTCACTATGAAAGGAAGTCCCATAATTTTAATTCCGATCACAGGTTCGACTTCGGACTGAAGACGATTTCCGACTTCATTCAATCTGCGGGTTCCCCACACTTTGCCAAACCAGCTTCCCTCACCGGCCAAGGTAAATTCATCGGCTGTGAAGCCGCCGGCAAGCAATTGTCTTGTAATGGCTTTTTGGCTTGAGTCTTTGAAAATATTTAGAAGTCTCTCGCCTCGTCCCTGATCGTCCTGTGGAGCTTCTTTGTCCAGCATGTCAGCCGCGAAATCCAAAATCAACGACTCGCGAAGCTGAACATCTTCGTCCATCAGCATTCTGAAATCGGCAACTTGCCCGTCTTTTTTGTTTATTTTTTGATAAGCATGGACCAGCCCCTGCATAATCAGGAACAAATCCTTGCCTACCTGTTGATATTTATCGTTATTTTTTAAGCGGTACTCACTGTCTTTTACAAAACCGGGAAATTCCGATTCAGGAAACTGTGCCGGAAAATTCTTCGGAGAAATAAAAGATTTTCCATCCGCGACCGCCTTTTCATATTCACCATATAAATCGCCGACATGAATTTGCGTGGCCGCAAGCAAAGTTTTGCCGTCGACCTCTCTCATTTCCGGAGCGAGTCTCAGGATAGGTTCCATCGGAGTGCCTTTTATTTCGGCCTGTTTGTCTTTTATTCCAGCCACTTTGAAAATATCGATTCCAAGCTGTTTGTTTGCTATGAAATTTACCGCTGTAAAACCCACATATCCCAGAAAGAGCGGTTTGAAAAATTTGGTGGTTTTCCACGCCCATCCTGCACCCCATAGTATGGCTATGGCAGCCGCCGCATTTGCGCCAATGAGTTTGTAATCGCGATCCCTGCATCCTTTAGCAAAATCCTTACAAACTTTTCCTGTCAATTTTCCTACGCTGTCCCAAGTCGTAAGCCCGACTTGTTCGTCTTTCACGCGCTTGCTTGTCATTTCTTTCGCGAGAGTTTGGCTTTTTACAATATTTCGCAATGAGTCATAGTGCACCCAGGCCTTCACGAAATCAGGATCAATTTTTTCAAGATCGGCCAAATATTTATCCGGATCACGATACCACATGCGAAGCGTGCCGCCGCCTTTCCCTTTTTCTTTTTCGGTCATCATCGTGATGTATTCTTCGTCTCCGGCTTTTGCCAGCTGATTAAACATGGCGTCATAAAAATCACTATCCATCGGCACGGGAATATCTACCAGCTCAGTGATTTCCTTTGTTTCAGGATCTCTATTTGCCTTATACTCAGCCCCTTTGTCAGCCGGAAACCCGACCAAAATCATGTCTCTTCGAATCTTGGCCAAACCTTCGGGGTTTGTGTGATCCCAGTCCGAGGCTGTAACCTTTTCTATATCTTTCAAGCGGCTGATCAGCCATGGACGGACGCCGGGAGCTTTCTCGTCGGCCGAGTTGTATGCACCGGCCTTGTGCTTGTCCAAGCCAAACATCTTTATCATTTCATCGATCTGTGTGTTTTTGAATTCCTCGCGCAGATCCTCCCTTTTCTCAACGGATTTGGTCACAGCCTCCTGCTTTTTCTCGGCCTTTGTTAAATTTTCATTCTCATCAGGAACAGAGCTTGGCGCAGCGCTCGGAGCTACCTGCCAAATCAGTCGCTTTTCTCCCAAAGTTTCTTCAAAGTTTCTGTATGTATGAAACTTCTTGTTAAGCATTTTGTCTGATGGTTTTAAATGTAGCTACAAATCTGTCGAAAAATTTATCCAAACTAGCCCCGATTTTTTCGAGCAATCTCGGTTGTGCTGAAGCGTAAGCCACAAGCAAGTCTTCGTGACTTATCCACGGCGCCTGATCAAAAGCCTCCGTCATGAATTTTTCAAATTCATCGGCCTCCTGATCACTCATGTTCTGCGTTATTGCAAAGAAAGCATGTTCTACAGTTTTGTTTCGCAAAATTTCTTTGATCTGCGCGCGGTATTTTTTATCACCCTCAGGCAGATTCATCGCGTTCAAAACATTTTCATACACTGTTTCCGATACCAGATACTGATTGTTTTTTGTTTTATTTTTCATTTTTAATGTTTATGGCCGCCTTCATCATGTTTTTCTTCAGCCTTTTTTTCTTCAGCCTTTGCCTCATCTATCACTTTCCCCAGTTTCACCAGCTCTTTTTTAAATGTCTCGCTGTCGACCTCCTGGCCTTTCGGCAATCTCACGGGCTTGTTGAATCCGTGTTTTTTCAAATAGGCTATCTGCTTTTCCAGTTTTTCAATTTTATGTTTTGGATGAGTTCCGGCTTTTACATCGTCCATGACTTTTTTGAAGTCTGCTTTTGTGGCTTGAACCACATGAGCCGGCTGAAACAATTGAAGTTTCTTTCCCTTTGGAACAAAAAAGAAATCCATCGTGTGGTAACCGATATCTTGCAGAAGTCTGAAAGGAGCTTTTACAAGTGCTTTCTCCCGCTCCACGATCAATCGGCCCACGCCTCGCGTCCACTTATGATTTGCAGCGCCAAGCGCCAGATTTACAAGTCCGTCCTGCCACGCCATATCCATCGGAATTCCCAATAACTTCCTTCTGATCAAACCCTTATCTCGCATCTCGGCCAGCAGATCTTTTCTGTCCATCGAGTATTGCATGAAATCGATCTCTCCGGCCTGATATTTTTTGCTGAGAATTTTCTCCCTGCGTCGATATTCCGCCCGCATGTCGGACTTCATCTTGCCTTTGTTTTTCTCGAATTCCGCCGAGTATTTTTCAAATGTAGGAGCCAGTGTGCGCAGATTTTTCTCAAACGCACGATTTATCACTTTTACGACTGCCGGATCATTCAATTGGCTTTCTTTCAGACCCATCTCCAAAGCCAAAAGTTTCTTTAGTGTATCTTCCAGTTTTATCGCCTGCATTGAGCGTTTTTTCATCTCGTACCCTTTTTTGCCCTTCACGCTTTTGCGATCGTATTCGTTGAAAGCCGCAAGCAGGTAAAATCCATCTTTCACGGAAATTTTCCCGCCCTCGAGCATATCCACGATCCTGTCCGGATCGTTAAAGTCTTTGACATTTATGTCTTTGAATGGGGTCTCAGTCACGCCATTCACCTCGTAGCCAAACATGCAAACCCTGCCATAAAAATCCCTGGCCCGTAGTTTCGGCATCAAATCCAGCGCCTTCGCGCTCCCTCGTTTTGCCCAGTCCACCGCGTTGTCATAATTTTCGATACTGGTTATGTCATTGAG
>CAZHDA010000058.1:0-4692 GCA_964531125.1 uncultured Candidatus Peribacteria bacterium
AAAAGGTCGAGACCGCTTTCCATTTTCAGTCTTCTCGCCTTGGCTTTCAGCTCGGAGATGGAATTCCCAATAGAGTCATCTATGTAAATTTTCATAGTATTCAGTTCATCCATGATGGCGCCGATTTTGCTAAAATCATCATCACTCAAGCGGCCGGTCCGGAGCTTCCATGAATCGACTGAAAGTAAACTGCAGAACATGCGTTCAACAAGTTGTTCCTTTGACATTTCCAAAGACATAATGCCTACGGCCTTTCCTCTTTTGGCAACATTTTGCGCTATATTCAGAGCAAAAGCGGTTTTCCCCATTGAAGGTCTGGCCGCTATCACGACCAGATCAGAAGGCTGCAGCCCTGAAAGATAATTGTCCAAAGACACGAATCCTGTCGGAACGCCGCGATATTTTTCTTTTGCGTCAGGATCGTGCAAATCCGAAATTCGTTCATACGTCTGTCCTAAAATGTCCTTTATATGAACAAACCGGTCAGCCATGAAAGTCTGGGAAACATTAAAAAGGGCTTTTTCGGCTGAATCCATCAGTTCCTCAATGTTTACATCTTCGCGATAACCAAAACCTTTTATCGTATCACCGGCCAAAATTAGCTTTCTCAAAATCGACTTTTCTTTGACGATCGTCGCGTATTGAAAAAGATGCGAAGCTGTCGGAACTTCATTTGCCAGTCTTGCCAGATATGAAGCCCCGCCTATGGCTTTCAGCTCTCCGCGGTCTTCCAGTATATTCGTCAGCATCACCAGGTCGATGGGGGAGCGCTTATCATATAGATCATTGATACCCTGATAAATAATTTTGTGTGAATCATGATAAAAGTCCTCGGCTTTCAAAAAATCGGATATTTTTATGATAGCGTCTTTGTCTATCAACAAAGCGCCGAGGGTCGACATCTCGGCTTCCAGGCTGTGCGGCGGTACAAAGGAAGCTTTATCTTTTTGCGCCATAGTGTTGAATTGGGACTAGACTATACATAAATTTAAGAAAAAATTAAAGAAAATTTAAGAAGTCTGTGCTATTGTCCATTTTAAGCCATTTATTAGACTCTTATGTACACGGAAAAAGCGGTTTTGGGACAATCCGGCGAGGCTCTCGCGGTCAAATTTTTAAAAAAATCCGACTACTCAATTCTCGCGCGAAATTTTCACAGTCGTTATGGAGAGGCGGACATAATCGCACGTGACAAAAATCATAAGATAGTTTTCGTGGAGGTTAAAACCCGAAGCAACAGGTTTTTTGGCCTGCCGGCCGAGGCCGTAGACGCCAGGAAATTTTACAAAATTTATCGCACGGCCATGCATTTTTTCGCGACCCGAAAAGTCTCACCACCTTTAAGTTGGAGAATCGATGTGATTGCCGTAGAATTGTGCCAGGGAAGTCGTCCCAAACTCGTTCACTATAAAAATGTTTTTGATGGAAGTTGAAGCTCGTCGTACATTATTTTTTGGAGGATTACTGGCGCTGATCGTATTGTTCTTTCTGGGCTATTATTTTTGGGCAAATATTTTTGATCGTGGATATGTCGTTTTCGAAGCTCAGGCACCTTTCACCGTAGATATCTATGAAAATGGAGTCGTCAAGGAAGTCGTGGATTGCAAAATCTCACCATGCAACATCAGAGTCAGGAGCGGTGAGAACAATTTCATCCTCAAAAAACAGGGCTATCGCACTTCGCTGCAGACTCTCGATATTGGACTCTGGCAAACCGTGAGCAAAAAAATCTCTCTAAATTTGATCCCGAAAATTGAAACAGCAACTTCTCTACCTCAAATCCCATTGATTTCAAAATACGAAATTGTAGCAGATCCGCAAACACAATCTTATAAATTGATAGACTCCTCGGACATAAATCGCCGTGCCATTGTTTATTTTCAAAAAGAAATAAAGACTCCGAAAATATTTCCTTCTTCAAATGCGGTTTTGATAGTAGACCAATCGGCTTCGTCATTTTCAGCCTACCTGATAAATCTCAATTCAAAAAAGAGAACGCTTATCTCCTCCGACGAGACAGGCGTTCCCCAAAACGGCTCTTTTTCTTTTGACGGTAGATATTTTATCTTCGACACTCGCGATACAGACCAGCTTTTTCTACTCGACAGCGTAAACAACATCACGCCTCTCGAGATCTACGCCGACGCGCGCCAGACAGCTTGGACCTTTGACAGCTTCCTGGTCTTCGGCGCAAAACAAGTCGATACCGGCATATACACGATCGGCCTCTACAACCCCCTCGACGCTTCTGTCCAGACTATAGGCACTCTACCTGCAAATTCCGGCACTCCAAAAAACTTCATCCCGCTCGGAAACGGCAAAGAAATTTATTTCCAATCCGGCACACAAATTTACAAAATCGTCCTGAAATAAAACGAAAAAAACTCTTTAGAAAAATTTTAAGAAAATTTAAGAAGTGCCTGCTAGAGTCATGGGTAATTTAACCAATTCCCCATGACTGCAAAAATTTTTTCCTGCACTGTTCTCGGCTTAAACGGCCATATCGTCGAAGTGGAAGCCGATATCTCAAACGGCCTTCCGCAGTTCAATATCGTCGGTCTCGGCGACGCCTCCGTGCAGGAGTCCAAAGAACGCGTCCGCTCCAGTATAAAAAACTGCGGTTTGGAATTTCCTCAGACGCGCAAAACTATCAATCTCGCTCCGGCCCAGATTCGCAAGCAAGGAGCACTTTTTGACCTGCCCATCGCTTTGAGCATTCTCATCTCCAGTCGCCAAATTTCCGCTGAAATTTTCAACGACGCCATCGTCATTGGAGAGCTTTCACTCGAAGGCAAAATCAAACCCGTGAACGGAATTTTGCCTATCACCGAGCACGCAAAGCTCCACGGTTTTAAAAAGATTTTCCTACCAGCGGACAATGCTACGGAAGCATCTTTTATAGACGATATTGAAATTTACCCACTCACTCATCTAATGGATTTATTGAAATCAACTTTCACAAAACACACGAAAAAATTTATTCCACAACAACTCTCCGAAAACATCGACGACTTTACCAAAATCATCGGTCTCGAATATGCCAAACGCGCTCTCCAAATAGCCGCCGCCGGCCGCCACAACTTATTTTTTACAGGTAGTCCCGGCTGTGGCAAAACCATTCTTTGTCGCGCACTAAAAACGCTGATAAGCCCCATGTCCAAAGACGAAATTCTCGAAACCACGAAAGTCTTTTCCATCTCAGGACTCCTCGATCAGACAAATCCGCTCATCACAAGTCGCCCATTCCGCGAAGTCCATCACACGGCCTCGCGTGTAGCCGTAGTCGGTGGGGGAGGCCTGACTCCAAAGCCGGGCGAAATTTCCCTCGCCCACAACGGCGTGCTCTTTCTCGACGAAATCGCCGAGTTTTCCAGAGATACCTTGGAAAGCCTCCGCCAGCCTCTCGAAGACAAATCCATCCATCTAAATCGCGCCGGATTTTCGGTGAAGTTTCCCTGTGACTTCATGCTAGCCGCCACCATGAACCCATGTCCCTGCGGTTACAAAGGCGATCGCAGATCCTCATGCAAATGCGGTGAAAACCAGATAAAGCATTATCAGGGAAAGATCTCAGGCCCTCTCCTCGACCGCTTCGACCTTTTTTTGAATGTCGACCGCACGCCGCTTCAGAAAATTTTTGACGAAGAAACTCTCCTCCAATCCAAACGCGAACACCAAACTCTCAAAACTAAAATCGCCGCCGCGGCCCAAATTCAACATCAAAGAAGGATCCATAACTCCGCCATGGACATGCCCCATATTCGCAAATTTTGCCGCCTCGACACCGCTACGGAAAAGTTTTTCTCCCGCGCCGCAAACAACATGAACCTCTCCAACCGCGCCTACATCCGCGTCCTCAAAGTCGCCCGCACCATCGCCGATCTCGAAGGCAGCGCCACGATTCAAGAGAACTATCTCGCCGAAGCTTTGCAATACCGCCGCGGGGCTTGACTTTCCGTTATTACTTATGTAACATACTTACGTAACTAATTTATGCCTATGGCAAGAACAGCAACGATAAATTATAGAAGAGTGACAATTTCTCTTCCTCGAAAAGTGGCCGAAGAACTTAGGGAAAAAACCGAGGACAATAAAATGAGCGGATACATAGCCGGTTTGATTCAGGAAGATTTGGCGAAAAGATCGAAAAGGGAAGAGGATATAGATGAATTCTTCAACTCGTTGGAAAAATTAAGTAAAGAAATAACGAAAGAATTTAAAGATAAAAGATCATCACTGGAAATTTTAAGAGAAATTAGATATGGAAAAGACGCTTAAAGAAAAATTAAAAAATCTATATCATCAGCGCATCGTTATAGATTCGTCGGTTTTGATAAAAGCCTTCAAAGAAGAAAACGAAAGCGATTTGGTAAAAGCCATTTTAAAAATGCACTTCAGGAAAGAGCTCTCCCTGTTAAGCCCCTCGCTATTGACTTACGAATTCATTAACGTAATTACCAGGGGAATTTACGAAACTCACAAAATAAACAAAATTTTAATCGTATTCAAAAAAATAAGCATAGGAATACTTCCGCTGGAAAGAGAAGCGATCCAAGCAGCCATAAAATACTGCTGTGAGAATCCAAAAATTTCTTTTTATGATGCCGCATACCACGCAATGGCCAAAGACATGAATGCAATTTTTCTGACGGCAGACGAGAAATATTACAACTCCGCAAAAAACAGAGGAAA
>CAZHDA010000059.1:0-1993 GCA_964531125.1 uncultured Candidatus Peribacteria bacterium
GGAAGCGCCGAATGGAATACCGTCACAAACAAAGTGAAAAAAGAAACACAGGAAATCGCGAAGGAACTCCTGATGCTTTATGCCGAAAGAAGATCTGCGAAAGGTGTGAAATTTAAACCCGACAATGACCTTCAGGCTAAATTCGAAAAAACTTTTCCATATGACGAAACGCCGGGTCAAACAAGAGCTATCGTCGACGTGAAGAATGACATGGAAAAAGGTGTTCCGATGGACAGGCTGGTTTGCGGGGATGTTGGTTTTGGAAAAACCGAAGTCGCAATGAGGGCGGCGTTTAAGGCTGTGCAAAGCGGTAAACAGGTGGCGCTGATTGCGCCGATCACGATTTTGGCCGACCAGCATTATAAATCTTTCAAAAAAAGGATGGACGAATTTAATGTGCGAATAGAAATGCTGAGCCGATTTAAAAAACCCGTGGAGCAAAAGAAAATTCTCGAGCGATTGGCAAAAGGAGAGGTGGACATAGTGATCGGGACCCATCGGTTGTTGCAACCGGATGTGAAATTTAAAGAGATCGGACTTTTGATTATAGATGAGGAGCAGAGATTTGGCGTGAAGCAAAAAGAGGTTTTGAAAAAAATTCGAAAAGAGGTTGATGTCTTGACGCTGACGGCCACGCCGATTCCGAGGACTTTGAATATTTGTTTGAATAAATTGCGCGATATCACCACGATAACCACTCCGCCGTTTGGCAGATTGCCGGTAATAACCGAGGTTCGAAAATTTTCCCCGAGCTTGGTGAGGGAAGCGATTTTGACGGAAGTAAAGAGAGGCGGGCAGGTGTATTTTTTACACAACCGTGTGCAGACCATAGACGGATTTGCGGAAAAATTGAGAGGGCTTGTGCCGGAAGCGAGATTTGAAGTGGCTCATGGAAAACTTGGGAGCGGTGATTTGGAAGACAGGATTATGGCTTTTAAAGAGCACAAATTTGATGTGCTCGTGAGCTCGACAATTATTGAAAACGGTATAGATCTTGAGAATGCTAATACCCTGATCGTAAATAATGCCGAAAGATTTGGTCTGGCACAGCTGTATCAGCTACGAGGACGCGTGGGACGCGGCAAGACCCAGGCTTACGCGTATTTCCTTTATCATGGACAGAGATTGAAGCTGGACGCGAAAAAACGATTGCGTGCTATCGTGGAGGCTTCAGACCTCGGTAGTGGATTTCAGATCGCGATGAAGGATCTGGAGATTCGTGGCGCCGGAGACATCCTTGGCGCGAATCAGCATGGTGTGATTCATGTGGTCGGTGTCTCGCACTTCATGAGAATGCTAAATAAAGCCGTGGAAGACCTGAAGGCCGGAAGAGTGTTTGAAGGCGAGGAAGAGGTGGAGACCGTGACAATCGAGCTTCCGATTCAGGCCTATATTCCGGACGGATATATCCCTTTGGCAAAGGACAAGATCAACACATATCAAAAACTTTCTTCCGCCGACAATCTGGAATATTTGAATGAAGTTAGAGAAGAGCTCCTGCAGGATTACGGGAAAATGCCTCCGGAAGTGGAAAGCCTCTTTCTGGTTATCGAGTTGAAAATTTATGCCAAAAAAGCGCACATAATGAATGTGAAGGCGGAGACTGTGCCGATGAGCAAAGACAAAGAAATTGTTTTGTATATGTCGAAAGGAGTGAAGCCGGCAAACATCGTAAGTCTGCTTGAATTCAACGAAAAATGGGTTATAACAGGAACCAAACTTCGTATAAACATAAAAGAGCTTGGGGCGAACTGGGCAAAGAGTCTGAAGGATTGTTTGATAAAATTAGGCCAGGAAAAAAAGCACGGCGCATAAAATTTTATTGACATTGAAATATGTAAGTGGTTTATTTTTTATCAATTATGTTTTTTTCAAAAAGTTATACAGCAAAAATTTTAAACGCGGTGTCTCCGCGATGATTTGCTGTTACCAAATTTAACCGTCCCCGAAATTAAAAAGGGAAGGATTGTTTTTAATATATGCAAGCAATAGA
>CAZHDA010000059.1:2093-4687 GCA_964531125.1 uncultured Candidatus Peribacteria bacterium
ACCGTCCCCGAAATTAAAAAGGGAAGGATTGTTTTTAATATATGCAAGCAATAGAACGAGAACAATTTGGGAGTCGAATGGAGCCTTTAGAGGAGCTGAATTTTGTCGCGGCGAATTCGCCGGAGGTTAGTGATGAGTGGGAGGAGGTCTTGCTGGTTTTTGGATACATGCTTGCGCATCCGGAGCGAAAGTTTAAAAAAGAGGGGCTCGGTAGTTCGGGGATTCTGCATGAGCTTGGCCATGTTGGAAATGAGGCGAAGACTCAAGAGCATATTGATAAAATGAGAATGCTGGCTGAAAATCCTCAACTTGGCGAAACTATTTTGGCGGTGAGAGGAAAAATCGAGGCGACCTTGTCGTATATCGTGACGCCGCTTGTCGGTACGGATGGGCGAACATATATAGAGATCGGCAAGGGCGCGAGTTTGCCTGAAGCCGGCAGGGACGCTTATCCGTCGTTGTGGGATCATGTGGTGCTCGGGTTGATTGCGGAAAAATATCCGGATGCGATCGTGTTTAGCAAGACGGTGAACCCTGGGATTTCCAGGAGATACGAGGATAGAAAATTTGTCGAATTGTCTTGTGATGATTTTGCGGAAAGATTTTCGCCGGAAATTCAAAATGAGGAGGGGATGGAGCTATGCAGATATATTTGGGAGGGGCTCCATAAAGGAAAGAGGATGTTTGTTGCGCCTGTGCCTGCGGGAGAGCTGGAGGCGTGGGTGGCGGAGGCGCTTGTATGATGGAATGTTGCAAAAGGATCCTTCCGTGGGGGTGGTTGCTTCTTTGAATGTGGTAATGGTAGGCACTTGACTGACGGCCCAGGGGTGTTATAGTGACGCCTCGGTTTTTAAATTTTCCTTATGCGTTTTATCGGAGGTGACAAACTAGGAGTGGTGGCCGGAAAGGATGACACGCCTTCTGCGCCTCTTTCTGAAGTGCTAAGGCATGCAAAACAGCATCTATTTGAAATTCATGATTTCCAGATGGCGCTGACAGCTGCTTCTGACCCTGGCCAAATTCGCATAGCTATTAAAGAACACGGGGCCAGCGTTTCTCGTCTCGCGGAGACTCTTAGGCAAAGTAACCATCGAATAGCGGACTCCATCTCTACCATAAAGCGATCTTATTATGAGTATATTCGTAAAGTCGAGGGCGAAATTCGTGAGCTCCATGTGCGCTTGGCTGGCGTTTCCTCTGAGGTTGCGAAGGCGGAATACGACGGACTTCTAACCTCTCTTCGTGAGACAATGGAGGTTCTTCATGGTAGACTGTCTTTTGTCACGGACGCTGAGGCAGCCGTTGCTACCGTCTTTGTCGTTCTTAGTTCTTTTTGTTCTCGTGAAGGCGAGGCCTTATCGGTGGCAGACAAGGAGATTGGCGAAAGGGAAGAGGCTCGGAGACATGTGGCCCGGGTAGTCGAGAGGATAAGAAATGGGGTTGAGACTATTGTTAGAGACGAGGCGGCCTTCCGCGCAGGACTAGAGGAGATGAAGGATGCCATTATTGCTATCTTGCCCGGACTGGAAGGTAGTGAACTTGCTTTTACATTGAAGACAATGGTGGACGACATGTTGGCTCTTGACGCGTCTGTTATTGGCAGGCTGTTTGGCGAAGACGGCAAAATTAGAGACGATGTCAGCGTTGTGTCACTAAAGCAAATGAGATGGCGTTTGGAAGCGATTATTGGCAATCTTTCCGACCTTTCGATTCCTTGTCTTCCTAATAGTACTGCGCTTGAAAGTAACGCAGTTGTTTCGACGGCATCAATTGCTATTGAGTCTTTTGATAGGGGATCGAATACCGTTGATTACTTAATTCGTTTGGTGGGTACTCCTGGAGCGGTTAATTCAAATGATCTAATAAAAATAATTAACATACTAACGAAGCGTTTTTCATGGGAAGATGAGTATGGTCGCTTGCTAGTTGCCGTTGTCAGCAGCCAGTCGTTTGATGGCAGAGTTGCAAGGGCTCTTATTGATGAGGGCAAGAGGATTGACGGTTTTATCATGAGCCTGATTGCAAAGACTGCGGTGCTTGACAAGGCAATGGTTGAGAAGCTTTTAATATATATGTCTGGGAAAAAAGAAGGTTTTGAAATTATGATGGCTTTAATGGGGAACTCTTTCGTGCCAGCTTCGTGGTGGAGAAGTGTTTTAGAGCAGAGTTTTGTAAACCCTTCTTCTAAAGACTTGAGTTTCACTTTCCAAAAAGCTCTTTTTATCTCTTATTTTGAAGCGATGGCTAAACAAGGGTATATTTGTCCAGAGGATCGGGCATTGATGGATCAACTTGTTCGCTGGATGGCTTCTACAAAAGATGGTGAAAAAGCGGTATCTGATGAACGAGCTTCATGTCTTCTGAAGGCGTTAGAAGTTCAGGAGCTGTCTCCTGATTTGGCGAGGCATATATTCATGCAGGCCTTTTTTGCCGATGGTTGTAGGATTGACCGTTATATGTCTGCCGTTGAGGCTATTTTTGCTATGGAAAATGTTTCAGAAGACTTTTTGGCCGAGGTGTTTCGTGATCTGAGAAGAACGGTGACCTCGGGATCATTTTATCAACACGATTCATACCAAGGGGTCATGAAGAAG
>CAZHDA010000060.1:0-4677 GCA_964531125.1 uncultured Candidatus Peribacteria bacterium
TTTGCTTGGATGACGAGGATGCGTGGTTTTTTGAGGTGCGTGAGATATGCCATGGCTTTTTCACGGACATAAAAGGCTTTTTCTCCGAGTCCGCCGGTAAAGACTACTGCGTCCAGACCGTTCATGGCGGCGGCGTAAGCGCCGATGTATTTTGCGATATCATATGAGAGGATTTCAATCGTGAGTTTTGCTTTTTTGTCTCCTTTTTGCGCCGCCGCATATATATCGCGCATGTCGGAGCTGATTCCGGAAAGTCCTTTCAAGCCGGATTCAAAGTTTAGCATGTGTTCGATTTTTTTGAGGTCCATTTTCAATTTGTCTTTCAGATAGAAAATAATGGAAGGGTCGATAGAGCCCGAGCGGGTGCCCATGGGCAGGCCTTCGAGCGGGGTGAAACCCATGCTTGTGTCGACGGCTTCTCCTCCGACGGACGCGGTGATCGAGCTGCCGTTTCCGAGGTGGCAGGAGACGATTTTAGCTTTTTTATTTTTTAAAATTTTCAGAGCTTCGTTCACGACATGTTGGTGATTTATTCCGTGGAAACCGTAGCGACGGATACCGTGTTTTTCAAAATAAATTTGAGGTATGGCGTAGATTTTTGCGTGGTTCGGCATGTCGGCATAAAAAGCCGTATCAAAAACCGCGACTTGTTTTGTCTTTGGTAGGATTTTTTTTATGGCGAGAATGCCTGTGAGATTTGCTTTAGCGTGGAGAGGCGCGAGCCCAGCTTGCGTCGTCAGTTCTTTGATCACTTTTGGATTGATGATCGTAGGTTTGATGTATTTTTCCCCGCCGTGTACAACGCGGTGGCCGACTACCGAAATTTCTTTTAAATTTTTGATTGTTTTGGTCGACAGCAAAGTATCGATGGCTAGTTTTATCGCTGCGTCGTGATCTTTTGTCTGAGTTGGCAAGCCAAGATTTTTTTGTTTGGATTTGAAGCTGAAGCGGCAATTTGGCAAACCGATTCCGTCGACCAGACCTGTGGCGATTTGGTTCAGTTTCTTTCCTTCAAACAGCTGAAATTTGACTGAAGAGGAGCCTGAGTTTATGGTCAAAATCAGCATTTATTTAGATTACTTTATATACGCTTCCGCCGACTTTTGGAGTGCGTGCGACTTTTAGCCCGATGTCCGATCCTGAACGGGCCATGTTTACATCGCGGCGATTGATTTGCATGGATTTTACCCCTTGTTCAAAAAGTCCTTCGGTTGTTTCGAAAAGAATCCTGTCGCCGGTATGGAGAACTTTTGTGAGTTTTATTACAGCCACTTCGATTTTGTCGAAATATCCTTCGCACTGGCCGCAAAGTTGCATTTCACGGATATCTGATTCGCGGACAGGACGGAGTATTTCTTCTTCTTCGAAAAGCTCTTGTGATGGCAGTGTGTCTGTAAGGGGAATATTTGAAATCATTTCTTCGTATGCCGGTTCGGGCCGTGCACGACGGCGCGGGGCTCTACGAGTTCTTTTCTTTGGAATTACATTCTCGATACGGCGTTCTTTTGCCGCAATACTGCGTTTTCTTTTGAACGCAGGAACATTTAGAGAAATTGGAGTATCCATTATTTTGAATTAGGAAGGAGAACAGGATTTAGTATAGGATTTTTTAGCTTTCCCCGCAATCCCAGCAAGAACATTTGAATAACTATAGTGAAAAGTTGGGAAAATTTGAGTGGTTTGTGAATTGCTTGGACTTTTCCTGCTTTGACAGCGCGGATGATTGATGTTGGATTTTTTTTGGCTTCTACGAGAGTGTGACCGAGGTTCAAGTGTTCCAAAATGTGACAGTCCGATGTAGCTACTACAGGTTTTTTTAGAGCGAAAATTCTCTTATTGAAATTTATTAATTTGGTATAGCAAAAAGAATTTTCAACAGCGTCAAAAAGGTGAATATGTTTGATGAGATTTTTTCCAAGACAAACGCGTCCCGGAAAAAAAGGATGTGCCGCTATGATCAAACAATCAGGATGAGATGTTCTGTATTCGGCCAATTCTTCAAAAGAGCTGACGCGATAAATATCTTCGTCAACATTGATTCCGAGGATGTGCATGTGATTGATTTCAAATTCAACCGATTTTAAAAGTATAACGCCTTTTCTTTTGGCGTATCGTTCGATGCTACGGCTAAAAACTATTTTGCGGTGACATGTGATGGCCAGCACATCATAACCTTCGCGTGCGGCTTTGCGGATAAGGTCCGTGGGGGAGTGGGCAATAAAATCAATCGGATCGCCAGCGGCGTGAGTGTGAAATTGGCACTTAAGCATAAAAATTATTTACCTATATCGTCGAGAGATTGTTTGGCGTCATTTACCGCATCGACGGCCTTATCAATTTTTTCAATTGAATTTTCTATCTGTTCTTTTGTTTCTTTAATTTCTTTGACGGTGTTGTCCACTTCTGTTTTTACATTGTCGAAAGATTCTTTTGCGTCCGTGATGGTTTCATCACACGCGGAAAGCATGAGGAGGGTTAGGGATGCCAATAAAATGAGTGCGTGTTTCTTCATTTTTCAAAAAATTCTTTAAAGTTCCCGTCGAAGTTTTTGAGGAAATTTTTTACATCCAATACATCGTTTTGTGAGATCCCGCGATGTGTCCGGTTACCGCCGACGATTTTTTCCGTGATTTCCTGCTTCTGGTTTTTTGGCGTAAGGACGACTGTAACCAAAGTTGTAAGTTTGCATGATTCGCAGCGCATATCAAAGAGTCCTTCATTTTGAGTCGTGGCCACCACATTTATATGCTCGTCAATGTAGCATGTTTTACAATTCGGGCATTTGCAGGTTTTCTGGAGATGTTTTAGAGCGTTTTTGATTTCCGGAATATTCATAATTTTTTTAGTGCAATTTTAATTCTTTTGATTGATTCCGATTTGTCGAGGACGGATGCTGTTTCAAAGACTCCAGGCGAGAACTTCAGTCCTGAGAGGGCTGCTCTGAGCGGCCAGAATACCTGACCGTTTTTGACCCCTAGTCTTGAAACTGTGTTTGCAAGAGTTTGTTTCAAGTTTTCTTCGCTGAAGTCGTCCAATTTTTCAAGATCTGCTAGAGCGGCTTCGAGAGAAATCTTTGCCTGATCCAAGTTTACCTGCATTTTTTCGTGCGTCAACAATTCTTTGTCATAATCCGGAAGTTCAAAATAAAATTTGATGTGATCCGCTGTCTCTTTTGGAGATTGCAGAATTTTTTCTTGGACGGTTGGGAGTATTTTAAGTAAGAATTTCTTGTCTTTTTTAAATGAGGCGGGAAGATGTTTTTCGCATATGGAAAGCAAAAGTTCTGATGAAGGAGTCTTCTTTGATTGTTCCATGAAAATTCGTCGGCGCCACTGCCAATTGAACCAGTCCAATTTTTCGAGATTGAAAATTGCGCCGGATTTGTGAACTTTTTCAAAAGAGAAAGCTTTTTCGAGTTCCGCGAGACTGAAAATTTCGTTTTCTTCGCCACTGCCCGGATTCCAACCGAGGAGAGCTACAAAATTTATGATCGCTTCTTTCAAGTAACCTTCTTTTATGTAATCTTCCACCGCGACATGGCCCTGTCGCTTGGAGAGTTTGCTGCGATCGGGATTTAAAAGAAGCGGCAGATGGGCGAATTCCGGCGGAGTCCAACCAAGTGCGTGATATAGCGCGATATGTTTTGGTGTGGAAGGAAGCCACTCTTCGCCACGAATGACATGAGTGATTTTCATCTCGTGGTCGTCGACGACATTTGCCAGATGGTAAGTCGGGAAGCCGTCGGATTTTACCAAAACCTGATCGTCCACGGTTTTGCCGTCAAACTGGACGTTGCCGCGGATCAGGTCTTTGAATTTGATCAATTCATAAGGCATTTTTTGGCGGAGAACGAAAGGGATTTTTGCTTTGAGATTTGCTGTGATTTCGGACTCTGGGAGGTCGAGGCACTTGCGGTCGTACATTGGGGCCTGCTTGTTTTTGGTCTGGTTTTCGCGCATCTGGTCGAGACGTTCCTTTGTGCAGAAGCAGCGATAGGCGTGGCCTGACGCGAGAAGCTCTGCGGCGTATTTATTGTATATGTCGAGGCGTTTGGATTGGAAAAAGGGACCTTCGTCGTGTGAGAGCCCGACCCATTCCAAAGTTTTGAGGAGATTCTCAACCGCTCCTTCGACGAAGCGCTCCTGATCGGTGTCTTCAATGCGGAGAATAAACTTCCCTTTGTTTTTTTTTGCAAAAAGATAGCAGTAGAGCGCGGTGCGCAGACCGCCGACATGGAGATAGCCTGTGGGTGACGGGGCAAAACGGGTACGAATCATATGCGGGAATTATAGTGGAAATGAGGGCGGGATGGAATATGTGTTCGTGTTGGAGATTGCGGTTTTTTTGAAATTAGGTGACGGTCTGAAATCTTTTTGATGTGAAATTTTGGTCGATGGAGTGGGCGATTGTGTGATGCTCGTGGCAGAGGGGAGCGAGAAAGCTTGGATTGTGGGAATGGGAAAGTGTGAATCGGGAGGTGTGGTGAATTTCTTTTGCAGGTTTTTGGCAATGGGGGACGGCGCATTTTGTGCCGTGAATTTCATGGAGGAGCTTTTTTGTTCGGACAGAGATGTATCGAGACAGTTTTTTGGCTGGCGCTAGCGCGGAATTTTCCTTTGCCGATGTTTGTGCTGAAATTTCAGCTTTTTCATTTTCAATTTTTTCTTCGCGATTTTT
>CAZHDA010000061.1:0-4657 GCA_964531125.1 uncultured Candidatus Peribacteria bacterium
CCCTTCAAAAAATCGCTTAGCATTTTCCGTCGAAAGTCTCTCTATTTCCGCGACATCCATCTTTTTCACTTCTGCAATTTTTTTTGCGACTTCCACCACATACGCCGGTTCATTTCTTTTCCCTCTATATGTCTGCGGCGCGAGATACGGACAATCCGTCTCCACCATAAATTTATCAAGCGACACGGCATTCAAAACTTCTCTCAATTTTTCCGCGCTCGGATAAGTCACGATTCCCGTAAATGAAGTCATGTATCCCGCCTCCCAAACGCGTAGCGCGAAATCCAAATCACTCCCATAACAATGAAAAACAGCCTTCACTTTCGGAAATTTCTGTAAAATTTCCAAGCAATCTTCATCCGCATCTCGATTATGCACGATCACAGGCAGCCCAACTTTCGCCGCAAACTCCAGCTGCATTTCAAAAGCTTTTTTCTGCACACTCTTTTCAACTTTTGCTTTAAAATAATCCAAACCGCACTCCCCTATCGCCACGATTTTTTTATTTTTCAAGACTTCCTCTTTCCATTTTTTCAAAAGTTCTTCATTCACAGATTCAGCCTCATACGGATGCATGCCCAGCGTCGCGTAAACTTGCGGATATTTTGCAGTCAATTTCAAGGCGCTCTCGCAAGACTTCAAATCGCAACCCACAGCCACGATCTTCTCCACACCTGCCATTTTCGCCCTCACCAAAACCTCCTCCAAATCGGCTGCAAATTCCGGAAACATTATGTGTGAATGCGTATCGATCATATTGACATTCGCATTCTACTCAAATATGCTCAAAGCACAAATCAAGTCTTATGTCTGAAAAAAGCCTAAAATCAGTCTCTCAAAAATCAAACCTTTTTGGTTGGGCTTTTTTCTATGCTTATTTTGCTTAAGCCGCATGAGACTCTAAACTCACACCCATAGAAGTCCTCATGCGAGCCGCAAGAGGATTTTTTTAAATATTCTTTAACCCAAAAAACTATGGAAAAAACATCGGCTCCGACAACTATCAACACTACAAGCAACTTTAAGCTTTACGCCTACCGGTATCAAAGCTAATAATCTTAATCGCTTAACAAATAATAATATGATTATCGTATTTCGCGCCGGCGCCACGCAGTCAAATGTCGCCGGTGTCATGAAGGAAATTGAGGACAAAGGCCTTAAGCCCGTGCCACTCTACGGTACTGAACGCACCGTAATCGCTGTGATCGGTGATGAACGCGAGCTCAATGAAGGTCACTTTGAATCCATGCCATACATCGAAAAGGTTATGCGCGTGCTCAAGCCTTTCAAGCTGGTCAGCCGCGAAACCAAACCGGAACCAACCATCATCGATGTCAACGGCGTCAAAATCGGCTCCAAGCAAATCTGCGCCATCGCAGGACCTTGTTCCGTGGAATCTGAAAAGCAAATGGACTCTGTCGCGTCTTCACTCAAAAAAATGGGGATCCGCATCATGCGCGCCGGAGCTTACAAACCGCGCACCGGCCCATACTCTTTTCAGGGACTTGGAAAAGAAGGCCTAGAAATTTTAAATGAAGTCGGCAAAAAACACGGCATGGCCACGGTTACCGAAGTTCTCGACCCGCGGGATATCGAAGCCATCGCGGCAAAATGTGATGTGCTCCAAATCGGTGCCCGCAATATGCAAAATTTCGAACTTTTGAAAGAAGTCGGAGCCTGTCAAAAACCGATTTTATTGAAACGCGGCCTCTGCGCCACAATCGAAGAATTCCTCCTCGCCGCCGAATACATTCTGGCCCATGGAAATCCGAATGTAATCCTATGTGAACGCGGTATCCGCACCTTTGAAAAAGAAACGCGAAACACACTTGCTCTGGCCACAGTTCCGCTGGTGAAAGAATTAAGCCACCTGCCGATCATTGTGGATCCGACTCACGGCACCGGCAAAAAATCGCTGATCTCACCAATGGCAAAAGCAGCGATCGCTTGCGGAGCAGACGGCTTTATCATCGAGGTGCACCCAAACCCGGAGGAAGCTCTGTCCGACGCAGATCAACAACTTCTTCCAAAACAGTTCGAAACCTTGCTCAAGGAAATTCAACCAATCGTCGACGCCGTCGGCCGCCATTTCTAATTTATGAACAACATTTTTATACAAAACAATTCGGCTCAGGCATTGGCTAAATACCTGTCAAAGAACAAGATTGGCAATAAATACGCCATCATCACTGACAGCCAAACAGCCAAACTTTTTGGGAAAAAATTTCTGAAAGCGATTCCAAACTCACATCTTTTTTCCTTTCCGGCCGGCGAAAAATCCAAAAACATAAGCACGATCGCCACGATCGCCGAAGCCATGATTGCAAAAAATTTCGACCGCAAAGACGCAATCATCGCTCTCGGCGGCGGCGTGGTCGGCGACATGGCCGGATTTCTGGCTTCCATCTACATGCGTGGCATCCCATACATACAAGTCCCAACAACACTCCTCGCCATGGTCGACTCATCCATCGGTGGCAAAACCGGCGTAGACCTGCCTTCGGGCAAAAATCTCCTTGGCACTTTTGCGCAAGCAAAAGCCGTCTTCATTGACCCACATTTTCTAAAAACCCTCCCAAAAAATCAGATCAAAAACGGTCTCGGTGAAATCATCAAATATGGCGTCATAAAGGACAAAAACTTGTTCAAATTTATTGAACAGAATTTTCAAAAGATTCTCAACCTCGATCCAAAATGCATAAACCACATAATCGAACGCTCGGTCGCAATCAAAACAACAATCGTCGAAAAAGATCAAAAAGAAGCGAACATTAGAATGCTCTTAAACTACGGACACACCTTTGGCCACGCTCTCGAGCGCCTCTCCGGATACAAACTACTTCACGGCTACGCCATCTCTATCGGCATGGTTTTGGCAAATAAAATAGCCGTCCAAAAGAAGCTCCTCAAAAAGTCCGACGCTGATAGAATAAAAGATTTGCTCACAAAAGCAGGTTTACCTGTCACCACAATGAAAAAACTCACATTGAGAGACACACATTCTGACAAGAAAAAATTTGGTAAAATTATAAATCTTGTTCTTCCCACCAAAATAGGCAAAGCCATTATTCACCCTGAAAAATGCGAGTAACTATCAAAGTCCCCGGCTCCAAAAGCATCACAAATCGCGCTCTTACTCTTGCCGCTTTGAGCAAATCCAAAATCACGATCAAAAACGCAGCCATCTGTGACGACAGCCATTACATGGCGCAAGCTCTGAAAGAGCTTGGCATTCAAGTTTCACAAAAGAAAGATACTATCACTATAATCAGTCGCCAGTTTCCCAAACAAAGTAAGCCAATCCATATCTACACCGAAAACGCCGGCACGGCCACGCGCTTCCTCACAGCGCTATCTACCCTCACAAACAACACTGTCATAATCGATGGCAACGCCCGCATGCGATGTCGCCCAATCCAAGCCCTCGCCGATGCCTTAAACCAGCTCGGAGCCAAAGTCCAAACCACAAACGGCTGCCCACCGGTCACAATCCTCCCTTCTCTTCCAAATAAAACCACGGTCAAAATCCGTGGCGATATAAGCAGTCAGTTCATCTCTGCAATCATGATGATCGCCCCAAAAGCCAAAATAAACATTGAACAAGAAATTTATTCAAAGCCATACATCACCCTCACAAAAAAAATAATCAAAGAATTCCAAACAAAACTAAAAATATATAACGTCGAATCTGACGCTTCCTCCGCCGCTTACATCAGCGCTTTTGCCGCCATCCACCTAAACACAGAAATCCTCCTCGAAAACATTTTCCAAAATTCCAAACAGGGTGACATCAAATTCCTAAATTACTTCAAAAAACTCGGGCTAAAAATCACGCCTCACGCCAATGGAACTCTCGTCACCTCTCCAAAAAAGCTCAAATCACTCCGCACAATCGACATGAACGACACCCCGGACCTTGTCATGATTTTTGCCGCGATAGCAAATTCCAAAACCACAATCACAAATATCGCCAACCTCCGCATAAAAGAAACCGACCGCATCCAAGCCCTCAAAACCGAACTCACAAAAATAGGTATCAAAGTGAAAACCACAAAATCCTCTATCACAATTTACGGGAAACCAAAACTCAACATCCCAAAACCAATCACAATCGACAGCTACGAAGATCACCGCATCGCCATGGCTTTCGGCATCCTCCAAAGCAAATATCCAAACATTAAAATAAAAAATCCAGAATGCGTTTCCAAAAGCTACCCAACTTTTTGGACTGATCTAACCAAGCTGAAAAACTCTCAAAAAAACATAGTCCTCATCGGCCTCCGAGGCAGCGGAAAAACCAAGCTGGGCAAACTTCTCGCCAAACAACTCAACATGCCGTTCATCGACACCGACCACGAAATAGAAAAACTATTGAAGAAATCCATCCCAGAAATCGTCAATCAAAAGGGCTGGAAATACTTTCGGCAAGCCGAGTCCAAGGTGATCAAAAAAGTTGCACAATCCACTCAAGCAATCATCGCTACCGGAGGCGGCGCAATTTTAAATCCACAAAACACCAAAGCTTTAAAAAAGTCAGGAATTTTATTCTATCTCCACCGCAAACCGGAAATCTGCGCCAAAATGATCGGCGATCCAAAAACCCGCCCGGCACTTACAAAAGAAAAATCCGTCCTCGCAGAAATGCGAAAACTTTATA
>CAZHDA010000062.1:0-4653 GCA_964531125.1 uncultured Candidatus Peribacteria bacterium
GAGCATCAGCTTGCGGAGCTGGAGGTCACAGGTTCGAATCCCGTCGGGCGCACCACTTTAAACATCCAGCAGGCCATACTCCTCTCCAAGCAAAACTTTTTTGTATTCTTCCGCCTTTTTTTCGAAATCCGCCACCATCTCCTCTAGTTCACTTCGATGCATATATATGGCTTCCTCAAAATTGATTTCCTCAAAGTTATCGGAAAACAAAGTCATAACGGAAAGCTCAAACAAACGCTTTAACAAATCCATGTCTTCAATGTTACCCCTACTCAAAATTTCATCATATTGCCTGCAAAGATTCTCAACTCTTGGTTTTATCTTTGTCAAAAATTTTATAACAATTCCTCCTTTCAGCTCACGAGTCTCACCATCATTCCCCCAATAAGCCATGATATAGTCCCCAAGCATTTGCTTAATTGCGGACTCTTTTGATTCAAATACACACCATTGACCGACACCATATTTCTTTGGATCATAGTTGTGCAAATCCGGATCAACTTTTGTCCTGTTTTTTCGCACCATCTTACCAAACGGCGTAACAGAAGCTCTCTCCGCAACTCTTTTCTGAATTCCAAAAAACCTCTTACTCTCTGGCGCAATAGACTTCTGCAATTCTTCATTTATACTGGTTGGAAACATTTCTTTAAAAACTTCCCGTGCAGCGCCCACTATAACTTCAGACCGCTTTTGATCATCCCTGACAGGATAAAAGATTATAAACCTCCTAAATCCTTGCGAAAGTTTTCCATCTTTAAACATAGCGTCAACATCAGAAAAATCTTCACATCTAAAGCCAAGATTTCTCATTCTCAAAACATAGTCATTACCGGGACTTACATTTGGATTTTCGCCCAGCGAACGCAATTTCTCCGACAGAGCGGCATTAAAATCCCGTTTAAAATCTTCGATCATATCCTTGTATCTACCAACATTTTTGTCAGACTTCATGGTCTTCGCCCTACTCTCTGTTCTTTGCTGATGCTTCCTAAGATGCAAAAGATCTATCATCCAATCAGCATTGTTTGTCATCCCAAACATAGCGTCATAAGCCAAAAAGATATAAATACTTTCATCCATCGTCTCTCTTTTCGCCCCTACGCTTCCTATTGTCCCGATATTCTGCAAACAATCAGCCTGCTTACAAAGAATTTCAAGTTTCAACCCCTCAAAAACAACATCTTCCGGTAAAGAAAGAATTTTTCGCAGCCTCTCAAGTGAAGCCCTTGGACGATAGTCATGAACCTTCGTAAGGATATCAAGCATTGTTGAACCGGGCAGTTTTTCGTTTTTTGTAAATGAATCCGCCATCTCACGGAAACGCTTTTCAATTGTTCTGCGCTGATCTTCGGAAAAATAAGCCTCACCTTTGCCGAGTTGAAAGCCCTTTTTCGGAATATTTTCGATTTTTTCTTCCGGCCACGATTTTATGCTTCTGGTCAAAGCCCCAAGTATACCAAAACCAAAATCCTCAAGAGTGTCATGTAGTACTTCAATCAAAAAACTATCCAAATCGAAAAACATGGACTTTCGTAAAAGATCATTGGTGGAGGCTCGGACTGAATGTTTTACATAATCTAACGGCAAGCCTGTTTCACCCCTTCCCGCATCGCCAATAGGTTTCTCAAGCTCACCCTTTCTTTTTGCTCCATAATGCACAAAAAAGGCAAAATAGCTTGCCTTGCGAAAACTGTTTTTCCAGTCACCATGAAGATGAAAATTGGAGATAGATCCGTGACCGGGCAATCGCTCTTCATCGATTTCTTCAATTTTCCCCTCGATATAATCAATAAATTCAAAAAGTCTGTTTTCAAAATCGACAAGAAGTTCGGGAAATTGGAAAAAATCAGCATCGTTTAAACCAAGCTCGGTCACTAATTCATCAAAAAATTTTACAACTTCAGATAGTGGACGATTTCGATCAAGTTCGGGACTTGAAAGAAGAAAGCTGGCAAAAGGTTTTTCCGGATCATTATCCAGATAATTAGCCGCATTATCATGAACTCCGTCCACAAGACCAATGACATGAGCAATATCATCCGGCTTTCCTCCTGAACCACCGCCTCTATCCGGCTCATAATACCTCTCAAATTTTTCACCTGAAAAACCCATTTTATCCCGCCATTACCAGCGGGACGAAACTATACAACAATTTTATAAATAGCGCAAGCGCATCTAGCCCCTCAACCCCTCTATCGCCGCCTTCCTATCCACCGCCCCAAAAATATAGCTTCCCGCCACCAAAACATTGGCTCCAGCCTCTATCGCCATCTTCGAAGTCTCAGCATTTATCCCGCCATCCACTTCTATGTCCAGCTCAGGCCTCATAGCACGCAGCGTTCTCACCTTTTCAAGCATTTCCGGCATAAATTTCTGCCCGCCAAAACCCGGCTCAACTGTCATAACAAGCACCATATCAAGCTTGCTCAAAACATCCTTCACCGCCTCTACGCCAGTCCCCGGTTTCAGCGAAACTCCTGCCTTCACGCCAAGACCATGAATTTCGTCTATGGTAGCGCTCAAATCCCGGCACGCCTCCGCGTGCACAGTTATTATCCCCGCCCCCGCCTCAGCAAATTCTTTCAAGAATTTCTCCGGCTCCTCAATCATCAAATGCACATCCAAAGGTTTCTCAGATTTTATCGTTTTCACGACAGGCGCACCAATCGTTATGTTAGGCACAAACTGACCATCCATGATATCCACATGAATCATGTCGGAATAAGGCTCGATTGTGTCGATTTCCTCATTCAACTTTCCAAAATCCGCCGACAAAATCGACGGAGCAATCTTCAAGTTCATATTCCCAAAAATTTAGAAATGATTTTTTTCGCGGTCTCAAAATCTGTTTTCTCCGGATCCAACCCCAAAACATTTTTGCCATCCATTCGTGCTTTTTCTGCGCTTGCTTCGTCATGTACGCAAGCTGCTTTTATACCCTTGTTTTTGTTTGCCTCCTCACAAGCATCCACACCGTTTCCGGCAAGCAAAATCCCGGCTCCGCCCACACCACCCTCCCCACCTTTTTCAAAAACTTTTTCCGAAACCTCCCGCGCAATCATGTCATATTTGCACTCTTCAGCGCTAAAACATCCCAAATCTATAAATTGAAATCCGATCGCATCAAAATAATCCTTCAACTCATTTTTCAATTTCAAACCAAAATGATCGCTCCCGATATAAACTATTTTTTTCTCAGCCTCAAACATGGTTTTTTTACGAATTAAAAACACCTGTCACAGATTTTTCCTCATGCACATTTTTTATGATCTGGGCAAGCAGTGGAGCAACAGACAAAATTTTCATACCCTTAAAATGTTTTTCTTTTGGAATTGGGACAGTATTGCTAAAAACAACCTCCTTAAAACCCGCGCCGGACAGTCTCTCACAGGCCGGACCGGAAAGAACAGCGTGCGTCGCCGCAAAATACAGATTTTTCACTCCTCGTGCCCTCAAAGCCTTTGCGGCCTCCGTCACACTCCCGCCGGTATCCACCATGTCATCATAAATTATGCAGTTTTTCCCCTCCACCTCACCGACAACATGCTGAACAACAGCTTTATTATGTGCCGGACGACTCTTATGAATAATCGCAAGATTAGCACCAAGCAAGTCGGCAACTTTTTTGGCATCGCGCGCACCACCGGCATCAGGCGACACCACCACCAAATCCGGAATTTTTTTCTTCCTGAAATAATCGGCAAAAAGTTTATGCGTGCTCAAATTATCCACAGGAAAATTAAAAAAACCTTGCTCCTGATCGCTGTGAAACTTCAGCGCGATCAAATGATTCGCCCCGGCCGTGGAAAGCAGATCGGCAATCAATTTCGCCGAAATCGGTTCTCTCGGCGTAGCCACACGATCCTGTCTGGAATAAGGAAAATACGGCATCACCACATGCACTTTTCCTGCAAAAGATCTCTTCAAAGAATCCAAAATTATAAAAAGTTCCATCAGATCCTCGTTTGATTTATCCGTTCCGGTCTGCACCACAAAGACATCGTCCCCACGCACGGTTTGCTCTGGCTTCGCGTAAATTTCACCACATGAAAATCGTGAAATCACCATTTCTTGCAAAGGCACTTTCAAAAATTTTGCGATTTCTTTCGACAATTCCGGATGAGAAGACCCGGAAAAAATTTTAAGGTCACGAATGGACATATTTCTAAAAAAATTATATCAGAGTTCTTTCGCAACGGCAAAAACCGTCTCTTCGTCAATCCCAAGCCTTCGCTCCAAATCAGCCAATTCACCGGATCGCCCAAAGACATCTGAAACACCAAGAATCTTTAAATCTCCCACTCCTGCCTCTGCCAAAGCGGACCCTATCCCTCCGAAAATGTTATGATCTTCCAAACTCAAACACTTTGAGGCCCTTCGGGCCACCTCCTTAATTTTTTTTATATCCAAAGGCTTTACCGAAGAAACATTCAAAACCTGAACAGTCTTCCCCTCCGCACGAAGTCTCTTTGCCACTTTGACCGCCCGCTCAAACATCCTACCGGCGGAAAAAATTGCCAAATCATATTTTTCCTCTTCATCAAAAAATTCCTTTGCCCTTCCAAATTCAAACGAAGTCCCATCCTGAAAAACAACGGGCAAATCTTCCGAACAAATTCGCAAATAAACCGGCCCGAATGTTCCCATGGCTAC
>CAZHDA010000063.1:0-4560 GCA_964531125.1 uncultured Candidatus Peribacteria bacterium
AGCAACTCCTTCAGCCAATCCAGATCATTTGTCGGCGGGTAGCTTTCGACATCCTGATAGATGTTTGTGGAAACTGTGCGCTCTACGGTGACAGTAGGAAATTTACCGCCGGGGTAATTTTCACGATCAAATATTGAAGGCTGCATAGTGAGGACAATCGTGACAGAGGGCTGACGCTTCATGTTTGATTCGGCGTAAGCTTTGAAAGGATCGTCGAGAGGATTTATATAAAACTGAACAGACAAAACATCGCTGCGGAAAGCGGTAATCGGGACGAATGGAGACGAGCTTGCGTCGTAGTTTTCGAGGTCGTCTTGATAAGCGAGTGAAAGCTTTTGCTCCGAGACATCGGAGGAATTTTCTATGCCAGGGTAGCCATTCAAATAACCAAAAATAGTCTCCGAGGTGGTATCGCAGGTGTAGCCGTCTTCGCATTTATACAAATCAAAAAGTCCGTTTTGATCGACATCGAGGCCCTGCAATTTTAGAATGGCGAGCGAGTGATCATTGTCTGTATTTATGGTTTGACGAGCAATGATGATTTTTTCGCCGCCGGTGGGACTGATGAGATAAAGTTCGGGTTGATTGTTTGGGAAATCGGCGCAGGAATTTCCGCCGAGAACTCCGTCGCAAAAAGCGTTGGCGTCATCCTGGGCTCCGGGATTTTCATCCGGATTTGCCGTGGAACCATGGTATGGATTTTGACCTGTGTTTTCGTCCTGCGAGAGGTCATAAATCACTTCGCAGGTCGCGAGTGGTTCGTTTGGCGGGTAGGAACATTCAACACCGAGGTCATCGGGATTTACAGCAGTGGCGTGATCGAGGCGTTCGCCCGGGTGGAAAAAACGGCTACCGTAAGCGCCGTGATAGAGGCCGTAGGCGATTTTTGAAGTATTTTCTTGAAGGACATTCACACTATAATATTCGTCGTAATCGATAGCGTTGTTGTGAATATAATTTGCGAGTTGATCCATCACAACGCGGGCATCATCGTAGAGCGCGTTTCGGATATCAGTCTTTTTTTCCGTGTTGACGGTGGAAATCAGCAGAGTCGTAGAAATAGTCGCGATGAGCGTGAAAATACTGGCGGCGAGAAGAATTTCTATAAGAGTGAAACCTTTTTGGTTCATTGTTGTTCGTTTTCGATTGTAATAGTGTCGCTGGAAAAACGGCTTGTTTTGGCGCCATCGAGCCATTCTACAGTTACGATAAAGGCGATGGAATCAGAGTCGGCGGAGGTGACGGCTATCTGGCGATAGTATTCGGAGGGATCGGGTTGGCCTGTAAAAGTGACTTGAAAATTATTATCGGATTGGCCCAGGCCGTCGGAAAGATTGAGCGGAGAACCTTGAGATTCGAAAATTCCGTTTGAAAGTGAGTAAACACTGTTTGTGGTAAACAAGGTTCCCTGAATCGAATCCGTGCAGGTCGTGCCGGCAATCATGAGCCAGCATTTATCATGAAAAAGCGGATAAGCGAGCCAATTTGTGTCTCGGAGGTTTTTGATTTCCTCGGCGGCTTGTTCGGCGAGATTTTGGGCCACGAGATAGCGCTCGGAGGTGACTGTCGTGTCGAGCGCTGTCATGACAATCAGAGTCGCGGCGGCACCACTGATCATGATCACAAAGAGTGAGACCATGACTTCGACGAGTGTTTCGCCGCGCGAATTTTTTAATTTAAAATTCATAAGCTGAGTTTTCAAGACCAAACTGGGAGAGGTCGCCGACGGCTTCGATCAGGCCGGATTTCGTAAAAATTACAAAATATCTGGCAAAGCTGTTTTGTGTGTCGACGAGGGCGAGGATAATAGTGGAGTCAGTTATAGTGGTGTGTGAAGCGCCTTCGGAAGCGGCGAAATCGGCGTATGGCGGTGAGTAGAGCAAGTCAAGTGAGGAGATGTCGGTGTAGGAACCATCGTAAATTTTGAGAGCGTATTTGGGATTTGAAATTGTGTATGAGGCGAGGTCGGCATCTCTTCCGCTTTGAGATGGTGAAAGCGTTTTGTAAAAACCCGGGGAGTCGTTGCCGGCGAGATCGGCAAAAATAGTGATAGTGTCGCCAGCTATGTGCGCGCCGTAGGCCGGCGGGATGTACGATTCTGTTTCGTTGGTGTCGCCGTCCTGATCCGTAGAATCCGGAACGCCGAGCTGTGTGATGGCGTGAATGCGTGGCTGGCGGAGGATGGATTGGACCTGTTTGAATTCGGCTAAAAAGCTAAACTGCTGCTGGACGCGGATACCGCTGACCAGCCCGGCCGTGGCGAGGATAGCCATGATGGCGACAACTATGATGAGCTCGAGGAGAGTGAAGCCACGGGGAGATGAGGTGCGCATAGGGAATGAGGAAAAAGATGTCGGGGAGATTATAGTGGAAATTCTATCTAAAGAACACTCCCCTGATCAATTTTGCGGACTCGGCACGGGTAAGATTGTGAAGCGGGAAAAATCTACGCATGTAGTCACCCTTAATAAGGCCGTATTTCCCGAATTCATTGATTGGTGTGGCATACCATCTACTGGAACTGATGTCAGAAAATTTCCTGGTTGAAGTGGCGGAAAGAGAATCCTTTATCGCTGGGAATTTGTCGATCGTGTTCATTAAAATAGCCACGGCTTCAGCGCGGGTAATGGTCTGATCCGGATGGAAAGTGTTGTCGGAGAAACCTTTGATGATGCCCAAATTTTTGGCGAGATTCAAATCATAGTAATGCCAATCAGAATAATCGGTGTCGCTAAACTGTGGCTCGCCGTAGTAACCGTTGCGTGACAAGTCGATTTGACCGCTGCTCTTTAGAGAGTTGACGATCATGCTGACAAACTCGGCGCGGGTGATATTGTCCGCTGGGCGGAAATAGTCCCTGCTCTTTAGCACACCTTTTGATGTCAAAAAATAAACATCATCGGCGAACCACGCGTCGGTTGGAACATCTTTGTAATCCTGCATAGAGCTGAACAGACGATCAAATTCGCCTGAGGCATCCAGCTTGTCACCAATGCGTTCAAGATTCTGAAAGTCTGCCGTGATTTTTTTCAGATCGGTCAAATCAATCAGTAAACTAATTTCCGTATCAACATTGCTGTCGCCTGTCAAAACTCCTATCATCGAGAAACTTTTGAATGAAGAAAAGGCCTGTATAAGCGCTTTTCCGAATTCCGCAATCTGTCCGTCAGGTTGACCTATTTCTTCGAAAAAATTGGCGACATACGAGGCAAGCCCAGTAAAATTCATATAACTCATCTGGAACGGCTCCCTAAATGCCAAAGCATCAATATCCGAATTTTGCATTTTTTTACCGTAATTTTTCGCGATATTTGGATCGCTGGAAAAAACCAAAACTTCATCGTCCGTAATTCCAACAGTAATTTTCAGATTTAGAATTTTATCTAAAATTGGCCTTACATATTTGTTTGCCGAGGAACGACTTTGATGTGAAAGTGTGAATTCAGTCAAAGTGCTATCGCCGATTTTCACAGGATTTTTTGATATCGTTATTATATTTCCGTTTTCATCATGAAACGCAACCTTGTCTTCATTCACATATTTGCGTGTTCCGGATTTTTTTCCTTCTTCCCATATCAAATTTACAATTTTATCCAAGGCCTTTTGAGCTGATTCCAGATTTTTTGAAGCGTCACTCATAATCGTCAAAGCCGGAAGAGGATCTCCGGTGTCATACACTGCCACAGCCAATTCCTTTGTAATCGCAGGAAGGATTTCGTTTTCCAAATCAATACCAAATTCGTTCATTATTTCACCACTTACCATGCTAATTTCATCTTCGCTTAAAAATATATCCATAGAACTCACTTGTGCACTATCTCCAAGCAAAATCGGCGCGTCCGTAGGCATATATTTATAGAGGCGCAGGTTTTGAGTCCTATCTATCTCATCATAAATAATGTCATGGTCAGCTTCAAATTCGGATCGCATTTTCGCGCTTAGACCTTTATCTGTTAAAGAGTACGATGCTCCACCCCCGTTTATCGCCCTATTCAAATTGTCAGAGACAGCACCAAAAAAGTTTCCAAAGATGTCCGAGTAATTTTCACGATAATATTCGTCGCTAAAATAAGAATTCATGACAGAATCAGTTTCATATATTTCGCTTATATTTTTGTAAACAGGATTTGAATTCAAACGCGGCGCATCCGACAGAAGGTTATTCAAAATTACTTCAATATCATAAGAATCGGCAATGATCATGTATGGCTCGATGTAGTAGTAGCATTCTTCGTAACGCATGTCGCATGGGATATCTGGGTTACTGATAAGCTCGCCGAAACTATCATCAGGAATAGTCATGAGGGCTTTGATGAAATTTTCTTCATCCATTTTTGTGGCTGCACCACGGGCTTCCGGACCGTTTACGCTTTCGGACAATGAGAAAAAATAAAAAGTTTGTAGATTTAGCTTTTCGAAAATTGCGGGAGAATAGCGAGTAGAGTAGTCACCGGTAAACCCCGCATTGAAACCGTCGATCTGGGCAGGAAGAGTGTCTCGCAGATTTTCCGGGATTTTGCCGAGATTGAATCGGACGAGAGATGTCGTGTCTGAAGGGAG
>CAZHDA010000064.1:0-4196 GCA_964531125.1 uncultured Candidatus Peribacteria bacterium
GTTTAATATTAATAATTTCTATATGGCGAAAAGTTCTTCTCTGCCGACGGGATTCTTTGCGATGATCGGGCGATCGTTCAAAGTGATTTTTACAAATCTGCCCGTGTTTTTCGGAAGTGTGTTTTTTGTTTTTATGGCAATGGGCGCGCTGGAGTGGGTGATTACGAAAAATTTTGCAGAGATGTTTATGGCTACGCCCGGCGAGTTTCCTGAGTTGACCGGACCGGTGGTCGGAGTTGGAGTGAGTTATTTTTTGGTCAGTTTTGTTTTGGGAATTTTAAGTACAATAATTACTGTTTTTCTTTCGACGAAACTTTTGGATGGTGGAAAGGTTGGTCCGGCAGCGGCTTTCGGATTTGGATTTAAAAAGTTTTGGGGAGGCGTGAGGGTGGTGCTGAGGACGATTTTGTATATGATTGCTCCACTGCTACTGATGGTGGCTGGTTTAATCGGGTTTGCTTTGTTGAATAGTCTTGGGTCAATCGTGAATCTTGCTTTGGGGTTGGTTATGCTCTTTGCAGGAGTATGGATTTTTATCCGATCCGTGCGCGTGACGTTTTCATATTTCTGTTTTGTGGAAGATGGTTTGCCCGGGCAAAAGGCTGTGGATAAGAGTATCAAAACTGTCGCAGGAAAATGGTGGAAGGTTTTTGGAAATTATATCGGCGGCAGCTTGGTGATTGGAATTATCTTGTCTTTGCCGATGGTCGTGGTTTCATATGTTTTGAATTTGCAACAGGGAGAGGTGGTCTTTATAGTTTTAAATTACCTGTTTTCAGGTTTGATGGCGTTTGGAATCATAGTTTTCACAAATCTGGTTTATCGCAAGTACAAGGCCTGATTTTAGGCCGGTTGTTGCTGCGTGAGACAGTGAAATGAGCCCAGTCCCCAGATTAGGTCGGTGCAGTCGATGGGGACGATTTTTCGCGTGGGGAAGAGTTTTTGGAGAGTGGAGATGGCGAGTTTGTCCTGCGGGCAGTTGTATGTCGGGAGGAGGACAATCGTGTTTGCGATGTAAAAATTTGCATAGCTGGCCGGGAGGCGGGTGTTTTCATGAATGACGGGGGAGGGCATATGGATCGGGATAATTTTGAACGAGGTTTTTTTGAGGAGATCTAAGTTTTTTTGGAGACAGGCGTGGTTTATGTCCGCGGGGTTTTCTTCGACCATCGTGATGATTTTGTTTTTGCTGACGAAGCGCGTCATGTCATCGATGTGGCCGTTTGTATCGTCGCCGGCAATTTCATTTTCCAGCCAGATGATTTGGTCGAGGCCCAGATATTTTTTTAAGTTTGCTTCAATTTCATCTTTGGAGAGGGTCGGATTTCGGTTTGGGTTTAGGAGGCACGAGGATGTCGTGAGGAGCGTGCCTGAGCCGTTTACATCTATAGAGCCGCCTTCGAGGACCATTTGGATGTCGATGTGCGGGATGTTTGTGATTTTGGAAATGTGCACAGGAATTTGGTCGTCGAGATCGTGAGCGTATTTGTCGCCCCAAGCGTTGTATTGCCAGTTTAAGATTTGAATTTTATTGTTTTGATCGTGGACGAAAATCGGTCCGTGATCTCGTGCCCACGCGAAATTGTTTGGAATGCGGTGAAGGAAGATATTGTTGAAAGTTTTCAGATGGGATTCTGCGCTTTTTTGGACGAGGTCATCATGAATGGCAATGTGGACTTCCTCGCTTTGCGCGAGTTCATGGGCCATGCGTGCAAAAACAGGTTCGATCTTCTCAAATTTTCCCGGCCAGTGGGCTTCGTCGTGCGGCCAAGTCAACCAAGTGGCTTTGTGCGGCTCCCATTCGGCAGGCATTCTAAACGAGTTCATTTGGATAGAGCTTTATATTGCTTAGGTTTTCTGCATTCAAAAAATCTCCAAGCTTTTTGGAGGGCTTTTACTTTGGAGAGGTCGAGATCCGCGATGACGATTTGTTCTTTGTTTTTGGCTTTTGCGAGAATTTTACTGGCTGGATCGGCGATGAATGAGCCGCCCCAAAAAGTGATCGCGCCTTCGCGGCCGACACGGTTTATGGCGCAGACCGCAACGCAATTTGCGGCGGAGTGGCCGAGCTGAA
This sequence comes from uncultured Candidatus Peribacteria bacterium, assembly GCA_964531125.1. Classification (GTDB taxonomy): domain Bacteria; phylum Patescibacteriota; class Gracilibacteria; order UBA1369; family LOWO2-01-FULL-3; genus JBAZZM01. The sequence goes on from CAZHDA010000064.1 coordinate 2,075, forward strand.
CATTTGTCCACATTTGTTGCCAGTCGCCGGTGATGTTTTTTTCGACTTTTTCGTCGATGACGCCGATGGCCGTAGGATAAAAAATAATTTCAGCGCCTTTTAGCGCGGCCAGACGGGCAAATTCCGGAAACCACTGGTCGTAGCAAATGAGGACGGCTATTTTTCCAAAAGGAGTGTTGAAGATTTTTATTCCTTCGTCGCTCGATTTAAAATAATGCTGTTCGTGGTAAAGATTGTCCTCCGGGATGTGTGTTTTGCGATAGACGCCTGCGAGTGAACCATCGGGTAAAAATACCGGAGAAGTGTTGTAAAAATCCTTTCCCTTTTTTTCGAAGAGGGAGCCGCCAACGAGGACGATTTTATGCTTGAAGGCGATGTCCGAGAGGGCGTCTGTGACGGAGTTTGGGATTTGTGATGCGAGCGAGAGGGCCGACTTGTCGTCTGCTTTCTGGCAGAAATACTGGCTGGTGAAAAGTTCCGGAAGCGCAATTATTTTTGCGCCTTTTTTTGCTGCGGCGGAAATCATTTTCAGAGCCTTTTGCAGGTTCTTTTTTGGTGACGGACCGCATGACATTTGGATCAGGCCGATTTTTACAGATTTTTTCATGGCGATATCATAGCAAATAAATTGATTATTGAAAAAAAAGTTGTAGAATTCACGATGTTAAAAACTTAATTTAATGAAGAAGAAGCCCGGCGGCGGAAATAATAATCAAATTCAGCAGAGACCCATTCACAGACCGATTTCAGATCGTTACATGCGTGATCGCTGGGAAGATTTTTTGGCACAGGACAAGGGTGGCGTGATGCTTATAGACGGCGTTGCCGTTGACGATATTGTAAAAAAATATGGCACGCCTCTTTATGTGATGGTGGAGAGCGAGATCAGACGCAGACTTCGAAGGTTTAAAGCGGTTTTTGGGAAGCATCCAAATATAAAGCTTCAATATGCCGTGAAATGTAACAGCAATCTGGAGATTTTGAGAATTGTGAGGGAGGAAGGGTTTGAGCTGGACTGTTCCAGCGTTGGCGAGCTGATTCTGGGGCTTCTGGCCGATTTCAAACCGAATCAGCTTACTTTTACCAATTTATATAAAACAGAAAACGATATTTATTTTGCCGCGAAAATCGGGGTGCAATCGATAACTGCTGACAGCTTGGAGGATATTGAGCATATTGCAAAAACTGTTTGGAAATTGAAAAAGCATATTGATCTGGTTATTCGCGTGAATCCGATGATTGAAATGGGGAATTATTCCACCAAAGGAAATAAATACGGAATTCCCATAAAATATATTGATCGTGCGATAGAGTTGGCGCGGAAAAGTCCGTATGTGGATTTTCGGGGATTTCATTTTATGGGAGGATATGTGCGCAGTCCGCGCGTGTTTAAGGCGGCGGCTCGCGTTTTTGTGAAACTTATAAAAAAGTGTCAGGAGGAAGGAGTCAGGGTGAAAAGTCTGTCTCTAGGCGGCGGTTTTCCTGCGGCGATTGGAAATGAATATGCTTTCCCGATTGAGGACATGAAAGATTTTCCCAGATATTTTAAAAAGCTTTGCGAGAGAAATAATGTTCACCTGAACAAACTAATTTTTGAACCAGGAAAAAGTATCACGCTTAATGCCGGAATCGGCCTGACGAAAGTGATCGCGAAAAAAAGGCTTGGGTTGAACAAACGCATGGTGATCGCTGACGGGTCAACTTACAATTTTGTTCCGGACGCGCTTGTGCAGGAGGGGATAAGCTACGATGTTTTGCCTGCGGATAAATTGCGGCTTCCGCGAATCCACAATGTTACAATTGCCGGGAACACATGTGATTGCTGGGATCTGATCGTGAAAAATATCAGTATGCCGAAGCTGGCGGCGGGGGATTTGCTGGCGATTATGGATGTGGGCGCATACGCTCAGGTGATGTCCAATAATTTCAATACGATCAAGCGCGCGGCGGCAGTGATGGTGTATGCGGACGGGAGTATAAAGCAGATTCGAAGGAGGGACAGATATAGCGAAATGTTCGCGCCGGAACTCGATGTGCTAAAGATGGCCGGTCCGGACGAGCTGGAGAAATACAATAATCTGTATCGCGTGAATATTGATAAGATTTGGAAGGGTAGGTTGAA
>CAZHDA010000065.1:0-4184 GCA_964531125.1 uncultured Candidatus Peribacteria bacterium
CCGTATGATGCGAGTGATGCGGGATCTTCCTTTCAGAGGAAATATGCGGCTTGCGCCGATGAAAAACGAGACGCGCAGGGTAAAATAGTGGATGTGGGCGGAAATAAAATAGCTGACAGTTATCTGCTCAAGGGTTTTATGTGGAATGACAATATCGGATATATTTCTTTGAGATGTGAAAATGGAAGCAACGAGGGCGTGGATTGCGGAGCTTTTAACTACGGTGTTTTCACAGACGAGCCGATTCCAAACGGGCCCGATGTGAAGCTAAAAGGATATGCGTGGAGTCCGGTTTTCGGATATATCAATTTTAACTGCTTTGGTGGATCGACCGAAATTCCCGGAAGCTCCGTTCTTTGTGGTGGTGTAAATTATGGTGTAAAAATGGATCCTGATACCGGCAGTTTGAGCGGATACGCTTATTCGCAGGCTGGAATATATCTGGGTTTTAGCGGCGTAAATGTGGCGATAAAGGGCGTGCCTCCAATAGAGCCTCCGATAGATGAGCACTGGTGTGATGGAGTGAACTGGACCGGAGCGTGTGTGGAGGTGGATGTGGAGGGCGCGGCTTTGCCGGATAGCGGTCCAAAATTGGCTGATGGAAGCGATGGATATACGATAAACCTTTACTTGAGAGATTCAAACAAGCAGCCGGCGAGTCTGGACGATTTTGATGTGTCGATGAATTTTTATTGGGATGATACTGTGAAAAAAAATCAGACAAGAGGTGACGAGGTGGGCGATGCTCTGGATGCGATTCAAAGCCCGTGGAATCAGGGGACGCTGGTGCCAGGGTTTGGAGCCGGTGGAAAAGGCGCTGTAAATTACAAGCCTATAGCTGTTTCCGATGCGAATTTTCAGGCTGTCGCAGGAGATCCGGGACATTATAAATTGAATACAAAAATCAGTTCTTTTGCGCCGACGCGCGATGGCAACGTTTCCGAAACTACAAGTACCGAGCCGGCGCTGAATTTTCAGAATGAAGTGTTTTTGAATAAAGTTGACGATGTGGATAATAATGAGGAACCGAATTATCTGAAACTGAAGAGGATTCAATATACCTTGAAAAAAGCAGGAGTGGACGTGGTTCCGTCAAACAGCATAATTTACGCGAATGGGAAGCTTGATTTGTCGCTCGCTTTTGAACCCGTTTATACTTTTGAAACTTTATACGCGGATGACAGGCAGGATGCGATCAAAGCATTCAGGTCCGTGCCGGTGATTTTCAAAGTGAACGCTGAGGAGGCGGCGGGAAATGTTTTAAATCCGGATGTCGGGAGCGTATGGACATCCATTGGGTTGGCTTATGACAGCGCTGCGACGGAAGCCAAATGCGAAGCTGATTATCCGGGGCAGGTGGTTTCAAATTTTGATTTTCTTTTCTCCGATCCGGATGGTGAATTGGCGGCGCGGTTTGATGATGGCGTGAATGGAATTATTATTGATAGCGAAAAAGAGATTTCGCAGACATTCGATAAGTTTAAAAATCTTGGAGAGTTTGATTTGGCAGCTGAAGCGACTTTGCCGGATGTTCCGCAGGCCGGGGGAAATCCTCCGCAACTTTGCGGTTTTGTACAGGCTCCGAGTTTATATACGAAAGTCAGATTTAAAAAAGATGGGAAAGAGGTGAAATATTATTCGAATAAGTTGCCAAGATTGGGCGGGGATGTGGTCGCAAATCCGGCGATCGTGGTCCACGGGAACGTCTATTCTCAGTATTCCTGCAGTGTGAATGTTGGAGTCGCGTCGGTGTCTCCGGTCGGAGATCAGACTATCAGTTCCGTGAAAAACGCGATTGATAAAAATGTGAAAAATTATGGTGGGGCGATAACAGACATCAATAATGGATCGAACTGTAGCGTGAATTCGCTTGCAAACCCTGCATGTAGTCCCGACAAAAAATTTGAGGTGAAGAATGGTGCGGACACGGAGACAGTTCTTTATTATAAAAATACGGATGTGCATTTGAATGTAGGGCCATGGGGAAGTACGAAATACGCTTTAGTAGTTGACGGCGGGAATCTGTATGTGGATGGTGATATTTATAACGACGGCGGGCAATTGGCGATAGCCGTGTTTAAGCAGACGCCAAACGAGAACAATCCAAAAACTTTGAAATTTAGCGCGAGCGGAAATGTGTTTATCGATACGACGGTGCGAAATATTCAGGCAAGTATGATCGCGGACGGGTCGGTATTTTCATACATATCCGAGGTTGATTATGAGGCTCTTTTGAATAACGGAGACTTGAACGAGCTGAATGATTATTTCGTGAATCTTTCGAATAACAGCTACCAGCTGCTGTGGGAAGGCGGTGTGTCTGCGAGAAATTCAATTGGTGGCGCGGATCTGTGTGGAAAATCGAGTTACTTTTTCAGAGGAAATGAGACCACGCAAAATAAGAAACTGGCGCAATTGTATGATTTGAATTATCTGAGACTTTTCAAACTGGATCTGGAAACATTTAATGGATTGCCGATTGATCAGGTTTGTGAAAAGGCTTTGAATATAGAAGACATGGTTAATATTTTGAATGGTGTTCCTGTGTATGGGGACAAGGGGAGCGACTATCCTTGTAACGGCATTGACCCTTTCCATGCTTTTGATAGTCGGGATGGATATGGATACGACGAAGGGTCCGGAGATTTGGTGCCTGCGGCGGCGGAGGACAAGCTGGTGACTAAATGGCCGAGCGGCGAAAATGATGAAGACGCGGCGAATTACAACCCTGTGTATATCTTCTACAAGTCCAGCGATTCGTTCTTGTTTAAGACGAAGTAGGGGCGTACCAATCGAGCGAGACTTCCGGATATTTTTTAAGCTCTTCGACCATGATGGCCTCGATTTCGGCGAGCTTTTTTTCTGTGTCGGCCTCGAAGCGAAGAGTGAGGTTTGGTGTCGTGTTTGAGGCGCGGACTGCGGCCCAGGAGGTATCGTCGAATTTGATGCGGACGCCGTCGATAGTGAGGCAGTCGTAGAGTTCGGTGAAATGCGTGACCAGTTTTTTTACGATGGCAAATTTTTTGTCGTCGGGACAGGAGGCTTTGAATTCGGGAGTTGTGAAAGTTTTTGGCAGGGTAGTGAACATTTGCGAGAGTGGAATTTGAGAAGAGGAGATGATTTTGGTGATTTTGGAGGCGGCGAGAAGGGCGTCGTCAAAGCCATACCAGCCGTGTTCAAAAAAAATATGGCCGGAGACTTCGCCGCCGAGATGAGCGCCGATTTCCTTCATAGTTTTTTCAATAAAACTGTGGCCTACGCGGGACATGACCGGGATCGCGCCAAGTTTTTTTATTTCATTTATGATAACCTGCGATGTTTTGACATCGAAAACGATTTTAGGTTTTGGGACTTCTTTTATAAGATCTTTGACTAGAAGGAGAAGCATAAAATCGGAGGAATATAAATTTCCTTTTTCATCCACGACTCCAACGCGATCACCATCGCCGTCGAAGCCGAGCCCGAGATCGGCTTTCTCTTTTTTGACAGTTGAGATGAGGTCTTGCATGTTGCGAAGTTCTTCGGGATTGGCTTCGTGATTTGGGAAATTACCATCAAGATTGGTGAAAAGTTCTACCACTTCGTAGCCGAGTTGCTTGAAAAGTTGTGGCGCAAAAAGTCCGGTGACGCCGTTGCCTGTATCGATGACGAGTTTGAGTTTTTTTGTGGGTTTTACACGAGAAGCGATGTCGTTCAGATAATCATCCTTGAGATCGGCGGAAGAAAGATCGCCTTCGTGGACGGAAATATTAAAATCCTTTTTTTGAATGAGTTTGAGAATTTCCTGTAATTCGTCGCCGCAAATTGAATGCGCGTTTTTTGTGACGATTTTGAAACCGTTGTAATCTTTTGGATTGTGACTTGCAGTGATGTTTATGGCTGCGTCGTAGTCGCGCGCGCATGTGGCCCAATAAACAATTGGGGAGACGGAAAGGCCGATGTCGACAACATCCAATCCGCTTTCGAGAAGGCCACGGATGAGGGATTCCTTCAGCTCGTTGCCGTCCAGACGATTGTCGCGGCCGACGGCGATATTTCGAGTTTTGTATTTTTGTATGAGATAAGTGCCGGTGCCACGGCCGATAAGGTAGGCGGTTTCTTTGCTGATATTAATGCCGCGGATGTCGTATGCACGAAAAATGTTTGGATCGACGAAATTCATGGTCTAAGCTTGCCATTTTTTG
>CAZHDA010000066.1:0-4139 GCA_964531125.1 uncultured Candidatus Peribacteria bacterium
CTCCCAACGACTCGCCAATTTTTTTATATGCATCTCTGAAGGGCATGCCTTTTAGTGCGAGTTCATTGGCCTCATCAGTGGCGAAAATTCCAAGTGAAAAAGCCTTCATCAAGCGTTCTTCATTTGGCTCCATGTGGTCAAAAAGGAGTTTTGTAATTGCTATGCTTGAACTGACCAAAGAGAATGAGTCCATCAAAGCTTTTTTTGTAATTTTAAGATCTTTATTGTAACCGGATATCAGATTATGGCCCGCGTTTTGAACCAGAGACTGATTCGCAAAAATCACGCTCACATTCGCTCGTAAAACCTCCATAATATCAAGATTTTGCTTTTGAGGCATGATACTCGAGCCGGTGGTCAGAGAGGTGTCGATTTTGAAGAATCCAAATTCATATGATGTAAACATGACCATGTCGTTCGCGATTTTTCCAAGAGTCATCATCAATTGAGCAAGAGCGGAGATGGTAAAACTTTCAATCTTGCCGCGACTGTTTTGGCAATACAGCGAATTGATCTGAGTCCGAGAAAACTTCAAAAGTTTTGATGTGTAGTTTCTGTCGACGGGTATTGATGTCCCAAAACCTGCCGCTGAACCAAGCGGGTTTTGGTCGTTTAACCTTATTGCCGCGTCCAAAGCGATAACATCATCAAGCAGTGATTCAACAAAACTTCCAGCCCATTGTCCTACGGAGGATGGCATTGCCTGCTGAGTATGTGTATATCCGGGCATTGGGATGAATTCATGTTTTTTTGCAAAACCAAGTATTAACTCTGCAAGGGTGAATGTTGACTCCTTTATTTTCAATAAATAATCTTTCGAAAATAATCTGAGCGCCACCAGGACCTGATCGTTACGAGACCTCCCCGTGTGTATTTTTTTGCCCGCCTGGCCGAGTTTTTTAACGATGAAATTTTCTATTGCGGTATGACAATCTTCGTCTTTCTGCTTAAGCTTGAACTTTCCCTCCGATTCAAGTTTTTGAATGTTTTTCAAAACATTTACAATATTCCCGCCGTCTTTATTTGAAAGAACACCGATTTTAACAAGCATTCTTGCATGCGCAATTGAGGCCAAAATATCGTATGGCAAAAGTTTTTTATCTTGTTCAAGATTTTTGCTGATAATATAGCTGTTAACAGCCGGATTGAGCTTCGTCTTCTTTTTTTCCCAGAGCTTTGTCATATTTTTCTTGCCAGACAACACGCTGGCGAATTGGTAACGATATTTTTTTTAGGAAAGATAATGTAGGAATCTTCCGTCACGATGATTGGACGGCCGGACTCATAAGCCAATATCTCATTTTTCTGTGCAAAATCAAAATTCTCATAATCTGCGCTGAAAGTAAATTCCTTTTGAAGTGGAACCACCCAATTATAGATCTCAAAATATTTTTGAAGGGAATTTTTTTTCTTATGTTTTACGGAATCCAGGGTGCCGACATCGCTCAAAAAGCGAAGTGTATTTTCAAACACACTATCAAAGGAGGAAGAGTCTTTTAGCCAGCCCGATTCGTATGTTATTCCAATTCCGCCGCAACGATCAACAAAGCTGTCAGTCGAGGAGAATAGTTCTTTTGGACGGAATGTCTTTCCTTGCAAAACAATCGTTTCCACATCAAATTTAGAGGCAAGTTGCTTATGCTTAGCTGAGTTTTCAATGTACAAAAAAGGCACGGAAGGTTTGCTCGTGGAATGAATATCCAACAAGAAATCCGCATCCTTGATAATAGATCCTATCTCGACGGCTCTCTTTTGTTCGTTGTTAGGATTATTCAGATTCTTCAGAGGTTCCAGACTTTCATTGAAAAGACGATTCATGTCCGTATGAACATAGCGCATATTTTTTTTGTAAGCTTCCGGATTTCCCAAAAGCAAATGTAATTCACCAAAAATTTTTTTTGGGGAAATTGTTTCTGTCAATTTTTCCAAGACTTTAACGCCGAGAGATTCATCTCCGTGTATCCCTCCAAGGATTACTGTCTTTGGCCCTTTCTGTCCATTATTCATGACTATATGCATCTTTTTCCTTGTTAGTGGTGATCATTGTACCTGTGCCCTTCTTTGTTAATACCTCGGATAAAAGACTGTGACTGGAAAGACCATTGATTATATGTACGCGTTTGACCCCTTTTTCGATTGCCTGAATACAATTGGTAAGTTTAACAGCCATGCCATCTTTGGCATCGCCGGAGTCGATAAGTCCCATTGCCTCGTCCAATGTTAACAATTTGAGGAGCTTATTGTTTCTGTATACGCCATCAACATTTGTAAAAAGAATAAGCTTCGCGGCTTTCAGTGATGTAGCGATGTTGGTCGAAATGGTATCCGCGTTTATGTTAACTATAATCCCATCATTTGTAACGGCGAGGGGCGAAACTATTGGAACATATTTCTCCTTCAAAAGACTGCGCAGTATGCCCGGATTCACTTTTTTGATATCACCTACAAACCCAAAATCGAATTTTGATTTGTCACGCAAATAAACATCCAATAGGTTTCCATCAAGACCGCTTACCCTGATCCCCTTCATTTTTAATTTTTTCATTATACTCAAAATTTCCAGATTTAAACTGCCGCCGTATAGCATTTTCGCGATTTCAAGATCCTGTGGGCCAGTGACTCTTCTGCCGTTTATCTTTACAGGCGTATGACCGATTTGCGCAGATAGATGATCGGCCTGTTTGCCGCCACCGTGCACCAGGATTATCTTTATGCCGGACCGCACCAATTCTTTGATATCCTTTAGAATTTTCTGCAAAACATTCTTTTTTTCTATTACTTCGCCACCTATTTTCAATACAAATATCCTGTTACGGAATTTTTTAAGATAGAGGTTTTTTTTACTGTAGCTCATGTAATATGTTATTGACGGTTGAGGGCTGACAAAAATATTCTTGCAAAAGATTTTATGTCTCCCGTTTTTACTATTAATGGAGGCATGATGCGCAAAACATTTCCCGCGGTGTATCCTGAAATAATCAGTCCTTCCTTCAGACAGTCTCCAGGAAGATTAGGGTACTGTTTGTCGGTTTCTATGCCAATCAAAAGACCCTTGCCACGAAGTCCAATGACCTTTGGATCCTTCATCAACACTTCTTTTATGAGGGTCTCCTTTTTTATCACATCTTTAAGAAGCCCTTTTTGCGATAGCACATCCATGGTGGCGATAGCTGCGGCGCAGGGAACTGGACCTCCGCCAAAAGTCGTGGCATGATCGCCAACTTTTATTCCGGAACAGATGCTTTCTTTTACTGAAACAGCAGATAATGGCAATCCTCCAGCTATACCTTTTGCGGTTGTAACTATGTCTGGAAAAACATTCACATGCTCTGCAAACCAAAATTTTCCGGTACGACCAAGTCCTGTTTGAATTTCATCAAAAATGAGCAGTATGTTTTTTTTGGTGCAAAAATTTGCAAGGTCCTTGTAAAACGAAATATCCGCCATATTAACTCCACCGATGCTTTGTATAGGTTCGCAAATTACAGCTGCAGTATCGGCCGTGCACGACAATTCAACGCTTTTGATATTCCCAAATTCTGCGAACGAGGTGTATTCGTCTAGATTCGGTACAAATTTGTGATAAGACTCAATTCCGGTAACTGCCAGTGGACTGATTCCGCGGCCATGAAAGGAATTTTTAAACGAAACAATATGCTTTTTCCCGGTATGTTTGCGGGCAATTTTAAGAGCCGTTTCATTTGCTTCGGATCCTGAATTTGTGAAATAAATTTGATATTTTTCCGGTTCAAAAGTTTTGGCGAGTTTTTCCGCTAAAATATCCGCCGGAATCGTTTGGAAAACATTGGAATAGAAAATCAACTTTGAAGACTGTTTTTTTATCGCGGCGACTATTTTTGGATGACAATGACCCAAGAGACAAACCGCGTGTCCGCCATAAAAATCCAGATATTTTTTACCTTGATCATCCCAGACGAAAACGCCCTTGCCCCTGACAAGTTTTACAGGATATTGCTCGTATGTTTTAAGTAGATGCGACATAAGGATTTATGGGAATAGTGGACTCATCTTAGACAGGCCTGTTGTTTCAGAAAGTCCAAACATCAGATTCATGTTTTGAACGGCCCCGCCGGCCGCACCTTTTACCACCTTATCCGTGACGGCTTGTACGATTATGT
>CAZHDA010000067.1:0-4126 GCA_964531125.1 uncultured Candidatus Peribacteria bacterium
GCAAAGAGAGATAACTATCGGTGCATGGGGAGAGTCGGTCCCTGATGAAAATTTAGTTTCATATAATTCTCCTATGGCCAAAGCTCTAATTGGACTAGCGGAAGGTGACCCTGGAGTCTTCAAAAAAGGAGACGCAGAGCTTCTTGTAGAAGTTATCAAAATACACCCCGCATCTTACAAATATCGAGGATTGCTCGCAAAAGTATTCGCAGAACCCACAACTTCACCCCAAACCCACGCCCGCGTATAAAACTCCTTAATTTTCCCGCTCTCGGAGAGCACAAACGCATACAGAGTATCAATCCCTCCATTTTTTCGACGCATGCGGTTAGACCTGATGACCTGGGATTTTGCGTGGTGGAGAAGGGACATGGGGCTATTTCAGTAAATTCTTTTAAGTAATTTTATCGATTTGTTTTCAGTTTTAAAACCGTGAATAAAACCCTTACTAGAATCTTCAAATCTTTCTTTATTATGCCTGATGTTCACCCAATCGGGATAAGTTATTTCACTAATTTTGAGAAGTAGCTTGTCGGAATGTGATACGATGTACCTATCAGCGTATGTAGCAGTTCTCCAATTAAATTCTCTAACTGAATCAGAACATTCCATACGCTTGGTTTTATATACCTTATGAGAACTAGTCTTCCTATGATCCTTGTGAATTAAAAGCAAGAATTTCGGAGACAAGGGAAACGTTACTTGAGTGAAATTAACATTTTCTTTAGTAGCTTTACAGCTAGCATTGATTTGGCTAATAGTCGTGACGGGATTATCGGATGTTATAAAGGATCTCCTTTTTCCAGCTTGAAAAAGAAACCAATGAGCATGAAAATTACTCTGTGCCAGATCTTTAAGTACAGTTAAGCTGGATTGGAGCCATATCTCTCTAATATTTTTAATGTTAAATATAAATTTATTGTTAAAAAGATCGTTAACATTTTTTTCTGGATCAGAGGCGATATTATTAATAAATTCATGAGATTCTTTCGGCATTTCATTGAGCAAGGCTATTTTTTTCTTTGAATCCTTTAGTTGTTCAATTAATCCATTTTTAGAAATTGCAAGGGTCAATTCATGCATATAATCTCTCATTTTAGGAGTACGAATTGTTTGCAGGGCAACATACAGGGACAATAACTGTTTTTCATCTCCATTTATGGGGTTGTTAAGTATCTTTTGGATAACTGGGAAACCTTGGTTTTCGATGTCAGTAAAAATGTCGTCAATCAAATATCTGTCACGTCCCTCAAAGTCATTCCAGTTATATATGTACTCTTCACGGAATATCGTTTTAGGAGAATTTTTATCATATAGTTTTTTTTTATTTAAATCGTAAACAAAAAAATCATCATCGATCTCCCATTGACTTAGATATGCTTTTTGAACTGTATGTTGATTTTTGTTATATGCCATTAAGGACAATTATCTCTCCCCCAGCTTCCGCACCCACTCCTCATTCCCCTTATACCACTCAAAGGTCTTCGCAATTCCTTCCTTGAAAGTCACCGACGGCTTCCAGCCCAGCTCACCCTGCAATTTCCCAGAATCTATCGCATACCGCCTGTCATGCGCCAGCCGGTCCTCCACATGCTCGATCTGGCTCTCATCCTTCCCAAAAAACTCAAGCAGCGCCTGCGTAATCTCCAAATTTGTCCTTTCATTATTTCCGCCCACATTATAAACCTCCCCGTGCCTGCCTTTTTCCAGAATCATATCAATCGCCCTGCAATGATCCACCACATACAGCCAGTCCCGCACATTTTGCCCGTCGCCATACACCGGCACTTTTTTATTTTCCGAAAGCAGTCTAAAGAAGTAGGGGATCAGCTTTTCAGGAAATTGGTACGGTCCGTAGTTATTTGAACATCTGCTTATCGTCACCGGCATCTTGTAGGTTTCAAAAAAACTCCTCACGAGTATATCCGCCGATGCTTTCGTCGCGGCATAAGGGCAGTTTGGCGCGAGGGGAGTGGTCTCAGTGAAGAAGTCTTTTGAATTTGAACCGAGGTCGCCATACACTTCATCCGTCGAAACCTGATGATATCTCCCGACTGCGTTTTGTCTCGTCGCCTCGAGCAGATTGAATGTCCCTATGATATTGGTTTCCACAAAAATTCGTGGCGTTTTTATGCTTCTGTCCACATGCGTTTCCGCCGCGAAATTTACGACTATATCGAACTTCTCATCTCCAAAAAGTTTCTCCACAAATTCCTGATTCGCTATATCTCCCTGCACGAACTTAAACCTCGACTCTTTCATAAGGTCACTCAAATTATCCAGATTTCCCGCGTAGGTAAGCTTGTCCAGCACCACGATTTCATCATTCGGATGATTTTCGAATCGGTAATGCGCGTAATTGCTGCCTATGAAACCGGCTCCGCCGGTGATTAAAATTTTGCTCATGAATTAACTTCTTTAATAAATTCATTCAAATCATAAATATAGTCTTCTTTTTTATACTCCACCGATGACACAGCCATAAGCACTGCGTCCGCCGAAAATTCGTAAAAATCCCTGAAACACATCTCGCGCATTATCAGCGCATCGTCCGGACCAAGCAATTCAAACTCATTCCACTTCTCGCCGTCATGCAGTCTCGCTTTTACCGTCCCTTTTTGGCAAATATAAATCTTCTTTTCGCCTCGCACCGCGTGCCCGCCTCTCGCCGCTTTCACATCAGTCAAATAATAAATTCTCCTCACTTCCCAATCAACATAATCCTTCAGTTCAATCACGCTCAAATTACCCCTCTCGTCCGTCACTGTCTTCAGTTTTATTTTTTCCAGTTTCGCCATAAATTTAACCGATAGTTCGCTGGCGCTTTTCCTCCTCATACGCCTCAAGAATATCGCCTTCGGCAAGCACAATGTCGCCTTTGTATTTGATTCCGCAATCATTGCCTTCTTTGATTTCCACGACCTGCTCTTCACCTTTTCTTAAGCTATCAATAATACCTTTGCCGACTATATTGTCAGCGTCCTCAGCCGTCTTTCCTCTGATAATTCTAAGCCTCGCTTTATTTTTTAATTTTCCATTCAAAATTTTACAGCCCACTATCATGTCGGTGCGTTTCTGAAAAAACACCTGTCTTACTGTTGCCCTTCCCAAAATAACCTCAACAACTTCCGGCTCCAGCAGACCGGTCAGAATTTGTTGAATATCTTCCAGCATTTTATAAATAATTTTGTAGTTTCGCACTTCCACATGTTCGCGCTCCGCGCTCTTTTTCACTCCCGGAGAATCGTAGTCCGCGTGAAAACCAAACACTACTCCGCGGCTGGCCCGCGCCATCATCACATCTGATTCATTGATCCTGCCGACCCCGCTGTGAATAATCTTTACAGCCACTTCCTCGTCTTTGATCTTTGCGATCGATTGTTTCAGTGCTTCCAACGAACCTTTCGTGTCAGCCTTCAAAACCAGCTTCAGCACTTTTTCAGATTTCACATTTGAAATAATCAGATTCATCGCCGACATTTTTTCTCGATCACTCTCCCGACCGATTATGCCGATCTCTTGCGCTCTTGATTTTGCCGTCGAATCATCTTTTACCGCTTGCAGGATGTCTCCGCTTTTTGGCGTCACGCTCAAGCCAGCGATAAATACCGGCGTCGAAGGTCCCGCGACTTTAATATCTTTACCGTTATGGTCGCGCATCAGTTTGATCCTTCCATATGAGCTTCCCACGATCACATAGTCTTTCACATGCAGAGTTCCAGTGTTTATCAGCACGGTAGCCACCGGCCCCAAACTGTTATCCAGATTTGCCTCCACCACAGTGCCTACCGCTTCGCGATTTGGATTTGCTTTCAGATTTTCCATTTCCGCTGTCAGTAGAATAATATCAAGCAGATCCGAAACGCCGTCGCCTTTCAGGGCTGAAATCGGCACCACCACAGTCTTTCCTCCCCATTCCTCCGGCTGTAGTTCATGCTCTGTCAGCTCTCCTTTTACCCGGTCAGGATTTGCCGTCGGTTTGTCCATTTTGTTCAATGCCACGATAATCGGCACACCGGCTTCCTTGGCGTGATTTATCGCTTCCACTGTTTGCGGTTTCACTCCCTCATCCGCGGCCACCACCAAAATAGCGATGTCAGTGACCTTTGCGCCGCGCGCCCGCATC
>CAZHDA010000068.1:0-4117 GCA_964531125.1 uncultured Candidatus Peribacteria bacterium
TAGATAAAGGCGAGTGCCTGTGCGTTTCCCATAGAATGAGGTTAGGGGATACTGTTCGCAATTATATGGGAAGGCATGAGGAAATGTAAAGGGGCTAGTATGGTTTTTGGAGTTCCAGCGAAGGAATGTTTTTGTAATGTTTGATGTTTCTGGTGACTAGCGTGAGTTTATTTTCGATGGCAGTTGCTGCTATGAAGCTATCGGCAATTTGTATGCCGGTATGCCATTTGTCTGTTCTGTAAATTTGAAGAGCTTTTTTGGCGACAACTTTGTCCAACGGTATGATATTGAAGTGCTTGAGGAAAGAGTCCACTTTTTGAGATTGGGCTTTTTTGACACATCCTTTCAAGAGTTCAAATTGTGATAAAAATGCAATTCTGCGATCTTTTCTATCTATTCCGTCCAAAAGTTTGATTGCCGGTTTGTGGAGACGGAGATAGTCGACCAAAATGTCCGAATCGAAAATATACATTTTATTTGAGTAAGGCTGGTAAGGCTTCTTGGTCCATTGTCATGAGAATTTCCATTGCTTCGGCAACGGGCTGAGAATATCTATCCCATTCTTCGCGCAATTTTTCCAAATCAGGAAAACCATCCCCGTTCTCGTCTTTCAGCCACTTTGGGTGAACGAGCAGTGCAGAAACTTTACCGTTGTCCATGATGACGAAATAGTTGCCTTCGTTGATTGATATGTCTTTCAGTAATTTACCAAATTTATTTCTGGCTTCGGAGGATGAAATAAGGCGATCTGTAGAGATAACGAGGCTGTCCATGAGTATTGATTAGCGTGACTTGAGTATATCCCTTTGTCGGTAGCTTGTCAAGATTTTGTACAAAGTCTTGTACAACTGGTCCCTGATAAAGGTGCGTATTGACTTCTCCGAACGATATGTTATGGTTCGTGTATGGAACAAATGACTGATGAAGAGCTGAAAGCTCTTGAATCGAGAGTTTTGGATGAGATTGTGGCTTTCGAATTATATTATAGAGAAAATGAATCATTGAGTCATGAATTTTTTGTGTGGAGATTGGAAGAGGTGATGAATCGGTGTGAAAATGAAATTTTTGAGCGTGATGAGGGGTCTGAATCACTAGGTATTCTTACAAGGAAGCATTTGCCAGCTTTGCTAATTAAATTTTTGAAACAAGTAAAGCCTGAATTGTTGAATATTTGTGGTATGAGGTTGATGATTGGGAATCCAGAGCTTCCGGAGGAAGGTTTTCCGTTTATGAAAAAATATGGTGATTTGATAGCTCAAATGCTTTTGGAATTTGAAAAGATTAGGATGGAAGGAATGGATAGTGATTTTACCTCTTATGTCAGATGGCAATTAAAATTAATAGATGAAGGAAGGTCTGTATATGGGCTTCGTAGTAGATTTTATCCGTTTTTAACAATCTTGAATATTGAGAAGACTGGTTTGGAGGCAATCGATAAAGTGCGTGAAGAAGTTGCAAAAAGAGTTTTTGAACAGTTCGAAAATAGTCAGAGGCAGGTTTAGGTGTTGTTCTGGAGGCGCCACCCGGATTCGAACCGGGGAATAACGGTTTTGCAAACCGCTGCCTTACCACTTGGCCATGGCGCCTGATTGTAGGTTTTTTCTACTTCAGCATAAAGGAATTCAACGAGGAATCAATCATTTTTGTGGTGGCTTGGTCGGTGTCGGAGAGATAAGCGGCGGTGATCATGTAGCCGGTTTTACCATTCACGACATAAAGCTGGCTGAAGTTTAAAATAGGGGAGGCGGCGTCGTTTTTGCCTTGGAATGTCGCGAGGTATCCGTCCAGTTCCGTTTTACCAAATTTGACTTTGACTGCTTTGCTTTCAATTTCTTTGAAATTTTGGAGAGTGTTTTTGGCCTGTTCGATCGTGCCTTTGGCGAAGTCGATGGACGCGGTGTCTTCTTTAAATTCTTTTTTATTTACGCTGATGTTTGGCGTAAATTTTTCATTTTTCAAATTGCTGCGCATGGCGACGACTGTTGAGGCCGGAAAATTGGAAGTGAAATCGTCGCGTTCCAAGACTTCCCAATCCTGCGGATAGGCTAACGCCAATTCTGAATTCTCATAAAGTTTTTGGCCGGCTTCAAGGTTTATGTCCGTGCTTGTAGATGTGTTTTCATTTTCGCTTCCGCAAGCTGTGAACGAGAGAACGCTTAAGACAATAAAAAGACCGCTTAGAAATTTTTTCATGGTAAAGATTAAATGGCGCGGGAATCATAGCATACTTTAAAAAAAAAGCATGATTTTTTGATTGACTTTGAAAAGTTTGGGACTAGACTTGTGGCGTTTTTAACGGTATTTCTATGAAAGTTGGGATACTTTCTTTTCGGCCGCTTGACGAGAAGGCGTCGGTTGAGGAAATTGAGCTGAAGAATGAGGCGAAGGCTATGGGGCATACTGCGAGGATATTTCGTTCGCGCCGGTTTCAATTGATCTACGACAAGGTTTCGCCGCGACTTTATTATGACGGGAAACCGATGCTGCACTATGATGTGATGATTACCAGGCCTTCCATTTTGCGAAACGCGGATTTGTATTTGTCTTTGATTGATCAAATGGAGATTGAAGGGATTTTGCTTTTCAATCGCTATCAGCCTGTTTTGAGCGCAAAAAATAAAGTGAAAACCGTGCAGATTCTGGATCAGCTTGGTATTCCCGTGCCGCGAACCGTGATAGTTCATCGTCCGGAGGATCTGAAACAGGCCGCAGCTTTTGTAAAAGGATTTCCATTGATATTGAAGGAACCTTTCGGATCTTTTGGCGACGGGGTGACTATAATTGAAAGTATGCGCGCGCTTCAGTCGTTTTTGAGATGGGATGAGCCGATGTATCTGCTTCAGGAATATGTGAAAAATTCGCGAGGGAAAGATATAAGGATTTTTGTCATCGGTGATAAAGTTGTAGGGGCTATGATGCGTTCCGCAAAAAGAGGGGAGTTTCGGTCAAATATCGAGCTTGGCGGGGTTGGGGCTCCTGTGAACATTACAAAAGAAGAGGAGGATATCGCTTTGAAGGCCGTAAAGGCTTTGGACTTAAATTATGGTGGTGTGGATGTGATGCGCGGCAAGGAAGGGCCCGTTGTGCTTGAGGTAAATTCAAATCCGGGTTTTAAAGCCTTGGAACAGGCAGTTGATGTGAATATAGCAAAAGCACTGGTTGAGTATGCTGTTGAATATGTCCAGAAACAGGTTTAGCGTTTCTCTATGATTTTGTCGATCAGGCCGTATTTTTTTGCTTCTTCGGAGCTCATGAAGTAATCGCGGTCTGTGTCTTTTTCGACTTTTTTGAGTTCCTGACCGGTGTGATGGGCGAGGATTTTGTTCAAGAGGTCCTTAGTCTTGAGAATATGGGCTGCGTGTATGCCGATGTCTGAAGCCTGACCTTCCGCGCCGCCAAGTGGCTGATGAATCATGACTTCCGCGTTTGGAAGAGAGAAGCGTTTTCCTTTTTCGCCACCCGCGAGCAAAACAGCGCCCATGGAGGCGGCCATTCCCAAGCAGACGGTTTGAACATCAGGTTTTATGTATTGCATTGTGTCGTAGATCGCGAGTCCGGCTGTGACATGGCCTCCTGGACTGTTGATGTACATTATGATGTCTTTTTTTGGATCTTCATTTTCCAGGAAAAGCAATTGGGCGATAATCAAGTTTGCCACGTTGCTATCGATGGCTGTTCCAAGAAAAATAACCCTATCTTTCAGAAGGCGGGAATATATATCGTAGGCCCTTTCACCTTCATATGTTTTTTCAATAACTGTCGGAATAAGGACAGAGGCTTGAGTCGGATCGAAACGCTTTTTTGCTTTTGACATGTTTGTGTTTTTATAAATTATCTCCGTTCAGTATAGCAAAAATTGGCTTAGAATTCAGCTCTATAGCCTTGACGCTCGGTAAAAATCATTGTAAAGAAATCCATATGAAAATCTGTTGACTTTGAATTTTTTTTTCAATACACTACGTCTGCTTTTTGGCAGATTTTCTTTAATTTAAAGCCGTTCCTTAACATTCAGGATGTAGTAGAGAAACATCGTGCGATTGTATATTTTTTCTATTTTTTTTCATAGCTAATTTAAAACTTTTCAAACGAAGAGTTTGATCCTAGCTCAGGGTTAACG
>CAZHDA010000069.1:0-4004 GCA_964531125.1 uncultured Candidatus Peribacteria bacterium
TTTGGTGTTCGTCGTTTGTCCAATGTGGCGGAATGGCTTTGGCAATTTTTTTCATTTCCGATTTTGTCTTTATCAGCGTTGGGATTTCGAAACCGAATTCTTTTTTGAGAGCGGCTGGAATTTCTTTTGAAAGATGTGTTTTGTTTTGATTGGATTCAAAGATGACATTGCCGGAATTTATGTAAGTCGAGATATTTGAGCAGTTCAGGTTCGCGAAAAGAGCTTTTAGCTTTTTCATTTCAACTTTATGATTGCCGCCGACATTTATTCCCCGGAGGAGGGCTACGAATTTCATTTGGAATTTTTATTTAAACCATTTCTTTGCGTTTGGTCTGCGGTGGGGACAGCCGGGCCAGCAGCAAGGTCTGCGCTTTCCTTTCAGGAGATCTGCGGATAAGCGGGAGAGGTGTTCTTTTCTGGTTTCGGCTTTTTTTACGATAGTGACCCAGCAAATCCACTCGTTTTGCGCTAGAGGTGTGAGGCTGTTCCATTTTCCGAGTATGTTCGGGTTGGAGGTTAGGGCTTGTTTTAGGTCGCGCGGGATTTTGTGAAGTTGGCCTGTGGCGGTTGGTGATTTTGTCATGGTTTCTTAAATTTCAACTGCAACTTGAAAACCGGCGTAGGCGAAACGCTTCATATCCCAAGGCATGTCCATTTCTTTTTTTCCGTATTTCTTTTCGAAATATGCCATCACCTTTTTGTTCACCGAGTCGCGGTGGGCACGCGATTTGTAGACTATGAATGAAAACCAGACCGTTTCGCCGGGTTTGGCTTTTGCCATCTTCGGGAATGTGAAGGTGACTAATTTTGGCCTTGGATCGTCCATCATGCATTCCTTGTAGTCAATTGCGCCAAATTTTTTCCAGATGCGGCTTGCTTCTGCTGCCATCTTTTTGTATTTTGCGACATTTTTCTTTGGGACGACGAGCACGAAGCCGTCTACATATTTTGCCATAAATGTTTATTTAGAGAATTTTAGTCCAAATTGAGTATGGCAGAAATGGGATGTTGGGTCAACGGGCGCTGGTCGAGCATTTTATCTGTCTATATGCGCTTTAGTCATTTAGCGACTGAATGCCTTGTTCTTTAAGTTTTGCCAACTCGTCCTTCATTGCCTTAACTTGCTCTGGTGGGTGTCCTTGCCAAATCGTAACTTCGCCGACAACTTTGAAAGGATGAATTGAACGATAAGATTTTGTTGGATTGCCAGGGAATTTTCTGTCTGTTAAATCGGGGTCGTCCTCAATTGCCCCTGTTGGTTCTACTAAGTAAATTCTTTCCCTTCCTTCGCCAAAGGCGAGTTCAGCGCCCCAAATAGCGGCATCCAGTGTCGCGGTCAGGAATATGTATTTCGCATTTTTTCTTTGTCCAAAGTTTGAGTTGAAACCTGCCTTGATAAGGTCTCCGATTTTAAGGTCTGTCTTTGTCCCGTGGAAGTATGTCTGAGCAAAAGGGGTTTGAGCAGATTCGTTGCTGCTTTTATTTTGTTCCATTGTCGATATGTTTTTCGAAATGTGATGCCTGGCGGAGAGAGAGGGATTCGAACCCTCGTCCCGATTTCTCGGAAACACGCTTTCCAAGCGTGCGCCTTCAGCCACTCGGCCATCTCTCCGTGATAGATGCGGGTGAATTTATAGCAGAAAAGCGGCTTTTGTGGAATGCTTTTTTGTGGCATGATCCATGGCGATGAATTACGCGATAGATTTTACATATTTTTTGATTGCGCTGGTTGTGGCGCTGACGGTGCACGAGGCGGCGCATGCGGCGGTTTCGTATTATCTTGGCGATCCGACGGCGAAACTGGCTGGCAGACTGAGCTTGAATCCGGTCCGGCATCTGGATCCCATGGGGAGTCTGGTTTTTCTCGTGACGCAGCAGATCGGCTGGGGAAAGCCGGTGCCTGTGAATCCGGCAAATTTTCGGCATCCGGTGAGGGATAACGCGCTGACGGCTCTCGCGGGGCCGACTTCAAATTTTATGTTGGCGTTTTTGATGGCTTTGATCTGGAAATACGCCGGAGTTTATATTCCTGAAATTTTGCTGACCGAGATACAATATATTTTTCATGTGAGTATTTTTCTGGGGCTTTTTAACCTACTTCCTTTTCCGCCGCTGGATGGAGGGAATATTTTGGGACTTTTTGTTCCGGCCAGATACCATCGCCAATATGCGAATTTTCTGAGAAATAGCGTCAAATATTTTGTTGTCATAATTCTTGTTGATGTCTTTATTCTGGGAAAATTGTTTAATTTTTCGTTTTTTGGCTACGCTCTGGGAAATTTGGAGCAAATCGTGAGCGCGGTTTTGCTGCTTGGTACATAGATGTAGTAGTGAGCAGGCGAATGATAACGCGATATTTGGTGGTGAGCGAAGTCCGGAAAACGGCTTCTGCAAGCCTTTACAAAGATGTTTGAAAAGAATACGATGGTTTTGCTCTACGATGTTAGTTAGAGTTTTATCTACTCTCTCTATCAACAATATTACGGGGCCTTGATATCCAATCGCTGTGGCGGAAGGAAGCGGGCACCAACCTTGATTCATCAGGGGGCCAGTATCTAGAACATCGACGGCAAAGTGGAGCCAGTGAAGGGAAGAAAATTTTTAGAGTTGTGAGGCGGCGGCACGATCGAGGAAAAAAATTGTCTTTGGATGAAGGCGAAGATACGAGGCAGGGATATGGGCGGAAACAGCTTCGCGAACGGCTTGTCTTATGATATCTGCCTTTGATTTACCGGTTGCCATTAAAATGATGCGTTTTGATTCGAGGATGTTGCCGATTCCTTGTGTGATAGCGAATTCTGGCGTGCGTTTTCCGTGTTTACTAATATCTTTTTTGTTTGCTCTCAAAGTGTCGTCGCTTAATTGGACTACCCTTGTTCTGTCTGTGGGTCTTGCCGGAGGTTCGTTGAAGCCTATGTGGGCGTTTTGACCGATTCCAAGAATAGTCAGGTCTGAGGGGGTTCTTTTTATCAGGTTTTCGAAGCGACGAGCCTCTTCCGGAAAATCGTCTTCGGGCCAGCTGTCGATTGTTTGAAATCGGTCGTTTGGGAAATTAATAGGGTCTATAAGCTTTCTTCTTAGATGGTTTTGAAATGTTCGTGAATCTTTTCGTTCTAGACATGCGTATTCGTCGAGCATTCTAAGAGTTACCTTGTCAAAATTGACTTCGCCATTTTGCACCGCTTCGACGAGCAATTCATATGTTCTCTCAGGAGTTTTGCCTGTTGGGATCGTGAGAACGGAGTTTGCTTTCAACTTAACCTGCTTGATTATTTCGCTAACAACAAAGTGCGCTACCGCTTCGGGATCTTGGAGAACCACGATTTCAGGTTGATGTTCCAGTTGCATAGGAGCGTGAGTCTACGATTTTTTTGTTTCTACGGCAAGGTTATTTTTGCATCTTTCAGGATAGCGTGCACAGTTCCCATCGGGATATCTTTTGAGTGAATGGGGACTATTACTTTATTTTCTGTTCCGTAATTTTTGAATATGGCATGGCTTCCATTTTGACGCACGAAAAAATAGCCGTTGTCTTTTAGTAAACGGATTAATTTTCTGGTTGAAATGTTGTATTTAGCCATCGTTTCCCGGCTTTACCAAATCGGAGATGGTTTGACTTTCCATTTCATCATCCAAATAAAGGCTGACTGCCTCTTTGAGATTTGCCAGAGCTTCTTTTGGAGTTTGACCAAAAGTGTGGCAGCCTTTCAATTCTGGACAAAAGGCGTGGAAACTTGCACCATCTTTTTCTAACCGGAAAGTTAGCATGAAAGTTGTCTGGTAAATTGCGTTTTTCATCTTAGCATTCTAGGTTAGTTTTGGCTAACCTTATCACGCACTTCTTAAAAAAGTTTAAAATTTTTCTTAAATTTTTCTAAAGTCCGATTTTCGGCTTAGACCTACGGCGTGACGATGTTTTCGCGTGATGCTTTTCGGATCTCTTTTCGATTTAAAATGTCGATCAAGGCTTTGCCGGCGGCGACGGTGACATTTGTGTCGGCGCC
>CAZHDA010000070.1:0-3859 GCA_964531125.1 uncultured Candidatus Peribacteria bacterium
TGTGGTCGCCTTTGGCGTCGGTGCTGTATGAGTGATAGCTCTGGAGGCGGGTCGTGATTTCGTATTTTTTTAGCAGAATGCCGGCGTGGCGCGTGTCTTCGGCCACGATAAGGTCGACTTCTTTTAGAATGCGGATGGCGCGGAGCGTGATGTCTTCGAGATTGCCGATTGGAGTGGAGACGATGTAGAGCATTTAATAAGGTTTTTTGATGTAGATCGGATCGACGAGAGTGAATGGTTTTAGTTTGAGGTTTTGGAGGAAGTTTTGCATGGTGGCTGAGAAAGTTCGCGGAGTAGGTTTCTGCACGGGCACAAATTCCTGCACGTGCAGGAATTGATCTTCGCTGATATCTCCAAAAACCGATTTCACTTTATTCTTTTTTAAGAAGCTGTTCAAATCCGGAAGACTGACAAGTTCGGCGCGGGAGGCGTCTTCGTGATTGAAACTGACATAGACTCCGCCGCGACCGGCGTAGAGGAGAAGGGCGGGAGAGGGGGGGATAGCTGCTTCGCTTCGCTCAGCAGTAGCGTGCCAAAGATATTCAAAAGTATCGACCGCAAAAAGTTTGGCGTGGTTTAAGTGCGCAATAGTGTTTGCAACCGTGACACCGACACGAAGACCGGTGAAAGAGCCGGGGCCTCGGACGCAGATGACGCGGGAGATGTCGGTGAAATTCTTTTTCAGTTTTTTGAGTGACTTGGAAATTTCCGGAAGAATTTTTTCTGCTTCGTTATTTTTTGCGGGCCAGTTTTTTTCGGCAAGAAGTTTCAGATTGTTGTCGAACAGCGCAAAACTGCTTGTCGAAGTGGCGGTGTTGATGGCTAGTGAAAGCATAACTTAGTATAAATCAACTATTTCCACACCCGTATAATAGTGTTTCAAAATTTCGGTATAGCTTTTGCCTTTTTCGGCAAGACCTTTGGCGCCGCATCCGCTCAAGCCGACGCCGTGACCGGCGAAAGCGGTGGCTTTACATGAGGAGTCATCCACGCTGACGAGATAAGGCGCGTCCCAATTCCAAACATCTTTGGCGCTGCGAGTTTTCGTGCCGTCGGTGGATGAGAAGTAAGGAGTTTTTACAATTTTGCCATTGAAATAGACTACTTCGCCTTTGGTGGCATCGACCGCCGTGGTGATATTTGAGGAGCGTTTTTCAAACCCGTAACCGAGATATTTTTGCGAAACTGCCGGATCGTCGTCGAGATTGTATGGCTTGCCCGGAAATTTTTGGTCTTCGGTGAGATAGTAGCGGGCGTAGCTTCTGGCTGCGACCATGATGGCTTTCACCTTTTCTATCGGATCGGAATTTGAAGGCTCGGCGAGACCTTTGAGGTAGCTTTCGAGAGGGAGCTCGTTTATTACTATGAGTTTACCGTCGAGATAACGGACTTCCAGTGTGCCGCGGAATTCATTGTCATTTAATGTGGCGTTCCAAGCTGTGCGACGCTCAAAATTGTCGATACGCATGATGGCCGAATTTTTCGGAATGAAACGGAGAGGGCCTGACGCGGAATAAGTATTTTTTGAAGTTTTTATCTGATATTTCGAATTTGAATAAGTAACGTCTGCAGTTTCATTTTTTGCGAGAGTCGTGATGAGATCACTGTTGTCGTATATATCGAAAGAGTCGGTGGCGGAGATTGTCGGATCTCCTGAAAAACTTATTTTGACGCGGATATTTTTTTCGGTTTCGAGAGCGGATGGTGTGCTATTTTTTGGAATCTCGGCAACAGTGTTTTTTATAACTTCGTAACGATAATAAACCGGTCGCCTGAAGAGTTGTTTTGAATTTGCGCTTGGTTTGATGAGGATGGATTTTTTACCGAGCTCGTCATTGTTGGAAATTTTGACCGTGAATTGTATGGTTCCGGTTTCACCGGATTTGACAGTGTCTTCGACAAGGCGCGTGTTGGAAACAATTAAATCCTGCTCTTTGATGAACTCCATTTTGAAAGAAGATTTTTTCCATGTTTGGCTTCCGAGATTTCGGAATTTTATCCAAAGGATATAGGATTTGCCTTGAGCGAAAGTCTTAAGATCACTTTGTGAAATGACTTCGGCGGCATAATCCCCTCCCGACACCAAAACTTCAAACTTCATCCCGCTGTCACGCATCCAAGTCACGCCTTCAACCACCGGAGTGAAATATTCCGTATAATATCCTGCGTTTTTTGGAGCTTTTAATTTGATTGAGAAAGTGCCGGTTTCACCCGGTTTCACAGAGTCCTGCTGCAGATATCCGATGCGAGAATTTGGCGGCGACACGAGCAGACTCTTTCTGTCGCGTTCGTGATCAGTGCCGAGTAAAACAGTGTTTTCACCGGTTTTGCGCCACGTGGTGTTGCCTGTATTTTTCAATTTTACCCAAGCGTCAAAAGTTGAATCCGGCTCCATGGTCGCGGGAAATTTTGAATCGATAAATTCATATTTAAAGTCGCTCTGCTGAACGGCAACCGGCAAAACAATGTAGTCGCTTATTTTGCGAGTGCCGTTTACGAGCGGGGCGATATTCATATAAACGGTGTCACCTTTTTTGCCCGCTTTTATTTGGAATTTAAATGTAGCGGTAGAACCGGGTTTTACGGAAGACTCCTGCATGCGAGCCAGTTCCACACCTTTTGCGGAAGGAAATGAAATCACGTCTTTGAAAGCTGGATTGTCATCCACGACTATAAAAGTCTTTGAATCCCAAGTGACTTTTCCGATATTTTCAATTTTGATTGTGACATCTTTTGTCTCGTTTGGTGTCAGCTCGACATAATAAACATCGGACATGTCTTGAAAATCATAATCTTTCGTAAACTTTGTTTTCTCTACCATCTGCTTTTTGGCGAGGGTGCGGATTATTGGCAACTTTTCATAAAGAAAAATTCCGGGGCATGAAGTTTTCATTATGTCTTTGTGCCCGAAAATATTTGCCATATCTTTTCCACGAAACTTTGAAATAGCGGAAGGATCCATATCATGAATTTTGGCTTTCTTTTGAATAAAACTGCCGAGCGAACCGATGACGGATTTTGGCACATCGTTTTCCTCGTAATTTCCAAGAACGGCGATACCTATCGAACCGTTATTACCAAGGCCTGCATGCGCCCCAATCACGCCTTCACCACCTGCACGGCCTTCATAAATCTTTCCATCTTTATCCACAATGTAGTTGTATCCGATATCACCCCAGCCGCGGGAAACCGCATGATAATAATAAATATCGCGGATAGCCTGAGCGGGATTTTCGAGATCCGAAGTCGTGGCGGTATGATGAACGATGATTTTTTTCACCTTCTCAGGATATTGCAATGGCCATTTGTATTTATTTCCATTTGAATCTTTTTCGACAACACGGGAGTACTTGAGTTCGTCTGCGAATTGCTTGTAAGTGTCGTCGTCGATTTCAACCAAGTCCGGGTCAGTATCGTTGTCAGAAAGATAACGATAGCTTTCGTTTGCACCCCATTGCTCGCGTGAGATCACGCCCGACCCCCCTGCGGTGAGCGCGAAACGCGTGGAAGCGGAAGTGAGGAGATTTGAAGTGTATGAGTGTAGGATTGCCGGCGCGCTTTTGATGAAAGTCCATTTCATGTTTTTTACGACAGGTTTGGAAATGCCATCACTATGGAGTGCAAATTTATATTGGAATGCATCAGATGAATTGCTGGAAAGCGTTGCGAAATATTCGGAATAGTCGCCGCTCTGATATGAAGGCTCCTTTTCCATCTCCAACCACTCGGACCAAATGCCGCCTTGGCGGACACGCGCGTAGAGATCGACATCTGTCGCTTCCGGAGCTGTCTCCTCCCATGTCATGCCGACTGTCGTGAATTCGGAATCGGATTTCTGTATATCGGAGAGAATGATGTT
>CAZHDA010000071.1:0-3751 GCA_964531125.1 uncultured Candidatus Peribacteria bacterium
GACAAAATACTGATCATTCTCTCTATCTCCATCGTTCGCCCGATAATCTTGTCCAAACGGCCTTTTCGCGCATCCTCCACCAAATCGGTCGTGAAATAATCCAAAGCCGGAGTGGACGACTTCTTCTCTTCTTTTTTCTTGTGCTTATATGCGTCGCTATAATTTTCCTTTGGCTGGCCGGTCAAAACGCCCTGAAGTCCTGTCAAAAAGAATTCGATCGGATTCATCATGTTCGGACCTTTTGCCTGATAGTTTTGCTGGCCCTCACCGTGTCCGCCGGGAAACTGCTTGGCTCTTTCAAAAACTTCAAGTATCTGTTCCCGTACATCGTCCGGAGATACCTTCATGTTTTCCAAAATCACAGTTGCGGCCGTATTGTTCTGAGATACAAGTGAATAAAGCAAATGCTCAGTCCCTACAAATGAGTGCCCAAATTCATGAGCGCATTTTACTGCGCCTTCTATAACTTCTTTAGCAAATCCGGAAAGCCCTCCTGCCTCACCTGCGCCTCTGTCCGGCAGGGAACTGCGCCCGGAAGTCTTCAACACCAAAAAAACATTGTCCAAAGAAACTCCGAAATTCAACAAAATGGACGCTCCAAGAGAATTTTCCTGTGCCAGAATACCAATCAATATATGCTCGGTTCCGACATATCCGAGCTTGGATTCGCGGGCCTTTTCCTGCGCTACAAGCAGTGCGCGTTTGGCCTCCTTTGTAAACTTGTTAAAATGAGAATTTGAGAAGTCCGTCATGTTTTATTTTTTTTAAATTCCTTATATTCTACCATATTTGCCGTTTCTGCTTAAGGCTACTACAACCTAATTAGCTTTACTTTAGAGACAAAAATGGTGAACATTACTTTAGCACTCTCCATTATAGAGTGCTAAGAAAGTGCAGTCAATACTAATTTATTCGGAAAGTGGCGCAATCTTGCTGGCCAACACGATCAAAAGATCAGTATATTCCGAGGCGCCGCTGAATCTATAGGTTCTCCCGTCCACAAAAACATCTACAAAAACTTTGCCATCAGAGAATTTTTTGCTCATTTCCTGTCCGCTTATCCCAAGAGGGGAACCGTCTCTTTTGTCACCACTCAATATGTCCATGCCTATAAGTTCGTCACCTTCTGATTCATCACTGAAAACATAGTGCCTCACGACACCGGGCGTGGCGGAGGCTGTTGCGGCATAGTACCATTTTGCCGGGTACATGCCCTGAAATTTGAAGGACTCGCTTTCAAATGGCGCCAGCACCGTGTCCACGACCGGCAATTCACTACCTATGCTCTCATCCACTTCGAGGCCGACATCCTCATCTTCGCCGTCCACGGTAAACCCTATAAATCTGAATTCGGACATCATCTGTCTAAATGCGTTCAGGTTTTCTTCTATAATTTCGCCGTAAGGAATATATGAAAACCTGTAAATAAACCCGCTCCTGTAAAGATAAAAATCTGTTTTGCCCACGCTGTTCTTTATCTCAACCGCAGCTAGCTTGTCAGGGCCTATCTCGCGAAACAAAGATTCTATACCTGTAACATCGCTGCGTTTTTCATTGAAATAAGCTATCAAAGGATCCTTCTTTGCGTTTGCGCCTGTACTTACCGGCGTATAGGAAAACTCTTCATGTGAAATCACGATTTTGTCCACATTGCCGGTCTCTTCATCGTCCGGAGCCAAAAAAGTGATTTGTGAATCCTCGGACTTAATTTTCCAATCGTCATAATATTTCATCTGAATGCCAAGATCCGTGTTTTTGTAAGCGACAAAAGAATGTCTCTTGCTGTCCGGATTCAGCTTTTCCAAAACCGAAATACCTGTCACCTCAAAAACTCCGGTTTCAGTATCCTCAGCCGCCATAACTTTTACACGATTTTCCAGATATTCACTCGAAGAAAGATTTATTGCCAGACTGTTAAGCGGTATCTCGGTACCGTCTTTCTCTGTCAGCAGGTGGGTCCCTGCATAATTATCGCCATACACCTGTTCGCTCAAAACGCCTTCCATGGATTTTGTCTCAGCATCATCTTGAAAAGGATCACCAAAGGAACATGAGGAAAACATCATTGTCGCGAGCAAACCGAAAATTAAAAACTTCTTCATAGAAATAAATTTAAAGAGTAATTCAAGGATAAAACAAATTTTTTTTTAAAGCAAAGATTTCTTTAGGCCGAGATGTGTATAGGCCCTGTCCGTAACGACACGACCTCGACCGGTCCTTTCCAAAAAACCCAGCTGAATCAAAAACGGTTCATATACATCCTCGATCGTTGCCATTTCCTCATTCGTAGCCGCCGCAAGAGTATTCAGTCCAACCGGGCCTCCTTTGAATTTTTTTATAATTGTATTCAGGATTTCTTTGTCGGTGTGATCTAGCCCGATCTGGTCAACTCCGAGGGCCTGCAAAGCCTCGGTCAAAGTGACGGGGGTCAATTTTCCATTCCTTTTTACCTCAACAAAATCGCGCACTCTTTTCAGCAATCTGTTCGCGATTCTTGGCGTCTTTCGGCATGATTTCGCAAGTAATTTGGCACATTCATTGTCAATCTCAACATTCAAAATTCCGGCGGATCTCAAAATAATTTTTTGAATATCCTCGTCCGTATAAAAATTAAGTCGGAATACGCTTCCAAACCGGTCTCGCAACGGACCGGAGAGCAGGCTTACCTTTGTCGTGGCTCCAATCAATGTAAATCTTGGCAAATCCAATCTGAGATTTTTTGCCGAAGGTCCTTTTCCAATCACGATATCAATGGCAAAATCTTCCATGGCCGTATACAAAACTTCTTCCACCACGGTTCGCAATCTATGAATTTCATCAATAAATAAAACATCTCCATCTTTCAGGTTGGAAATAATCGCAGCCACATCGCCCTGTTTCTCGAGCGCTGGTCCTGACACTATTTTAATGTCTGCCCCGGCCTCATTTGCAACAATATGTGCCAATGTGGTCTTTCCAAGACCGGGTGCTCCATGCAG
This sequence comes from uncultured Candidatus Peribacteria bacterium, assembly GCA_964531125.1. Taxonomy (GTDB): domain Bacteria; phylum Patescibacteriota; class Gracilibacteria; order UBA1369; family LOWO2-01-FULL-3; genus JBAZZM01. Next base: position 2,979 of record CAZHDA010000071.1, read on the forward strand.
GAGAATATGGTCCAATGGCTCACCTCTCTTTAAAGCGGCTTTAATAGCGATCTGCAAATTCTCCTTCACCTTTTCCTGCCCTATATATTCGATCCATTTTTGCGGACGGAGCTTGTTTTCAAACTTCACAAATTCACCATTGCCCGATGCCGCCATCTCCCCCAGATTTTCCAATTCACTGTCTATCATTTATTGATTTTTAATATGATAAATAAATTGTCGTATGCCATCCGGATCCGGTGCGTTTGGGAAATGCAAAGGCACATTCGAAGCAGGCGTATCCAGCTCCACGAATCCATAATCGAAAATTTTAAAATAAGAAAAAATACCGTTTTCATGACTCACGATTTCTTGAATGTCGTTTATTTCAAGCTCTGTCTCAAGCTTGGTTCCAAGCCACTTGTAATCCACGAAAACAACTCGCTCATTACTCACGATCAGCCGATCAAGCCAGTAGAGGAGTGATACATAAATAAGCACGCCAATAAAAATAAAAAGTAAAATTAAAGCCAGCGTCCAGAAAGTCGTCGAACTCAAAGCTCCATTAAAAAAATAAAGAAAAATAAAGAAAGGCAATGTCCCAAAAATAACCTTCAAAACCGTAAACACAAACGGTGTTGGATGGTGATGAAACACTTTCAAGATTTGTTCCCCTTCACGCAGTATCATAAAACTTGTAGAATATAAAAAGAAACCGCTTTTAAGTATACTTGAAGCGATTTCCAATGGAAAGCCAAGAGCAAATCTGCCCGCGTAGCTCAGTTGGATAGAGC
>CAZHDA010000072.1:0-3649 GCA_964531125.1 uncultured Candidatus Peribacteria bacterium
AAGACCAAAATCGATCTTCCTGAAGGCATGATCACGGAGGAACTCGACTACATGATCGACGAAGCCAAACACGATCTTGAACATCGCGGGCTTAATTTTGAATCTTATCTGGAAAAAGCTAAAACCACTCTCGAAGATCTACGCAAAAAATATCTTCCTGAAGCCGAAAAGCGCATCCGCATCCGCCTTGCTCTGCAGAAATTGATCAAGGAAGAAGGGATAAAGGTCACGGACGCCGATCTCCAAGCCGAAATTACGAAAATAAAATCCTTCTATCCTGATGCCGAGCACGCAAAAATCGATAGCGATCTTGCCAAAGGCGAGCTCAAATTTCAGATCATCAGCCGCCTCTCACTCCGAAAACTGTTTGAAAAAGTTCTGGTCTAGAGTAGAATCAAGCCGTTATTAATAAACATCCTATGAAAACCTTTTATCTCACCGGTTCGATTATCTTCACAGTACTTGTCTTGATTCTCGCTTTTGAAAATATCACCGCCATGTGCAGCAACATGTTTTTCTTCTTTTACGAGATAGACCAAAACCCTACGATCGTGACTCTCGCCCTAGCCACTCTCGGAATAATCACCGGCATTTTTTATCACGGTTTTATACAGAATGCCATGGCCACATCTGAAGACGAAGACGACTCCGGCATCTAGTGAATAAAAAAATGTTGCAATCCGTCCAAAAAAAATATACATTGCCCTTGCAATGTATACATTTTGTATACTCAGTGGGCACAATTAGGCTAACAAAAGGGCAAATTGCTTAAACGGCTTTTTACATCAAACACTCGTATAAAGCTTCTGACAACTTTTCTGAGCAATCCGGATGAAGAATATTTTATCCGTGAACTCACCAGAAAATTGGAGGAGCAGATAAATTCTATTCGTCGTGAACTCGACAATTTAAAGCGAGCCGGTTTTTTGAAAGCTAAGCTTCGCAACCGCAAAAAGTTTTATTGTGTAAACAAAGATTACATTTTTTACGAGGAACTTCGCTCCATGGTGGCGAAAGCGCTTTCCACAAGCGAAAATATTTCCAAAAAGATCGCGGAAATGGGGGATATAAAGCTTTTGGTTCTGACCGGACTTTTCCTCGACCAGCCTACAAAAACGGTTGATATGCTCATAGTTGGAGATGTTGATCGTGAAAAATTTCAGGCCTTTTTGGCAAATGAGCTCCATACGCGTCGTCCTGTAAAATTCACTTTGATGAGTGAGGCCGATTACAGCTATCGTCGCAACTTAAACGATCAATTTCTCACTCAAACCGTGGACGATCAGACTGCGCAGGTATTGATCAAGAAAATCTAAAATTCCCTTGATTTTAGGCCTTGCCTTCTATATATTTCCCGAGCACTTAAACAAAGTATGAGCATTTTAAATGAAATTCGCGATACAGCCGTCAAGAAAGTCCCGAACATAGTTCCGGGTCTGACCGTGCGTGTGCACCAGATGATCAAGGAAGGCGAAAAAAGCCGTGTTCAGGTTTTTGAAGGCTTGGTGATCAAGATGAACAGCGGTGTCGGTGCAGACAAGACTTTTACTGTTCGCAAGATCGTGGATGGCGTCGGTGTCGAAAAGATCTTTCCGCTTTATTCTCCAGTGATCAAAAAAATTGAGGTAAAAAAGGAATCCGAGGTTCGCCGCGCAAAGTTGTATTACATGCGTGGCCGTTCCGGTAAATCAGCCCGTCTGAAGGAAACTTTTGTAGATGCTGAGGTGGAGATAGTAGAAGCTCCAAAAGAAGAGCAAAAACCAGCCACAGAAGCTCCCGCCGCATAAAATTTTCAAAATATGTCCTCATTTCTGCCAATTGAGGCCGCTCTAAAGAAAGACGGCTTTAAATTTGTTGCGGGTTTAGACGAGGCCGGCCGCGGTCCCCTTGCCGGCCCGGTTGTTTCCGCCGTCGTTATTCTAAAAGAAAAGGCAAAACTTTCCGGTCTGAATGACAGCAAGCTTCTCTCTCCAGAGGAGCGCGAAGCTCTTTTTCCCAAAATCCTTGAAAACTGTATTGATTATGCCGTCTCCATCATTCCGCATTCTATCATCGACAAATACAACATTCTCCACGCGACCCGCCTCGCAAATCTCAACTGTCTCGAGCATCTCAAACAAATTCCCGACATGACTCTCATCGACGGTCACGACAAACAGCTCTTTGATCACCCGCACAAAACTATCGTCAAAGGCGATCAAAAGGTGAAATCCATCGCCGCCGCCTCCGTCCTCGCAAAGGTCACCCGCGACCACATCATGCGCCACTACGCAAAGGAGTTTCCCGCTTACGCTTTTGAAGAGCACATGGGCTACGGCACGCGCCACCATCGCGATCTCATCAGACTCCATGGTCCATGTGAGATACATCGCAAAAGTTTTATTTTGCTAAAGGCCGAGCAGCAAAGTTTGCTATAATCCATTTATGAAAATAGTCGTTTGTGGAAATTACGGCGCGGGAAATCTCGGAGATGAAATGATTCTCGAAGGACTTCTTGCTCTTCTCAAAGATGTCTACCAAAATCCGGAAATCACTGTCCCCGGAAAAGACCTTCCAAAATTTCCATCAGGCTTTCGCTCATTTTTCAAATCTTTCAAGAACACTCGCGAAGCTGTAAAAAATTGCGATTTATTTATCCTCGGTGGTGGCGGACTTTTTGCCGGGCCCGAATCTCGCGCAAACCTCATTTGGGGCATACAAGCACTTTGGGCTTACCATTACAAAAAAACCGTCATCATGCTTGGCCAGAGCGTCGGCCCCACGACTTCAAATTTCATCAAAAAAATATTCGAAAAAGCTGCTCTCGTCGCCGTCCGCGATACTGATTCCAAAACAAATCTGCAACATCTCGGAATCACCAAAGAAATTTATGTCACTCCGGATCTCGCTTTCTACACTACAACTCAAATTCCGCAAACCCGATCTAAAGAAATGCTCGTCGCTCTGCGCCAAATGCCAAGCTTTCCACAAGATTTTATTTCAAATATCGCCAACTTCCTCGACACAAGAATCTCCGAAGGATGGTCTGTCAAAATCTGCAATTTTCAAAAAAATTCCGACGAAATCATTCACAACGCCCTCCTTTCTCAAATGAAAAATGCCTCTTCCGTAACCTTCCTCGACGATCTCAAAAACTTCAACTCATCCTTCATCCTCGGCATGCGCCTGCACTCGATCATCTTTGCTCTCAAAACCAAAACGCCTTTCCTAGCAATCAACTACGCTCCAAAAGTTGCGGGAATATTGAAAGACCTCGGACTCGAAAAAAGGCTTATTGAATTGAATAATCTAGGACAGATGGATGTCATTCCGCAAAATATGGATTTCAAAGACATAAAACAAGATAATTATATTACGATCACCGATATATTAAAAAACTTGCATGCTTGATGTTTTCGTAGATGAAGAGAAAAACAAAGGATTTATCGGGTTTTTGGTTACAACCAACACTCCAGCTTTGCAACAAATATTATTCAATATTCGTGAATCCAATCAGAATTTTAGGAAAGAAATAAAATTTGTAAATGTCAGTAACAACAGTATTCATGTGGTTCTGTCATGGCTGAATATCTTTTTTACGAATAAATACAATGTTGGTTTCTATTACCGTAAGTGGAATGGATCTCTTGAAAATAAGAAAAATCTTATC
>CAZHDA010000073.1:0-3474 GCA_964531125.1 uncultured Candidatus Peribacteria bacterium
CCGGTTTGAGCGAAGCACAAGTCAAACTGGCCATCAGTCTGGATCAGAATTTCGCCGACAAACCAATCTTGCATGAGGCTTTGATCAGCGGAAAAACCAGTATCAACAAACTGGCCAGGATCGCCTCCGTGGCCACAACTGAAAACCAGGAATTTTTAGCTACCCAAGTTGAATTGCTTCCAAACCGTGCTCTGGAAACTTTGGTCCGGGATATTAAAATCAACTCGAAAAACTTTTTGCACGTGCAAAAACCCGAGAATCAAAGTGGCTTGTTTAAAACAAAAAACAGCTCCGATACGAACAACCACGAGGCTTCTATTTCTCTCCCGAAACTCCAAAATCTCAATCTTTCTCCCGAAGTCATCGCCAAACTTTCCGAACTTCAGAACAAAGGTCTCGACATCAATGAAATGATTTTGGAATTTCTTAAAAATCGCGAAGAAAAAATTGAGACCGAAAAAGCCGAAATTTCAGCACGAACATCGGCAAAGGAAGATTCGGCAATAGCGCCAGCCAAAAAGCCGTCGCGATACATCTCTGTCCAAACCAAAAAACTCATCCACGAAATCCACGGAAAAAAGTGTGCCGTCCCTCATTGTCAAAAACCATCAAAAGAAATTCATCACACAGCTAGATTCGCCATCTCCCGTTCCAACAATCCGCACTTTCTCGCACCACTCTGCCACGAACACCATCTCATCGCCCATACAGTCGATGCGAAATTTCACAAAGCAAGGGGGACGGTCTAACCGAAAGAACCTTTGTAGTTCAAATATTGTTTCGAAACTTTACTTCTTTATTTTTTTGTAAAAATCCTCTTCACTTTTTGCTTCAATTTCGCCCAAGCTTTTTTAAATCCATGATCTCTCAAATACATCCAGGATGATCTGAAAAAATAACTCTTGTTTAAATCGATATTTATACTTCGGTCCGGTGACGGCCTCGGATTTTCAAGCCAGTTCAAAAGCGGTTTCAAAGTTTTTTCATAATTGCATTCTTCACGAATATAATTTTTTCCGCGTTCTCCAAATTCTTTTAATTTATATCCATGGCGATCGGTCATGTCACGAGACATGGCGATCAGTGCATCGCCGAGCATCTCATATTTTCCGCTTTCCACGGCCAATCCTGCGCCCACGCGTTCCACTTCTTCAGAGATTTCACTTCCCAAAGTTGTCAAAACAGGAACGCCAAATTTCATCATTTCATTTATTCTGTTTCTCGCGCCGGTCATTGTTTCCACGCATTTGCGATCCACATTCAGTCCCACATTTGCGCGCGCATATACATATGGGATGTCGCTTGTCTCTACCCATCCCAAAAATACAAATCTTTTTTTGAATTTCGAATCGTCAATCAATTTTTTGAAGTGGCTGAAAGTGCCTTTATCAAGGCCAGAAATCGATCCGCCAGTCGAAACAAAATATAAATTTTTGGTGTGTTCCATCGCGCGTTCCAATCCTTTAAATAAAGTTATTTCATCGACCCATGTGTTGTATCCGCCCATCCACAATGCGACAAAAGCATCGCTTGGAATATTTTGAAAAATATCCGCTGTTCTTTTTTTTGCGTCTTCATTTGAAATTTCTTCGCCGGAAAAAATTTCAGTTCCGTTTGGAATATGATGGACAAATTTGTGATTGAAAGTTTCTTTGTTTAATCTTCCCAGCGTCGCCAATTCGCCGGTTAGCGCATACTGCTGCGGTTTTGAAACTGCGGAAAATTTGTCCGCGCGATCCAAAATAGTTTTTTCCATTCCAAAATAATGATTCAAATAATTGTTTGAATCTTTTTTGAAGGCCTCGGCTTGCGCCTCGGCCATGCTCCACCCGTTCAAATCCGCCCACATCGGCACAGCCGATTTTACGCACGCGGCAACAAAAGAAGAAAAAGTGTTTACGCCAACTATCGCGTCCGGATGAAACTCGTCATGAATTTTCTGAATCTCCTCAAATAAATTTGGATCATCTTTCGAAATCTGCAATTGAGAAAAATCATCGGAATGTCTCATCTCTTTTCGCCCCGGCTCATTTTCATAGCACTCCGGCATCGCGATCGTCACCAAAAAAACTTTGAATTTTTCCCGCCTCATTCCGGAAAACGCATGTCCGGCCGTTCCATTCCCAAGTAGCGGCTTCAAAAATTGGTAAGTCCGCAGGCCTGCCGCGGGTCGCGATTTTGTGTTTTCGTCGGGAAGTGGGCAGTTACCCAAAATTAAAATCCTTTTCATGACGCGATTTTATCAACAAAAACACAACAAAACAACAAAGAGGGGATTTGCAAATACTCAAAGCCACATCCTCCCACAACATCAAGCGCAAATAAAGTCAAACAACCGGTCATGGAAGCTATACGGAAAACGCTTGACATTTGGCTTACAAAAAGGCAGAATCGGGACCAAGCAATAAATAAGGTGTCAAATCATTGCTAAATTCAAACCACAAAAGCAGTTTAAACAAGGGGCTTTTAAGAAAGCCCGCAATCGATCGAGGACGACAATAATAAGCCGATTTGTCACCTGTTTTTTTGAAACATTATCGCTTGAATTCAGTTATACAGGCCGAATAGATAAATTTAGAGCTATCGCATAAACAAGAGGAAAAGAGCGTTACGACTGGTCGTGAATGCCCTCGCCTGAAATCTGGTCATCTGCTAATCCAAGCCGAAATCGGTTGACCATGTATAGGTGATTTGGTAAATTACTCACGATCTGTTCACAGGATATTTTGAGTAATCAGATCATAAAAACCGCATACGCAAGCCATAAAGCCTGCATCGGATACGGGGAGTTTTACCCCCCTATGGTTGTATAGAAAATTCTCACTCGTACAGACACCTTATTATATACAGTTTTGATCCTTGAAAACCGGGCACGAAAGTTACAAAAACAACAAAAAACTTTTATATATATAGACTTTTTATCTTTTTCTAAATTATTTCATAACCACAATGGATTATGGTTAACCTTAAAAAGGTTGTGTCACTGCTATCCGCAGTGTCAATCCTCTCTTCCCTCGTGGTGTCCACCGCTTTTGCCGGGACATTCTCTGATGTTCCTGCAAGCGCCTACTACTATGAAGCTGTCGAAGCTTTGGTAGATTCCGGCGTAATTGATGGCACCAAAGGGACTTACAATCCTGCTGGCAATCTGCAAAGAGACGAGGCTGCGAAATTCGTAGTCACGGCTGCAGGTCTTGCCGGGGATCTCCCAGCGACTGCTACTTTCTCTGATGTTCCAAAGACCGCTTGGTCTTTTGAATTCGTAGAGAAGGCAAAGTCCAACGGAGTAGTTGACGGCTACAAGGATGCTAACGGCAACCTGACTGGCAAATTTGGTCCGAGCGACAAAGTCACTCGTGAACAATATGCCAAGATGATTGTTGAGGCGTTCGATCTGCCTACATTCACTCCTGCTTCACCAACATTCCCGGATGTTTCCGCGAGTGCTTGGTCCTACACTTATGTTGAAACTGC
>CAZHDA010000074.1:0-3146 GCA_964531125.1 uncultured Candidatus Peribacteria bacterium
ACCATTATTGCGCCTACCAAAAATGTCAATGTGGTCAAACGACGATCTTCCGGCTGCTTTTTGAAATATATATACCCCCAAATATATGCCGGCACACAGGCCAGCAGGATCGAGCCCGATATCTGCAGAAATTGAGACATTTTTTGTTTTTGATTTTATATTCGTCTACGTGTATTATAACACATTTAGGCGACATCAACAAGATTGAGAACGCGGCTTTCTGCAGCCAACTTTCCCAAATTTTCCATGTCCGTGGTGCTAATTATCGCCTGACAGCCTTTTACAGCCTTCATGAGGCGTAGCTGACGGGACCGATCCAGCTCTGAGAAGACATCGTCCAGCAGAAGCACCGGATCCTCACCCGTAAGTTCACGGATAAACTCAATTTCAGCAAGTTTTATGGCAAGGAGGAGCGTGCGAAATTCGCCACGGGAGGCGGAGATGTTTATTTCCTTTTCATTCAAATAAAAAACGAGGTCGTCGCGGTGCGGACCTGCCGTTGTTTTCGCCTGCAATATGTCCTTTTCCAAGCGATTTGAAAGGAGCTGGGCATAGTCGGCCACTTTTTCGATTTTGCTTTTATAGCTTACGCTTACGGATTCTTTGCCACCGGAAATCGCACGATAAAGTTTTGGGAGTTTTTGATTCAGGAAGGAGAGAAGCAGGAGGCGTTTTTCGATGATTACAGAGCCAAATTCCACGACTTCTTTATCCCAAGCGAAAAGATCGTCGAGAAGAGCCGATGTTTGTCCTCCCGAAAATCGAACACGACGAATTTCATCGAGCAACGCGTTTCTCTGCTTGAGACTTTGATTGTACTTTGTTAACGCCACGAGATAACCTCTGTCAGCTTGTGAAAGCAAAACATCCATATAGCGGCGGCGCAGTCCCGGGCTCAAATATAAGATATTCAGATCCTCAGGATGAAATAGCACCGTTAGAAATGAACCGATGTATTCGCTATTTTTCAGAGTAACGCCGTTTTTTTTGAAGATTTTTTTGCGCGAAGGATAATTGCTGTAAGAGACCTCCACGGCTGTTTTTTCTTTTGAATCAATCTCGCCGATGACGCGAAAATAATCCATTCCCCAGGAAATCATGTCATCCTGCAGAACAGAACGGAAAGAACGGCCGAGCGAAAGGACATAGACAGCTTCCAGCAGGTTTGTCTTTCCGAGACCGTTTGGACCGGTAACAACGGTGAGTGGTTTTCCCGGTTCAAATTCTAAAACTCTGCGTTTGTAATTGCGAAAATTTTCCAGTTGAAGTTTCAGCAGTTTCATCTATAATTTTAGCACTTACAATATGCCTAAAGAAAAACAAAAAGTCGACATCAACGCAATGCGTCATTCATGCGCGCATGTTTTGGCGCAGGCTGTTTTGGAAATGTTTCCAGAGGCGAAATTGGCTATCGGGCCGACAATCGAAGACGGTTTTTATTATGATTTTGAATTGCCGCGGACTTTGATTCCCGAGGATTTGCCGCTGCTTGAAGAAAAGATGAAAAAGATTGTAAATCAGAGACAGACTTTTGTTTTGAAAGAAGAGGAACCGAAAAAGAGTATTGAGTTTTTGGAAAAAACCGGACAGAAGTATAAATCCGAACTTGTAAAAGAATTCGTAGAAAAAGGCGAAAAAATAACCTTTTACGAAAATGTGACTCCGGAAGGCAAACCTATGTTTGTGGATTTATGCGCCGGACCGCATTTGGAAAACACAGGACAGATCGGCGCTTTTAAGCTGATGAAAATCGCCGGAGCATACTGGCGCGGCGACGAAAACAAGCCGATGTTGCAAAGAATTTACGGAACTGCGTGGCACACAAAACAAGAACTGAACGAATACATTCAAAGGCTTGAGGAAGCCAAAAAACGCGACCATCGAAAATTGGGCAAGGAGCTGGAGATTTTTATTTTTGATGACGATGTCGGGCCGGGACTGCCTCTCTGGCTACCGAATGGTGCAGCCATGATTGAAGAGCTGGAAAAATTGGCAAAAAAAATGGAATTTGACGGTGGATACAAAAGAGTGCGCACACCGCATCTGGCAAAAGAGTCGATGTATAAAATGAGCGGGCATCTCCCCTACTACAAAGACAGCATGTTCCCGCCGATGGAATTGGACGGACTGAAATACTATCTGAAAGCGATGAATTGTCCTCATCATCACAAGATTTTTGGAGCAGTGCCGAGAAGTTACAGAGATCTGCCACTGCGACTTGCGGAATACGGGACTTGCTATCGTTTTGAGCAGACAGGTGAGCTTTTCGGGCTGATGCGAGTTCGAAGCATGCAGATGAATGATGCGCATATCTACTGCACGCAAGATCAATTTGCCGATGAATTTCATGCGGTGAATCAATTGTACGCAAAATATTTTAAAATTTTTGGAATTGAAAAATATGTGATGAGATTTTCCACGCATGATCCGTCAAAACTCGGAGAAAAATTTGTAGATGAAGCCAAGCTGTGGAAAAAAACCGAAGACATGGTACGGGAGGTTTTGAAAAAAACGAAAACGCCGTTTGTGGAAGTACCGAATGAAGCGGCTTTTTACGGACCAAAAATTGATGTGCAGGTATGGAGCGCGATTGGCAGAGAGTTTACTTTGGCTACGAACCAGGTGGATTTCGCGGTTCCAAAAAGATTCGGGCTGACATACATAAATGAGAAAGGCGAGGAGGAAACTCCGCTATGCATTCATAGGGCGCCGCTAAGCACTCACGAGCGATTTATAGGCTTTCTGATCGAGCATTACGCGGGCGCGTTTCCCGTGTGGCTTGCTCCAGTGCAGGCGAAGATCATGACTGTTTCGGAGAAATTCGATAAATATTCCCAGGGCGTTTACGATGCTTTGTTTGAGGCAGGAATAAGAGTGGAAATTTCAAATGAAAATGAAACGCTTGGCAAAAAAATCCGAAATGCCGAGCTGATGAAAATTCCATACATGCTGGTGGTTGGTGAAAAAGAAGAGGGGGATAAGACCGTGACGGTGAGAGATTATGCAACAAAGAAGCAGACCGTGATGAGCGTGAAGAAATTCATAGAGATGGTGAAGGATGCGGAGCCTGCTTAATGCTGGCTGTGGCTATGGAGGAATTCTGCAAGAGCGTCCGGATCGACATCGTCGAGGTCGTGAGAGGAGTG
>CAZHDA010000075.1:0-2977 GCA_964531125.1 uncultured Candidatus Peribacteria bacterium
CCCGGAAGCTCCTGCTCGAGAGCTCGGCTGACAAGTAAAACCAATTCCTGTTTTTGACTGGTTTTTACAAATTGGAGAAGAATTTTTAAAAGCTCGTCTTCCTTCTTCTTTTGTTTGCCCTCTTCCTTTTTTATCGCGGCGATCTGCGCGGCGGCGGCGGCCATCTTTTCCTTGAAAGCTTCAAAAGCCGCTTCGGACATACCTTCACCGGCATCAAAACCGCCAAAAAATTCTAAAGACATGAAAATTTAAGCTTTTACATTGACGATACGGTTGCGATAAACGCGACCATCGAATTTGCGGAGAGCTTTTTCCGTAAAATAAACCTGCCCGGTAATCGTAGAAAACAGAGTGTGATCCTTGCCCATGTCGACATTTTCACCGGCAAAATACTGAGTGCCGCGCTGACGGATGATGATCCCACCGGCTTTCACAGCCTGACCACCAAAAACCTTGACACCGAGGCGCTTCGCTACACTATCGCGACCGTTTTTTGTTGAGCCACCTGCTTTTTTATGCGACATAAGGCAAATTTAGATTGCGGGGTGATTTTAAGGGAAAAGGTGTGGGATGGCAAGAGAATTTAGCTCCACCTTTGATTTCTTGGCTTATTTATGCTATAATATAAAGATTTATTGAATTCAAATGAGCTCAAAAATTCGAAAAATAAGCGCGGTTTTGGCTGTTTTGGCCGTAGTTCTTGCTCAAAGCGTGAGCTACGCGGAGACGCCTGATTCGGCTGAGTTTCTGGATCGGCTAAAGCAGGAGCTGAACCTTTCCAAGGCTGACTACAGACAGATCTTGAATACGATTGATGCCAACAAGCAAAATCTAAAAAATCTGGATGAGGAGACGATGACGCTTCAAGAACAGCTGGATAACCTCGATCAACAGGCTGATTTTACAACTTCGAAACTGATAGATGTGGTGAAACAGATCGTGAAAATGGAGAACGAGGTGGCGCTTTTGAATGAGGAAATTGAGACAAAAGAAGTGGCGCTGGAATATCAAAAGGAGCTTTTGAAGGACTATATGCGCCTGATGTATGAGGAGCAAAATACTTATTTCAATGTGGACGAAAATGGCAATGTGGACACGATGAAGCTGCTTTTTGCGGACGAGAGTGTGGGAACGGTCGTGAAAAATTTGGATTATCTTGAGATGTTGAATGTGGCGGGACAGGAGATGCTCGGGCGACTGGACGCGCTGACAAAGGAGCTGGAAGATTCCAAAAAAAAGGATAAAGAAAAGAGGCTTGAGCTGAATGATTTGCGAGGTGAGCTGGCGATAAAAAAGCAGGAACTGGATTTGGCTGTAGAGTCAAAGCAGACCCTGCTGAATATTACCGCAGGGCAGCAATCCATATATGCGCAGCTGCTTGAACAGAGCGTGGCAGAACAGGAAGAAGTTTTGAATGACATGAGAGAGCTTGCTTCCGCGGTGGAATTTGTTGAACAAAAAATCAAAGAAGATCCAAATTTTGATCCGAAAAATTATGCGAACCTTCTTGATAAGAGGGTCACTGCTCTCTATGAGTTCAGCACAAAATTCGGTGATAGCGAGATGAACGGTTTGAGCTGGCCGGTGGATCCGGAACGAGGAATCAGCGCTTTCTTTAGAGATCAGGGATATCGGGCGGTGTTTGGATTTGAACATAATGCCGTGGATATTCCGATAGCGCAGGGCTCCCCCATCCACGCGCCGGCAAACGGAGTCGTTTACAAAACACGGGACAACGGCTACGGCTATAGCTACATCATCGTCGCGCATGCAAAGGGTTATCAGACAACTTACGGACATGTGAGCAAAATCTTGGTCGAAGAAGGACAGACTGTAAAAGAAGGTGAGATCATAGGGCTAACCGGTGGAATGCCGGGAACAAAAGGCGCCGGGTATATGACCACAGGGCCGCATCTGCATTTTGAAGTGATGATAAACGGCAAATATGTGGATCCTCTGGAACATCTTCCGATGAATGTTTTGGATAGAGACATGGTTGAAAAATTGCCCGAGAAATACATAAAACTTTGGGAAGAGGAAACTATTGGTGCGGTTGAACGACTGCTGCGGTAGAGGTAGAATGACGGCATGGGAAATGCCGGTAAGGTTTTAAAACTGCTTAGAAAGGAATATCCGGAGGCTAAAATCGCCCTGAATTTTGGTGATAATTGGCAATTGCTAGTGGCCGTGATTTTGTCGGCACAGTGTACGGATGTGAGAGTAAACAAGGTGACGCCGGAGCTTTTTAGAAAGTTGCCGAAAGTTGAAGATTTTGTGAAGGTGAAGCAGAAAACGCTTGAACAATTAATTTATTCAACTGGGTTTTATAGGGCTAAAGCGCGAAACATAAAAGGCGCGGCGGAAAAAATAGTGAAAGAGTTTGGAGGGAAAGTGCCGGACAAAATGGAGGATTTGCTGAAGCTGAGTGGCGTTGCGAGAAAAACGGCGAATGTGGTTTTGGGTGCGGGATTCGGGAAAAACGAGGGGGTAGTCGTGGACACGCATGTGATCAGATTGTCCGGAAGACTGGGATTAGTTGAGGGAAGATTTGTAAAAGTCAAAAATGCGGTGAAAATCGAGCGGGAGTTGATGAAAAAAATTCCGAAAAAAGAGTGGGGAGAGTTTTCACATCTGATGATTTTTCACGGGAGAAAAGTGTGCTTCGCGAGAAAGCCGAATTGCAAAGGATGCAAGCTGAATAAAATCTGTCCGAGTGCGTTTAAGGTTTGAGCCTGTTGATGGTTCGCGGGAACGGGATGGTTTCGCGAATGTGTTTGCGGCCGCAGAGCCATCCGACTATGCGTTCCAAGCCGATCCCAAAACCGCTGTGCGGGACGGAGCCGTAGCGACGAAGGTCGAGATACCATTGAAAAGCTTCGACTGGAAGTTTGTGTTCGTTGATACGGGCAAGAAGCGTGTCGTAGTCGTCTTCGCGCTGGGAGCCGCCGACGATTTCGCCGTAGCCCTCCGGAGCGAG
>CAZHDA010000076.1:0-2949 GCA_964531125.1 uncultured Candidatus Peribacteria bacterium
GGCGGACAGCGTCGAGATGCCCATTGTGAAAAGGCTGAAAGCGGCCGATAAAAAGGGCTGTGGACATGGCTGAATTATACCACTACTTTATCCTTATAATATGCGGGGGTTCGACTTTGTGGCGGTTTTGTTCGATGAGGCGGAAGATTTTGTGGACGGTGTTTGGATTTAGGCCTTTGCCGATGATTTCTTCTTTTGTGATGCCTTCTTCGAGCATTTTCAAGACCGGGTCGATTTCGCGGTAGGTCATGCCGAGTTCGGCTTCGTCGGTCTGGCCGTGAAAGAGTTCTGCGGTTGGGGCTTTTTTTATAAATTCGTCAGGCAGGCCGAGATGTTCCGCGAGGAGGTAGACTTCTTCCTTGAGCAGATCGCCGATGATGTCGATGTCCACGCCGCCGTCACCGTATTTAGTGGCATAGCCGAGGTAAAGCTCTGTTTTGTTTGAGGTGCCGATGACGAGAGCGTTATGGGTGTTCGCGAAATTATAAAGCAAAACCATGCGGAGGCGGGATTTTGTGTTCATCTGGGCCAGAGCGTTTGGTTGCCATGGAAGAGTTAGGAAGTCTGTAAGAAAATGATTTATCGGAATGAGGTGATAATCGACCTTGAGAAACTTGCAAAGAGTTTTGGCGTGAAGGAGGTTTTCTTCCGTAGAGATGCCTTTTTCCGGCATGAGCAGGGCCGTGACATGGTCGTGGCCTAGAGCGTCTACGGCGAGCTTCAGACAGACGGCCGAATCTATGCCTCCGGAAACGCCAATGACTGCGCGGGAAAGTCCGGTTTGTCGGAAAAACTTCTGCAATTCAGCAATTATTCGAGTGTAAATATTGTGCATGGAGGTCGATTATACCGCTTAGCGGTATTTCTTCAAGGCTCTCTTGATGTCCAGATCCTGTTCGCGTTTTTTGATGGTGGCGCGTTTGTCGTAGAATTTTTTGCCGCGGCCGATGGCGATTTGGACTTTGATCAGACCTTTTTTCAGATAAATTTCGAGGGGGAAGACCGCGACGCCCTTTTCGTTCATGGTGCCGATGATGCGGTCGATTTCGCGGCGGTGGAGGATGAGTTTGCGGCGGCGGAGAGGGTCGAGGAGCTGGCGGGATGAGTGTTTGTAGTGGGAGACATGGGTTTGCTTTAGGAAGACTTCGTCTTTGATTGTTTCGACGAAGGAACCCTTTAGGTTTATCTGGCCGGCTTTGATGGATTTTACCTCGTCGCCGTTTAGGACGATGCCGGCCTCAAATTTGTCGAGAATTTCAAAGTCGTGGAGGGCTTTGCGGTTTTTGGCGAGCGAATTGTCTACTATTTTTTTCTTTTTCTGCTTCTTGGTCATTGATGCTTTTATAGCATCTTGGCAAGGAAAAGGCGATATGTCATTTGACCACATCTGTTAGCGGCATTGGTTCCGGATAGCCTTGGTTTACATTCATCAATTCTTTTGCCAACGGTACGACGACAGCATTTTTGTAGGCTAGGGCAGGGTCGTTTGTAGGTTTGTTTAGAATCGGGAAGATCAGCGCAGGGACAAAAAGTTCATCCGTGACGCCGCTTTGGTAATTGCTGATGGCTTGGTTGTATTTGTAGATTCGGATGTAGCCAAGTTCGGGTGTGCCAAGATCGAGCGCTTTTTGGTCGTCGAGACTTCCCTGAATATAATAATAAGGTGGTTGATAACCGCCCTTTTTGGCGTATTCCAGAATGTTATTTATGTCTGTTTCGGCTTCATAATCCGAGCTTTCATAATTTTGAGTGTTTAGCCCCCAGAGGCCACTTGCCAGCATTTCATTTATGTTTACATTCACGACCAAGCCGGTTTTGTTGCCAGACTCGTCGTAGAGAGTTTTGCCGTCAATGAGAATTGGAAAGGTTACGGAGATGCTCTCCGGAAGTGTTGGTGTATAGCCTGCCTCGCGGCTTTGAGCAAAATCAAATTCCCAGTAACGATTTGTTATTTCCGGAGCGCCGAATTTGCTTATGTCTATTTTGTGGTCTTTTAAAAACTCGTGGGCGATATTTATGATTTTGTCATCAGAAGGGATCTGGTCGAGAGAGGTGAATTGTTTATACTGATAGCTCCAGCCAATCCAATTTTGATAGATGTATAGGCTGCCTTCGTTGAAATTTACCTCGATGGTGTAGCCGTGGTCCCTGTCTTCGACAAGGCTGAAATTTTGAACTTTCAAATTCTTGAATGTGTCAAAGTCAATAATGTCAAAATCAAAACTGCTTAATAAATCGGAGAATCCGCTACTTTTTGTTGTTCCTTTGATTCTTTTGAGTACGGAAACTTTTTCGGGGAGGTCGATAGTGTCGCCGGTGTAATTAAAAGTGTATGAATTTGGATATTCAGGCATAACGATTGTTGGAGACGGAGAGCTCGACGGTGCGTCCATACCGATTGCCGCATCTGAACTTACCGCCATTTTTTCCTCTGTTGCCGGAGCCGGTACGGCCGCTGTTTCAGACCTGACAGCGTTCTCTGTTCCACCGCCGCCGAGACCCGGTCCGGTGTTTTGATTTAGTGACGCGAGATTTCCAAATGCGTTGTCGGCGACTTTTGTGACGCTCGGTTCAAAACTGATGAGAGGGTTTGAATTTGTTTTTGTGGTTGAAAAAAGAGTGAACGCACCAACGCCGATGACCAGTGCGGTGATCAGCGTACCGGAAAGAATTAATTTGAAATTGTTCATAAAATTAAAATTAAATTTAAAAGTTGATTTGGATTCCTGACGAGCGAGCGAGAGCAGACGGGTGCGGAGATTTCGCGCGAAGGCTTCGTCGAATTTTGTGTTTGGGCGGGTTTCCAAAATATTTTGAATAATTTGGGCCAAACTCTTTTCGTGAAGTTTGAGTTCGGGGTCGAGGGCGTATAGTTCAGAAAGTATTTTTTGAATGTTTTGGTCCATATTTAAGGGTGAAGAATTAACGGGATAAGAAGTAGTAAAGCGA
>CAZHDA010000077.1:0-2903 GCA_964531125.1 uncultured Candidatus Peribacteria bacterium
TGAGCCATGATCAGGTTCAGCCGATATTTTCGAGCTTCGGACAAGATTCCAACGAAACTTTCTGTAGCAAAATTTTGGAACTCATCAACATAGAGGAAGAAATCTTTTCGTTTTTCTTCGGGTGTGTCGGCGCGGCTCATAGCGGCTTGCTGGAGTTTCGCCACCATCACGAGACCGAGTAGCTGTGTGTTTAAATCCCCTATTTTACCTTTTGAAAGTTTCACAAGCAAAATCTTGCCTTCGTCCATCACCTTGCGGAAATCAAAGGCGGATTTAGTCTGGCCGATGGTATTTCGCATGATCGTATTTGTAATAAACGGGCCGAATTTCGCGCTGAAATACGGAATCATTTCCTGTCGTTCGCGGTCTGCCGTATTTGCGTATTCGTTTTGCCAGAAGGATTTTACGACCGGATTTTTAACTTTTTTTACCTTGTAGCGGAGAAATGCGTCGTCCGTAAAAATGCGCGGGACATCTATAAGTGTGGCGCCTTCTTCGAGATCTTCACAAAGCGTGAGACAGGCGTTTCGGAAATAGTGCTGGATACGGGGGCCGAAGATTTCATCACCGAAAATTTTGATAAAAATTTCTGTGGCTTGAGTGGCGACGAGATCCATTTCGGCCGGAGTCGATGCTTCCAAAATATTTAAACCCATAGGTCGTTCCACATCCGATGGATCGAAAATAATCACATCTTTTACGCGTTCCTTCGGGATGTATTGCAAAACATCGTCCACCAAATCGCCGTGCGGATCGATGATACAAACACCTTCACCATTTTTAATATCCTGGCGGGCCATAAAAGAAAGAAGGGCGGATTTACCGGAACCGGATTTACCGATGATATAGTGATGACGGGAACGGTCCGCGCGTTTGAAATGTATGTCTTTTCGTTCTCCGCGATACATATTGTATCCGAGCAGTATGCCTTCATTTGAAATATTTACAGGGGCAGGAAGAACTTTGTAATCCAGCCAGCGAATGATCGGAGCGTAATTGTAAATACTGCATGGAAAATGATACAAGCTGGCCAATTCCTCTTCGCCCAGAAGGGATTTTTTTTCGCCGATAACGAAAAGGAGGCTGTCGCCGTCGAGCAGGCGGTTTTTGAAATTAAACAAAAATAGCATGTCGTTTATCCAATCGATAAAGAAAATGCGACGGGTCTGCAGCCAGTTTGAGGATGTATCTTTAAATAAACTCAATCCGACGATCATACCGTTACAAATTTCCTCGGCGCGGCTCTCGGTTTTTGCGGTGGCAAGCAGACGGATGGCAGTACTGAAGCCGGTTTGAGAGGCCTTTTCACCGATGCGTTTTGCGACATCTTCTTTTGACTGGAGCATGCGAACATAGCCTGTCTCTATGGATTTTGGTTCGATTTGCATCTTGTCGAAACCCAGAAATATTCCTTTAAAAATGTTGAGAATCGGACCAATGATAGGTATCTTGATACCGCCAAATTGTTTTTCTTTTCCCTTAAAAAACATGTCGCCAAACTCGGTGGCTTTTTTTGCCCACTTCTGTCCTACCGGAGATACTACGATTTGAACAACCGCAGTTTCCGTGTCTTCCATCTTTGAAAAGACATTTGTCATACTGTTTAGCGGGTCGTTTTCGACCACCTTATAGGTCTTCATCGGAAACCAAAACTTCTTTTCCTGATAGGCGTAGTAGCCCTTTAATTTGTTGCCTTTTGGCAGATGTTCGTAGCGCTCGGTCGGTTGAATATCCGCGGCGCTGTAGTAAGAAGTGATTTGTTTGATAACCAACTCCTGATAGTAGCGCGGGGTAGTGACATAAAAATCCACCACCTTGTTGTGGGAGACCAATTCAAAAGAGAAAATATTGCTGTGAAGAATGCGAGTCCTGATTGTATTCATCAGATTTAGCTCGCGGGTTTCGTAAAGATTTCGGAAGAACTGCGCCATGATTGCAACTTTTTCGCGGAAATCCTTTTGGGTCTCCTTTTCCTTGTCTTTTGGAGTGTCGTCTTTTGGCAGAGTGACGCGGAGATAGACAAGATGTTTTGCCTCATAAAGATGATAGAAAAATCGCAGATAATGCAGGAAGGCTTTGAAACCTATGTAGGCTGCGAGTATGCCAAGCAAGACCTGCCAAGGGTTTGCGTAAATATAGTTCCAGATGTCGAGTAAAAAGGTTTTGGCCTCTTCCATGTGTTTGTTTTAGTTTTCCCTATATTATAACAGAAAAAACTAGAGTTTAGAAGCCAAAATGGAGGGTAATTCAGAGATGAGGACGCGGGTCTGTTTGGTTGAATCGCGGTCGCGGAGAGTGACTTTTTTGTCTTCCAGACTGTCAAAATCGACCGTGAGGCAGAATGGGGTGCCGATTTCGTCCTGACGTCGGTAAAGTTTGCCTATGGCTCCGCCTTCGTCGTATTCGACGGCAAAATCCTTTTTTAGTGTATCAAAGATCTTTTCTGCCACTTTTACGAGTTCCGGCTTCTTCATGAGCGGGAAAACTGCCGCTTTTACAGGGGCTATCTTTGGGTCGAAACGCATGACCGTGCGTTTTTCGCCGCCGACTTCGTCTTCGTCGTAGGCATCTATGAGCATGACGAGTGTTGTACGATCGGCACCGAAGGAAGGCTCGATGACATGAGGAGTGTATTTTTCATTTGTCTGAGGATCGACATAGGAGAGATCCTTGCCGGAAAATTTCTGATGCTGTGTGAGGTCAAAATCGCCACGATATGCCAAACCGAGGAGCTCGCCCCAACCAAACGGGAAATTGTATTCGACGTCAAAAGTCATGGAAGAATAATGGGAAAGTTCGTCTTTCGCGTGTTCGCGGAAGCGGAGATTGTCTTTTTTTACACCCAGAGCCAGATACCAGTCGAGACACTGTTTTTTCCATTCATCAAATTTGGCCTTTATATC
>CAZHDA010000078.1:0-1102 GCA_964531125.1 uncultured Candidatus Peribacteria bacterium
CAAAACCAACTCCTTTTCCGCTTACAGTTTTGCACCAAACACAAATCGGATGACGAATTACCGTAAACGCCCTGTCCAAAGCGTCTAAAACCTGATCAAAATTATGTCCGTCCAAAACCTTGATAACCTTCCATCCAAAACCCTCAAATTTATCCTGCAAATAATCCACATCCATTACGGCTTTTACCGGACCGTCAAACTGCAATCCGTTGTTATCGATAAATAAAATCAGGTTGTCCAATTTATAGTGATTCGCTGCCATAGCCGCCTCCCAAACAATACCGTTTTGCAATTCCCCGTCTCCAATCACAGCAAATACCTTATTTGGTTTGCGCTCCATTTTTAAGCAAATCGCCAATCCAACCGCTGCAGAAAGTCCGAGTCCGTGAGCCATCACAGGCACACTTACACCGGGAATTTTCAACCCGGGTCTGGCCTGCAAAAAACTCCCAGCCTGGCGAAAAAATTTCAACTCCTCTCTTCCAAAAAAACCACGATCCGCCAACACAGAGTATAGCGCGGGAGCCGCTTGCCCCTTACACATGACAAAATAATCTTGTCCATCCCAGTCCGGCTTACTTGGATCCACCTTCATTATCTGCTTACCGGAAAGATCTCCGTAGTAAAGCGTGGTCAAAATTTCAACCACAGACATGGAACTGCCGGTATGCCCGCTTTGAGCCTTGTGAATAGCCCTCAGAGTATCGGCTCGTATATAAGCCGCCTTTTTGACCAGATCGGAAACATTCATAAAATCCCTTTTTTACTACAACTCATCCGCAGCGTAAACATGCATGTACTCGGACTTTTCGTAATCAAAAATCTCGTCTTCGTTGAAAAATCTTTTCACTTCTTTTTTAGCATTTTCCACGCTGTCAGAAGCATGCACCACATTACAGGAAACACTCATCGCCAGATCTCCACGAATAGAACCCGCCTCAGCCTGTCTGGCCTTTGTGATTCCGGTGATTTTTCGCACCGCATCTACGACCTCCAACCCCTCCCAACACATCACAACCACAGGCGTACTCTGCATAAATTTTGCCAACCCGGGGAAAAACGGCTTATCCGCAAGATGCGCGTAATGTTCGCGCAAAATCGC
>CAZHDA010000078.1:1202-2751 GCA_964531125.1 uncultured Candidatus Peribacteria bacterium
GGAGCATCGGCTTCCGGCTTCGCATCTTCAGTCAGCTTTTCCTCTTTTTTATCCTCCACTTTTTTATCACCCTTCGCATCTTTCCATTCTTTCACTTTTTGATCAGCCTCCTCAGCCGTCAAAAGTCGCATCTGCGTTCCGGTAGGGAAACTGGTTCCCTTTTCCAGACTTCCACGGACAAGATATCTACCCCTTCCCAATGTTTTTGTCGAAACAGCTTCGACATTTTCACTATCCACTATGCCTTTCATCTCTTTTGGAAATTTAACAAAGCCGGCAATTTCAGGAATCACCACTTCCATAGCCTTATATTGCCCTTCGGATCCCGCGGGCATCTTAAATTCACCGTCAAGTTCCAAAGAAGACACTTGCCCAGCCGGATTTTTATCCACGAAATAATACGGAGATTTATCCTCGGCGGTCTCAAGCGGCCTCCATGCCTCCAAAGCCTTTCCGCTATCCATTTTCATACTCTCTCCACGAGCCCTTTCCTTGCCCACAGAAGCGGCCAAAGGCTTGGCAAGAGTTTCAGTACTCGTAATCAGCTTGCCCATAAAACCACCTTGTTTCACCATTTCATTTCTGAATCTTTCATACGGCTCCTGCGCCCACGGATAGCTTTCGCCATTGGTGACATAACAAATAAAGCTGTAAATATAGCTCGTCCAGTGCTGCCCGTTTACAACTTTTGTCCACCATTCCTTTTCATCCTTTTTCCATCCCTCTTCAAGTTCTTTCCTCTTTGCATCATCTAGTGTCGACAAATCTCCAACACCGCTCTTTTCTTTGAAATAATCATCCTTCAAAGCATTTCCGACAAATCCGGAAATTATAAATCCGCTTTTTGCGTTTTCAATTTTTTGTTCATCGGTCATGTCCGGCACAGCTACAGCTTCTTTACCCTTCTTCACACTCTCGTATTGCGCCTCAAAATCCTTCGGCAAATTCAAAGTTACCGAACCATCCTCGGCAAATTTGAAAGAAAATTTCGTATCCTTCATCAATTTGACGATTTGATGATTATAATCTTTCGCTTTCAAAGCCTCGTTGATTTTGCCCATAAAAAAAGTTTTCGCCATAGCAACCGCAGCCCCCTGCAAAGCCTCCGGCGAAACACCCTCAAGCCCTGCCGCAAGCCCTGTTTCTCTAAAAACCTTGGTGACTTCCTTATATTTATCGTTATTTTCCAAAGCCTTGATCACGACAGGAAGTCGCTCATCAAAAAACTTGTCTATATCAGCATATGTCCCCTCATGCCCGTTTTTTATATCAACCGCCGCGATAACCTCAGTCGCCAGCGGCGAAATCTTCTCGAGCTTTCCCGGTATACCCAGTTTGTTTTGGACAACATCAATCAAAGTCTTCGCATCCTTTGTTTCTTTTGATTCTGCCAAATTATCAGCCGCGGCATCCTGCACGCCCTCCCTGTCTCCACTAAAAAAATTCTTAAGCCAATTCAAAAATCCACCTTCTTTTGGCTTGTCCTCTTTCGGTGTTTCCGGCACAGCTTTTGTTACCTCTTCCGCCATACTTTTGTATTAATTTATCT
>CAZHDA010000079.1:0-2698 GCA_964531125.1 uncultured Candidatus Peribacteria bacterium
CCGAAATTTCTCACTCCTGAATCTTGAGCAGTTTTAAAAAGTTTTTTGTTGTGGCTTGTAACCTCATCTCTGGTCATAAGTCTTTTCTGATCTTCCGTTAATGTCTCAAATATTTCTTGTTTTCTGGTTTGAGTCGCGAAATATGTTTGCGCCAGGGCAATTGGTTCTTTGGTTGAGTCTCCATTTTGAGCGATAAGGTAGCAGGCATATCTTGAGAGCTTAAAATCCGGGATTGACTGTTCTGCTCCTTTACCGCCTTTTATCACTTTGTTGATATCAACAAAGTGATCAGGGATGGCTTGTTGACTCAATTTACAGGCAGACTCCGCCTTTTTGATGACTTTTAGAAAATTACGCCATTCGCTATATTCGAGTATGGCCATTAATTCCCTGGCTTCCCAGTATTCTATACCATCTTGATCTATCTTTTTGATATCTTCGAATCTTTTGTTCGCAGATATGGGTGTTAAATTGTCGTTCATATTTTAAATATGTTAAGAAATATTTAGTGTCTTCAAATGTCCTTCCATCTCCTTTTCGAGTCTTTCGAGTTCGGGTTCCAGTTTTTTGAGTTCAGCGAGGTTGGCAGAGATATCGATTTCTTCTTCCTCCTCAAAAGTGTCCACGTACCTTGTGATGTTCAGGTTATAGTCGTTTTCTTTGATTTCGTTCGGCATTACCTTGCGGGAGAATTTTTCAAGTTCTTCGCGTTTGGCATAGGTGTTGTAGATTTTCTCAATATTTTCCGAACTAAGCGTGTTTTGGGCTTTGCCAGACTTGAATTCTTTTGAGGCTTCGATGAAAAGGACATCTTTCTTTTTTTCATTTTTCCCGCCTTCTTCTCGTGATCTGTCGATTATCAGAATGGCGACAGGGATACCTGTGGTTTGGAAAAGGCCGGCTGGGAGTCCTATGACTGCATCAACAATATTTTCCTCAATAAGTGACTGTCTGATTTTCCCTTCTGCTCCGCCTCTAAATAAAACTCCGTGCGGTACGATAACCGCAACCCGGCCACTTTTCGTTTTGGCGGTTTCAATCATATGAGTGATGAAAGCGAAATCTCCTTTGTCTTTTGGTGGAATTCCTCGGAAAAAACGATTGTATTTGTCATTTTCAGCGTTTTCCGCTCCCCACTTTTTTAGGCTGAAGGGTGGGTTTGCGATCACAAGGTCAAATTTCATCAGGCGATCATCTTCGACAAGAAGAGGATTATTTAGCGTGTCGCCCCATTCCAGTCGTGCAGAATCTTTGCCATGCAAAAACATATTCATACGGGCCAACTGGTAGGTTGAGCCTGTGCTTTCCTGTCCGTATAGGGCGTAATTTTTTGAGTCCTGTTTTTCAATTTCTTCACCGGCCAATAAAAGAAGTCCTCCGGAGCCACACGCAGGATCACAAATTCGGTCTCCATCTTTGGGTTGGGCAAGTTTTGCCAGTAATCTGGAAACATGGCGCGGCGTGAAGAATTCTCCAGCTTTTTTGCCAGCCTGAGATCCGAACTTGGAAATCATGTACATATATGAATTACCAATCACGTCATCGTCCATGTTGCTGAGATCAATCTTGTGGAAGTCGTGGATGAGGTGGCGGATCATTTTGTTTCGCTGCTCGACTTTGCCAAGAATTGACTCCGAATTGAAGTCTAAGCCGCTAAAGATGCCTTCGAGCTTCCCTTTGTTGTTATCCTCGATTCTTTGCAAAACCTTGTTTAACTCCTGCCCGATTTCGTCTTTTTCCTGAATTCCATAAATATAATCAAAGGATGTATTTGGTGGCAGATAAAAACGTCCCGACTTCATTTTTTCCTGGATACGGCTCTCGTCGTCACCAAATCTACTTTTAAGTTTTGCGTGTTCTTTTTTGACCAGATCACTTAGGTATTTGAAAAATAGCATGGCCAAGACATAATCCTTATATACGCTTGCGTCCAAGGATGTCCGTGATGAATCCGCAGCGTCCCAAAGGACTTTATTGAGATGTTCTTGCGTTGTTTCTGTCATTGTTTAGATTGTTAAAAGTTTTTTTATAGCTCCCTCCGCAATGTTTTTGCTGAGGTTTATTTTTTTATTTAGTAATGCTTCTCTTTTTTGGATATTCTGACTGATGTTAATTATCTGTTTTTGAATGGAAAGTGCCGGGATTGGTATTTTTAAATTTTCTAAACTTTTGCGAAGTATGGTTTTGATCGTGCTACCCGTAAGGATTTTTTGAATACCAGCTTGGCCGGCCTCTGAATTGAGATAAATAGCAACGTATTCGGGTACAACCTCTGTATTTTTTACTCTTAAAATGAATGTGGATGATGCGGCAACTACACTTTCCATCTTGTCCCAAAAAACTCCTGCTCGGAAAACTCCTCGTGATGACAGCAAGACATCTCCATTTTCAACTAATGCATTTGAGCGATTCGGTATATCGCTGATATTTGTCAGATCCTCGTAGTTTATGGCCCCATGTTCGTTAATATTTTTTGCCATGATTACCCTGCTTTGGCCGTCGGGACTGCCTTTTATTGCCTTTCTAAAGGTGTAGCCGGCGGCTACGCGTGCAACTTGCTTAACCGTTTTTATTTGCATGCGTCGAATATACTGCGTAATAAATCCCCGGTCAAGAGAATTTTGTTTGGATATTTTTTTATCGATATTTAGATGCTAAACTGTCCCCATGTCCAGGGTTAACCAATTATCACTATGAC
>CAZHDA010000080.1:0-2694 GCA_964531125.1 uncultured Candidatus Peribacteria bacterium
ATTGCCATTCTGGGATATGGGGTCCAAGGTCCGGGTCAGGCGCTGAATATGCGCGATCAGGGTTTCAAAGTTATAGTAGGCCAACGCAAAAATTCCGACTCATGGGACAAGGCGGTAGCCGACGGATTTGTTCCCGATGAAACTCTTTTTGAATTGGAAGAGGCAGCTGAAAAGGCGACGGTAGTCATGTATCTTCTCTCCGATGCAGGACAAAAAATGCTCTGGGAAAAAATCAAGCCGCATCTTACAAAAGGAAAAGCACTCTATTTTTCGCATGGTTTTTCGATTGTATTTAAGGACCAAACCGGCGTTATTCCTCCTGCAGATATTGATGTGGTACTCGCTGCTCCAAAAGGTTCCGGCAAATCTGTCCGTGATAATTTTTTGAATGGCAGTGGAATAAATTCCAGCTTCGCTGTTTTTCAAGATGCCACGGGTCGAGCCCGCGATCTTGCTATTGCTCTCGGTATTGCCGTAGGATCCGGATATTTATTTGAAACCACATTTGAAAAAGAAGTTTTGAGTGACCTCACCGGTGAACGCGGAGTCCTCATGGGTGCTATTGCCGGACTTATGGAAGCCCAGTACGAATTGCTTCGTAAACACGGTCACAGCCCTTCGGAAGCTTTCAACGAAACCGTGGAGGAAGCTACACAAAGTCTCTATCCGCTCATTGGAAAAAACGGCATGGACTGGATGTATTCAAACTGTTCTACTACAGCTCAGCGCGGTGCTCTAGACTGGAAAGGTCGTTTCAAAGAAGCCGCGAAACCGGTATTTGATGCTCTTTATGAAAGTGTCCAAAACGGGACAGAAACCCGCATCACTCTCGAAGCAAACGCCGATCCCGATTATCGTAAAAAATTACAGGCCGAGCTGGATCAAATTGCAAATTCGGAAATGTGGCAGGCCGGAAAAACCGTACGGTCACTTAGACCGGAAAATCAAAAATAATCATGTCTGACGATAAGCAAAAACTGGGTTCCGAAATTTTCTGTGAAGCTCTGGCCGATCAGGGCGTGGACATCATGTTTGGAATTCCGGGCGGCGTTGTTCTCCCACTTTATGACAAGATAAATAAATACGGTCACAGAATTAAACACATTCTTCCGCGTCAGGAACAGGGTGGTGGATTTGCGGCGGATGGATACGCCCGTGTCACGGGAAAGGTCGGAGTTGCTCTCGGCACTTCAGGCCCGGGCGCGACAAATCTCATGACCTCAATTACAAATTCCATGATGGATTCCGTACCTACTGTTTACATCACAGGACAGGTTACGGAGGAGCTCATCGGCACGGACGCTTTTCAGGAGACGGATGTCATAGGTATGTCTATGCCGGTTGTAAAACACAGCTATTTTGTAAATCATGCCAAAGATATTCCGAGAGTTCTGAAAGAAGCTTTTTATATCGCTTCCACCGGTCGTCCGGGTCCTGTGCATGTGGATCTCGCAAAAAACGCTTGGCTTACAAAAGCTATTCCGGATCCAAATCCGGAAATGGATCTCCCGGGATATATTCCAATTCCACAAATCAGCGCGGATTCCGAAATAAAAAAAATCAACGAACTTCTCTCGAAAAATAATATCAAACCTCTGATTATCGCCGGTCACGGTGTCGAGCTTTCTCGTGCAGAAAAAGAACTTGTAGAATTTGCGGAACATCAAGATATTCCGGTTGTAAACACTCTTCTCGGGCTTGGGACTTTCCCGCAGGGGCATCCACTCTGGTGTGGGATGATGGGAATGCACGGAGACGCCATAGCAAATTACGCGGTTGCAGAAGCAGATCTTGTTATAGGAATCGGTATTCGTTTTGACGATCGCATCACGGGCAAGCTTTCCGAATTTATAAAAAACAAAACATTCATTCATATAGAAATTGATCCTTCCGAAGTAAATAAAAATATCCCAGTGGCTCTCGCGCTATATGGGGATGCAAGGGACATCCTCGCTCGCGCCATCGCACTCACTGAAAAGCACGCCTTCCCGTCTTGGCGCTCGCGCATTGCCGAACTAAAAACCAAATATGGCTTTTTGGACTTCACTCTAAACCCTGTTCACAACAGCAAATTTCTTTCCCAGCCCCGCATCATAAAAATGATTTCCGACGCCACCGATGGCGAAGCAATAGTCGCTTCCGATGTCGGCCGCCACCAAATGTGGACAGGCCGTTTCTACCGTTTCAAAAACCCAAATTCACATCTCTCATCCGGCGGCCTCGGCTCCATGGGCTACGGTCTACCGGCCGCGATGGGCGCTGCCTTCGGCGCGCCCGATCGCGAAGTCTGGTCCATCTCCGGCGACGGCGGTTTCATGATGAATGTTCAGGAACTCGCCACGATCTCCGAGCACAACCTTCCAATCCGCATCGTCATCATGGAGGACAACAGTTTAGGAATGGTTCGCCAATGGCAGAATCTTCTTTTCGGTGGAAATATCTCTCACTCAGATCTAAAAAACCCGGACTTCGTCCTTCTTGCCGAAGCTTTCGGAATCAAGGGCTTCCGCGCCACGACCGAAGCCGAAGCTGTCAAAGCCATCGCGGAAGCCCGCAAAGTCAAAGGCCCGGCCCTCATAAATTTCAAAGTCGATCCCGACGAACATGTATTTCCCATGGTTATTGCCGGCACCGCTCTTCACGAGCAGGCCCTCGGCGACCAGGATTTTAAGAAAAAAAATGACCCAAACAAAC
>CAZHDA010000081.1:0-2532 GCA_964531125.1 uncultured Candidatus Peribacteria bacterium
CGTGAGTGAGAGTGCGCATCTGCTCGGCGTTTCGGACTGTGGTCAGGGCGTGGAGGTCGGCGATAAAGAGGAAACATTCAAAATCCTTTTGCATTTCGATGTGCTGGCGGATTGCGCCGAGGTAGTTTGCGAGATGAATTTTGCCGCTAGGCTGAACGCCGGAGAGAATTCTTTTCATTAGGTTGTTGTGAGTGGATCGATATCAATTCTGATATCTGCGTTCATTATATATTCTTTTGGTAAATTTTCTAATAGTTTATTTAGAGCTTCGGTTGAGAAACTTTTTATCAATACGATGTAGCGGAACTGTTTGCGGAGGCGGGTGAGATAGGCGGGATAGAAATTTACTTCGGCTTCCGGATTTGCTTTTTCCAGGATTTCCGCTATTTCTTCGGCCCTCTTTTTGGCTTGGGAAAGGGTTTTGTCGAGGATCAGGATTTTTGCGAGATGAGAGAACGGCGGATTTTTTAGAAGCTTTCTTTGAGTGATTTCGTATTTAAAAAATTCGTCGTAGTTTTGTGTTTTGCTGAACTCGAGGGCGAGGTTATCGGGATTGTAAGTTTGAATTATAACTTTGCCTTGTTTTTCTGCGCGACCGGCACGGCCGGAGACTTGAGTTGTGAGCTGGAAATTTCTTTCGGTGTTGCGGAAATCCGGAATGTTTAGCCCTATGTCTGCGAGGACAATGCCTACGAGATTTACATTTGGCAGGTCGAGGCCTTTGGAAATCATCTGTGTGCCGATCAAAATATCGGCTTTGTGATCGCGAAAGTCGCGGTAGATTTTTTCGAAGCCGTAGCGGTTTGAGGTGGTGTCTTTGTCGGCGCGCAGGACACGGGCTTCGGGAAATTCTCTTTTTAGGTCTTCCTCGATTCGTTGTGTGCCGATGCCGAGATAACGGATGTTTGGGCCTTTGCAGATGGGACAAGTAGTTGGAGGTTTTGAGAGTGCGCCACAGTGATGGCAGACGAGAGTCGGGGAGCCGTAAGTTTTGGCGTGGTAGGTGAGAGGGACTTCGCAATTTGCGCAGCGGACGGCGATCCCGCAATCGCGGCAAACCACGGATGAGGCGCTACCGCGACGATTTAGAAAGAGGATGGCTTGTTCTTTTTGGGCGAGAATGCGGAGGATTTCTTCGCGGAGGCGTTCACTAAAAATCGAGTAGTTGTGTTTGTGGAATTCTTCGCGGAGATCGATGATTTCTGTGTCCGGAAGCGCTGTGCCGGAGATACGGCTTTCGAGGCGTAGAGTTGTGTCTTTGAGCTTGATGGCGGTTTCGATGGATGGCGTTGCGCTGCCGTAAACCGCTTTGATCTTTGGATCTATATTTTGAATTTCTTCTATAACCCGGTGGATGAGGTAGCGAGGACTTTTGTCTTGTTTGTAAGATGAATCGTGCTCTTCGTCGATAATTATAAGTCCGAGATTTTTGAATGGCGCAAAAATTGACGAGCGGGAGCCGATGATGAGTTTTGCTTCGCCGGAGTGAATGCGTTGCCATGAATCGTTTCTCTCGCCTTCGGCAATTTTGCTATGCACGGCCGAGGCCGACAGGCCGAGGCTGCTTTCGAAATATTCTATAATCTGTGGAGTTAGTGAAATTTCAGGTACCAAAATGAGGACTTGTTTGTCTTGTTTAATGTAGTGTTCGGCGAGACGGGTGTAGACTTCGGTTTTGCCCGAACCCGTGACACCTTGTATTAAAAAATTGTTCTTCGTAGAGTCTCTTATTTCAGCGAATATCTTGTCTTGTGAAGGCGTGAGTTTTTTAAGCGGAGTTCTATTTATTTGTTCAGCTTTTTTCTTGCGAGTTTTGATTGGTTTGTTTTGAAAAATTCTTTTTGGGATAAAAAGCTTGAGGCATTGTGATAGCGGGCAAAAATAAGTTTTGGAGAGCCATTGAAGAAGCTTGAGTTGTAATGGTGGAAGAATCGGTGTTGCAAGTAGTAGTTCCTCTATTTGGCTTGTTTTAAAATCCGGTTTTCTATCATGTATCTCCAAGATAAGGCCTTGGGTGCTTTTTTTTCGGAGTGCGAGTTTTACCAAATCGCCCGCCTGCGGGTTTAAATTCTCAGGAACGGAATAAGTAAGGGTGCCTACTTTTTGTGGAAAAAGGATCTCGGCGTAACGCATGAATTTTGTTTATTCCGCGCTGTATTTTAGAGCTTTTTTTGATTCAAAGATATAGTAAAGAGTCGGGATGACTATGAGCGTAAGGACTGTGGAAAAGGTCAGTCCAAAGATGATTGAAAAGCCAAGTCCGGCCCAAAATTCGTTGCTCAAGGCGAGTGGGAGGAGGCCGACGATATTACTTAAAGTCGTAAGGAAAATTGCCTGGAAGCGGGAGTTTGAGGCTTCTGCGATGGATTTTTTGAATTCCATGCCATTGCCTCTATTTTCATTTATCCGGTCAATGAGAACGATCGCATTGTTTACCACGATTCCACATAGGGCTACGACTCCGAGAAAAGCCGGGAAGGAGAGATTTAGTCCGAGTAGCATGAGGCCAGGGAAAACACCGATCAGACCCAG
>CAZHDA010000082.1:0-2465 GCA_964531125.1 uncultured Candidatus Peribacteria bacterium
GAGAGGGTTGACTTTTGAGTCTGATGTGTTATAATTTCCTATTATCTTTTAATTAATTAATATGAGTGGTCTAGGTAATATGGGGGCTGAGGCTTTTGACCTTGAAGATGGAGAGGGATTGTATTTGGGTTTATCTCAACAGGAATATCAACTTTTGAGTGATGCTTTTCCAGATGATGGTACTGAGCAAGATATCGGTGAAATCGGGAAGGTTGTTTGTACGGGAAGAATTGATGGTGATCATCGTGTCATATGGTTACATTTTGTGGATAGTGGTGTACGACTTTTGATGGATGGAAGCACCGCTATTCCGCATGTTCATTTATGTGATGAGAATAATAGTGTTATTGATGAAGACGGGGAGTCTCCTGTTGATCTTTTGAAGAGATTGGCGAAAGTTTTTGATAGTGGTGAAGGTAATTCTGTTCAGGCATACAGGCGCGGTATTCACGCTGTTGTAAGAGCGAGATCTCAAAATGCTGGAGCAAACTAATATGTTGGATTTCCTAGACCAGCTCCTTTATTCTTTTGCTGTCCTTTCTCTCGCAGGTTACGAGGCCGTCTTTGGTTTGGACGATGATCTGGTCTTTCAGGCCGGCTACGATGAGGGGTTTTTCGGTGTCGTTGTAGAGCAGACAGCCTTCGCAGTTGAGCATTTTTACTTTGCCGCGGGTGATATTTGAGTTTTTATTTTTGGCCAGTTCCTGCCAGATGGCTTCAAAAGTGCCGATGTCCGACCAGCCAAGTTCGGCTTTTATTATGCGGATTTTTTTGGGGTCTACTTTTTCCATGATGGCGTAATCTATGGAAATTTTATCGATAGTCGGATAGATTTTTTGAATGGTGTTTGAGTTGATTCTTAGGAGTTTTTCGTAGATTTTTGGCTGATATTTTTCGTATTGGTCCAGCAGTATTTTGGCTTTCCAGACATAAATACCGGTATTCCAGAGATAGTTTTTGGATTTGACGAATTTTTTTGCGTCTTCGAGAGAGGGTTTTTCGATAAAGGCGGATACTTTGAATACATCTTTGGAGATTTTTTTGCCAAGTTTCACATAGCCGAAGT
Source organism: uncultured Candidatus Peribacteria bacterium (assembly GCA_964531125.1). GTDB lineage: Bacteria > Patescibacteriota > Gracilibacteria > UBA1369 > LOWO2-01-FULL-3 > JBAZZM01. The sequence goes on from CAZHDA010000082.1 coordinate 1,067, forward strand.
TTGTGTTTGCTTCTTTGGCGGGAACTTCGACGATGTTTAAAGTGTTTTCTTTTTTGGCGATTTGTTCCGCGAGCTTGAGTTTCTTTTGAAATTCTTTCTTGTTCTTGATGAGATGGTCGGCGTAGATGACGCACATGACTTCTTTTGGGTGGTTTTTTTCGATGATGGCTGCAGCAAGCCCGATACAAGGTGCTGTATCGCGGAGGGCCGGTTCGATGATTATATTTTCTGTTGGAATTTTTGGAGCGAGTTTGCGGACGAGGTCAAAATGTTTTTTGTTGATGGAAAGATAAATGTCGGAAGGTTTCAGGAAATCCAGACGATCGAGAGTTTCCTCCAGCATGGTTTTATCGGAGACCAGTTTTTGGAATTGTTTTGGGACGGCTTCTGTGGAGAGCGGCCAGAGGCGTTTGCCTCCACCGCCGGCGAGGATAACTGCTTTCATTTATTTTTTGATTTGATTTACAACTTTGTTTATGGCTTTTTCCACTTCCGCGGGATCTCCGAGATAATAGTGTTTAATTGGTTTTAAGTCATCATCAAGTTCGTAAACGAGTGGGATTCCGGTTGGAATGTTTAATTCTACGATATCTTTTTCCGGGATTTTATCGAGATGTTTCACCAGTGCCCGCAGGCTGTTGCCATGTGCGGCGATCATTACTTTTTTATTTGCTTTTATTGCCGGAGCTATTTCATTTTTCCAATAGGGCAAGAATCTTTTTACCGTATCTTTCAGACATTCCGAGAGAGGTAGTTCGTTTTTTTTCAAATCCCTGTATCGTGGATCCATTCCTGGAAAACGCGAATCTTTTCTGGTGAGTGATGGTGGTCTGGTGTCGTAGCTTCGGCGCCAGATTTTGACCTGTTCTTCGCCAAATTTCTTTACTGTCTCGAGTTTGTTTAGCCCTTGAAGCGCTCCGTAGAAGCGCTCGTTTAAGCGCCAAGAATTTTGAACCGGAATCCACATTAGGCCCATTTCGTCCAGAACTATCCAGAGCGTCCGGATGGCTCGTTTAAGGACTGAAGTATATGCAATGTCAAAACTAAAATTTTTGTCTTTTAAAAGTTTTGCCGCTTTTTTTGCTTCTGATATTCCATGTTTTGACAGGTCAACATCGGTCCATCCTGCAAAACGGTTTTCTTTGTTCCAGATGCTTTCGCCGTGACGGAGCAAGACAAGTTTGTACATATTTTAAAATTAAGGGCTATCGGAAGTAAAAATTCATAATTTCTTCGCCGAAAAAGATCATGGTTGTGAGGCCGATGATCAGAAAAGGCCCAAAGGCGATAGCGGTTTTGCGGGTGGCTTTTTTTGTGAGGAGGAGGAAGATGGAAAAAATAGCGCCCACGGCGTATGCGATGACGAGGGCGAAAAGGCCTTGCTCAAGGCCGAGGATGA
>CAZHDA010000083.1:0-2445 GCA_964531125.1 uncultured Candidatus Peribacteria bacterium
CCGTGGCGGGGCTAGTGATGGCAGGTGTTTCAATACTTCTCTATTTAAAAAAAGATGTGGTGAAAGGCTGGCTAAAAAGTCTGGGCGGGAAACTGAACGCGCTATTGGGATTTTCCTTTTTGGGTGCTATGAATCCTTCCAAACTTTTTTCTCCAGAAATCGCCAAGGACGCGAAAGAGTTTTTGGATAATGTAGGGCATGGCGTCGGCAGTCGGGAAGGTGAGATAAAGGCCGGCAAACAGACGTTGAAGCTTGCCAGAGAAAAAGGGATTGCCGATCCCAAGCTGTTGGCCAAACTTGGGTCACTGGAAAAAGCTTTTGGAGCAGCTACTTCGGTGGCAATTTTGTATCATCTTCATACTTCCGATGATAAAAAAAAGGCCTTGGTGGAAACTGCCGCAGGACTGGCTTCGGCTACAGCAGGCTTAAAAGCCGCTGATTTAATTGGCAAAAATTTGTCACCAAAGGCACGCATGATTGTAGATTTGATAGGTGGAATAGGCGGCGCGATGGGGTTTACAGAACCGTTAAGTGAGCTCATTGAAAAGCATTTGAAATTTGCCGGATCTCAGCATCTCGGAGTTGAACTTTCTCAGGTTTTTGAAAAAGCTGGAGCAAGGTCACTTGGCAAAATGGCGCTAAAGGCTGTCCCAAAGGCGATGGAGAAGCAGGCCGTAAGAGGCGCGGTGGAATCCATGAGCGGCGTGATGGCAAAAAAGATTGAGGCCAGCGCATTCAAGAGGCTGGGGAAATTTGTGGGTATGGAATTTTTTGAAAAGCTGGCACTGAAAACTGGCGTAAAAGGAGCGGTTACAGCGAGCATAACTCCGGGGGACGCGGTACCAGGTGTTCAAATCGTTACAGTTTTGATTCAGGCCGGCATGCTGGCTTGGATGGCAAAAGATGGCTATGAATTGTACGTGGTTATCAATAAATCTCTTGCCGTTCACAAAATGCTGAAGGCGCGTGGCGGGAATGCAATTTCAGAAATAAAGTTTCTGGATGAGCGTAGCGAAAAAGCTTTCAATGACGCAATTTTGGCTTCCGGAAAAACTCCGGAAACAATGAATGACGCAGAAAAAATGGCAATATTGGAATCGATTGCCGACATCCATTTCAAGCTGACGCGAGATGGAGCTCTCGGATTTGAGGAATATCACATGAAAAAAGGCGAAGTGATGTCTATCAAGGTATCGGACGGTGTTAAGACTGTTGAACTCGATGAAAAAACCCTTAGCCAAGAGGTTGTTTTTGGCGCGCCAGAAGAATTTAATCCGGCAGAAATTGACCGCAATCTGCCCGATGAACAGCTTTTTGCAAATTACCAACTTTCAATCGCATACATGAAGAGCAAAACCGGCTGGACTCATTTGGATTGTGAAATTTTAGACAGGGATACAATAGAGGTAAAAAGACTGGAGAGCGAACAAAAGTTGACGTTAAAAGCTGATGGTAAAAAATGGGAAATTGAAGGCATAGCAAAAGGACTGAATTTTGCGGAAGCGGTGGCGCTGGCAAATTTCGTAAACAAGGTGGCCGATGTATTGAAAGATAAAAAAGGTGAAGGAGATAAGCCGTTTTCCGTGGATGGGGAAAGGATAGATTTCGACGGAAATTGGGATATTTTCGATACTACCATTCTAAACAATGCCGGATGGGTTGAGTTCTATAAAAAACTGGGCCTGTCGGCCAAGGAAATCACCACGGCTCTGAACAAATGGTATGTTGGCCGTGAAAAATCTTCAAAAGATTTGGCGGCCTAAAAATTGATTTGACTTTTGCTGCAGGGTGTTTATAATAACTAACGCTTTCATCTTCGCTTGCGGAGGTGGTAGCAAAGTTAGAATAGGGCGTTTGAGGCTTTTCTAGGGCGTTGACACTCCTAATGCTAACATAAGGCTCTCCCCCAAGCGGGGAGAGTTTTTTATTAGGCTTGAGTTTTCCGCACTTCGCCCGTAAAATTTACGCGTTACCATGGTGAACTTAGCTCAGTTGGTAGAGCACCGGGTTGTGGTCCCGGCGGTCATGGGTTCGAGCCCCATAGTTCACCCCATTTATTAAATCCCCCACCCTATGATTTATTTAGCTTCCGATCATGCAGGCTTTGAGAGGAAAGAGCAGGTGAAAAAGTTTTTGATAGAGAAAGGTTTTGAAGTGAGTGATGTAGGGCCGGCAAGTTTTGAAGGAACAGACGATTATCCGGATTTTATAATTCCGTGCGCGGAAAAAGTGGCGGCGGGAAGCGGAAATTTTGGGATCGTGTTTGGACACTCGGGACAGGGTGAAGCTTTCGCGGCCAATAAAGTTCGTGGGATAAGGGCGGTGGTTTATTATGGGCACGAGGATCAAATCATAGAGCTTTCGAGAGTGCATAACGACGCGAATGTGTTGTCTGTCGGCGCACATTTTGTTGATGAAAATGCGGCTAAAAAGGCGATAGAGAAA
>CAZHDA010000084.1:0-2356 GCA_964531125.1 uncultured Candidatus Peribacteria bacterium
CAGAGATGTACAAAAACGCAGGTGCTTCCTCCGACGCCAAACCCGAAGACGACGGCACGAAGGTCTATAAGAAAGAGGAGAAATCCGACGAACCCGTGGAAGCCGAGGTGGTGGATGAGAAGGAGAAGAAAAAGAAGAAGAAGTAGGGGACGAGAAGAGAAGCGAGTTAGGGAACCTAACACTCAAAAAAAATATGAAAAATTTTTTTGTAATAATTACATCCATACTGGTTCTAATAGGATGCAACAGCAAAAACACCTCCTTAGAAGATGAAAGTATCGTGGGGAGTCAAGACTTCAAAATGGAAAATGAACTAGTATGCGAAACCGTTACTTCATCCAATCCTGAAAACATAGGGGATAAATTTTCCTTATCAGCATTAAACGATACAATGCCACGTGTTATTTTTGAAGTTGGCTCACAAGAATTCAATAAGATATATGAAAAATTAAATATTATTGTATTACAATTAATAGCTAGTGCCGGGGGCATAGATACGATCTCAATTGACACAAACACAGGCGTATTCGCTAGAACAAGTTCTGGTGTTATGACGGGGGTTTTTGCTATTGCGTCGAAAGGAACCTGTAAATAATTTTTACGCTCGATCACCCATATTTGCTAGTGTTTGGCCGCTTCGCAGCATATAGTGGACTAGCCAGTTCATTCGCTAAAATCCACTAACTCAACAATATGAAAAAGTTATTTCTCCTAAGTCTTTGCACGCTATTGCTCGCAGGTTGTAGCGGTATTACAACCTCGAGCGCCCCAGATATTGAATGGCTAGGTTTTTACTACAAAAATCAGGAATCTAATTATAGTGCAATTGCTCAAGAAGCCGCACTCGAAAAAGCACCGAGATTCACATCAATACAAAATTGTCTGAATTGGGGCAAAGATCTTATAGCTAACAATCCTAATGATGGTTTCGATTGCTCGTATGGTTGCAGATTCGAAGAAGATTTCCAAGCGATAGTGTGCAAAGATACGACAAAAATGATAATTAAACTTGAAAAACCATGGTCGCCGGGAATTTTTTAACACTCGCTCATCCAAATACATTTTTCTCTTTTGCACTTCGAACATCTTCTTCCGATAAAAAAGGTTAAAGAGATATTTGTATCAATTCCTAAACGGGAGAGAATTAAAAAACGGACACTGAAATAAGCTTTTGTCGAACAACCTTCGTCAACACATTCCTCCCCTTCCACTAAACGAAACCCCGCCTTTTCGCTTCTAAAATTTGACTACATCTCCAAACCCTCCTACTCTCTAATAGAACTCGTATCTCCTGGGTGACGAGAAAAAGCTCTTTCTATTCGAAAGAGCTTTTTCTTTACATCATGCAAGCCTACAAAACCAAATCAGGCAAACTCCCGGGAACTAACTACAGGGAAGTCAGAAGAAAAGCTTTTGCCATATATCAGGAGATCAAACGAAAAAGCAAAAGAAAGCCCTACATCCGATCAGCATATTTCAAAAAGGACAAAATCTTCTTAGACCTATTTTGGAGCCACCTGTTCGAAAAAAGAAACTTCGCTGATTTGATGCGAAGAATCAAGCTTTATCCATGCGCGATAGAATTAATTCAAAAATCCAAGTTCGAACCAACCTCAAAAGAAAATCCAAACAAAAAGTCCGAGATATTACATCGTTTCACAGGACAAATTAGCGATGGTACTGTTTTTCGCGTCCAAATCAAAGAGCAAAAACCCACCGGCAAAAAATGGCTAATATCAATATTCCCTATCAATTGAAAAAGACTTCCCGCTAGCTGTGGTGTATAAACCACGGGCCGAAAGTCCTCCTCGCCGCCATACTAGCAAAATTACTTAAAAAATCAAGAAAATTTTTGCAAGTTCAGATAGAAAGCCGAAGATTTGCCAAGCAAGCAAATCTCAAACGAAGCGATGTTGCCAAATTAATTTCAGAAGTTCGATCAAAAGGAAAAAACTTCCCGCCAGATGGAGGCTTATAAACCTCGGCCGAAAGCTTTTTCTGCAAAAATTCTAGCAAAAATCCAAAGGAAATCAAGAAAACGATATAGACTCACTTTCCCCAGATTTCGTCAGCCAACCAGGACTTTGTTATGATATACTCCCCACATGAAAGACCTGTTTGGCAAAGCCTTATACAGCTACTGGAAAGGTAATCGCAAAGACCCCTGCACCATAAGACGCGATGATGATTACACCGATTCCGGCAGTCTCAAAATTTATTTCACAAAGAAACTTTATCCAACCGAAAAACGAATCGTCCAATACGCAAAGGGAAAAGTTTTAGACATAGGATGTGGAGTGGGCAGACATATTCTTTATTTTCAAAAACACGGTTTCGACATCACGTGCATAGACAT
>CAZHDA010000085.1:0-2321 GCA_964531125.1 uncultured Candidatus Peribacteria bacterium
AATAAACTTTTCCTCAACATCGGTTACCGCAGACATATCAACAAAGTTGGCCTTAATATATTTACAGATCTCTTTATCATTATAAGCAAAACTTTCCTGTACATCCCCAACTTTCATATGATGAGTAAAAGGCAAATTTGTCATAAATTCAAAACTCACGGGATCTATAGAGAATTCCCTCTCGGCTGATCTCCAAGGTAAAAACCCATAAAACGAAGTATAGAGATAAATCCCATTTTTATCCCTAAATAATTCTGGGATATCTGGACTTCCTAGTTGATAATCCCATTCAGAAAAAAGTTTTCCAAAAGAATAAATATCAACATTTGAAGGTAATTTTTTTTCATCCGTCTGGTAAGAGTAACCGTATAATTCTTTTAAATAATTATGCAATGTAAGCTTTTGAGCATCAAGCGAAACCATTCCCCGAGTCATATCGTCGAGATTTTTCAAATCATCATAATCATGAACACGGCCGCTCCCAATAGCCAAAGCAGCCATTTCGCCTCTCGTAATTTCTTGATCAAAAGAATAAACAGTAAGTGGGGCATTAATCCCTTCAACATATTTGTGATACCAGTTGTCATCTAGGCCATCGTCAATTGGAGACCTATAGATCAACGCTATAATTTTGCTAGCCTCAACAAAAGAAATATTTCTTTCCGGTCGAAAATAACCATCTAGGTAGCCATGAATTATTCCCAAATCTTTGGCCTCACAAACATACTTAGCAAACCATTCATTATGAACATCCTTAAAACAATTAGATTTATCTCCTATTTGCACATCATAAAATGAAATTTTCGACGCATTCCCAACTAACAATTTTATAAACTCAGCCCGATTTATTTTTTGATCTGGCCTAAAAGTACCATCAAAATATCCCTCAACTACGCCAACCTTTTGAAGATCTTCAATTGCGTCACGATAGACATGGATACTTGGAACATCAGAGAATCTAGCGAAACAAACGCCCTGAAAGAAAATAACCCAAAAAACCGCAAGATAAAGGATTTTTTTCATAACTCAAACAAAATAGTATTCCCTGCATACAGATTTTACAATGCAAAAGAATCTTGTTACCTTTGCCTCAAGCTTTCGTATTAACTTCAGGGACATAGTTTTATAGGCGCCTATATCTCTTTACCCCGCCCCCCACATGCAACAAAACATCGACGCTCATTCACAATTTGGCCAGCTGTACGATCAGCATGTCCGCAAGATTTACAACTATATCTATTACCGCACCCATCACAAAGAAACCGCGGAAGATCTCACGAGTACAGTTTTTATGAAGGCTCTGGAAAATTTTCAAAGTTTCAATCCCGAAAAAGGCAATTTTTCAATGTGGATTTATCGCATCGCAAAAAACGCGCTCATCGATCACTACCGCACTCTCAAACAAAACCTGAACATCGACGACATCTGGGACATAAGCTCTCAAACTGAAATTCCAAAAGATACAGACACACACATGCAACTCGAAAAAGTTAAAAAATATCTAAAAACTCTTAAGCCAGTACAGCGCGACATCATCATCATGCGCCTATGGGATGGGCTCTCTTATCAGGAAATCGCCGACATCCTCGGCAAAAGCGAAGGAAGTTGCAAAGTAACATTCAGCCGCGCCATAGCCGAAATCCGCGGCACGGAAACTCTCGCTTTACTACTTCTTATCCCGTTAATTCTTCACTCATAAATATGGATCAAAACATTAAAAAAATCTTGGAGGAACTATACGCTCTCGACCCCGAACTCAAGCTCCATGAAAAGAGTTTGGCCCAGATTATTAAAAATATTTTGGAAACCCGCCCAAACACAAAATTTGACGAAACATTCGCACGAAATCTCCGCACCCGACTGCTTTCGCTCGCTCGTCAGGAATCAAAATCAACTTTTAAATTTAATCTGAATTTTATGAACAATTTCAAACTGATTCTTTCCGGCACGCTTGTCACCGCTCTCGTCATCGGTATCGGAGCATTCACTTTTTTCTCAAACTCAAAAACAGATTCAAATCCACTCATCAGTTTCGAACCACGCGTCACAAAAGTCGCCGACAACGCCTTTGGAAATCTCGCGTCACTAAATCAAAACACGGGACCAGGACTGGGCGGCGGTGGCGCCGAAAACGCAGTCAGGTCAGAAACAGCGGCCGAGCCGGCTCCCGCAACCGAGGAAAAAATAGCCGCAGAAATGAGTAGCGCGGATAGTTCTGCAAGCTCGGTAGCGCCAACAACTATGATCGCTCCGGATTACGCCTCCACTCAATACAGTTTTATTTACACCGGAGAACCTGTAGAACTTTCGGAGAAAGTTTC
>CAZHDA010000086.1:0-2070 GCA_964531125.1 uncultured Candidatus Peribacteria bacterium
CGGCTGCAGAGAACAACGGAAGAATTCCTCCCATACTCATCGGCCCGGACAGAGGCGAAAGACTGTTGCTCACACAACCTCCCTGGTCGGAAGCAGGATAGATGAAAGCGGTCATCGTAGTACTCGAAACGCTTCCACAAACCGCCGTACAGGTCAATTGAACCAGGTAATTTCCTCCTTCGGTCGCAGTCAGGGTCGGAGTCAAGGTTGTCGCATTCGCAAGAGTTGCGTTGGCTGCATTTGCACCTGTGACACTCCATTGATAGGTAAAATCAGAAACCGAACCATCGGTCATACTGCATTGACCTGACAACTGCACAGGGGTGTTCTTTTGGACTACAACATTCTGTGAAAGAATGGTCGCGGTTGCCGTCGGAAGGTCGGATCCCAGCGCATTCATGAAAATATAGGCGTGGCGTTGTCCACTCGCCAAGTCTGTTCCTGTCACGAGAATATCATCTCGACCTCCACGATCAAAATCGGCAGCGTCAATTCCTCCTACGCTCGTGGTAAGATCAGAAAAGGTAAGATTAATCTTGGTGGCAACCCGGGCAGTATCCAGCTCAAAAAGGTCTATTCCGCTACCATCTCCATCATCTCCGTCTACCGATACAGCGACATCCACCCGATTATCGCTGTTAAAACAGCCGGTGGTTAAAACTTTTCCGGTTCCTGTACTATTGGTCAACGCCTCTCTTTGGGTCGCTGAAAAGGCAAAGGCACTCAAACCATTTCCAAAATAATAGATAATCGACTCTGGTCCATCAAAGCTTGGAGCATTAATGGCGACGTCAGGATTTCCGTCCCCATCAAAATCTCCGGCAACAATCGAAGTGGCCCCGGGAGTTATATAGTCGCTTCCAACATTTTGGGTGAAGCAATTCGTAAAGGTACATTCTCCCTTTCCTGTGACATTATTTTTATCATTCAAACAGACCACTATCTTGTTTGTTGTTGAGCTGTTATCTCCAATCGACATGGCAACATCGGTCACGCCATCTTTGTTGAAATCTGCAACGGCGATGGAAGGGGGACGAGCGGGAGTAACGCCTGTATTCACAGTGACACCATAAGGCCCAGAGGCATTCTGAAGCCCGGTTCCGTTGTTCAGCATGACATTAAATCCCCAAGATGTGGCTCCTTGCAGAAAAGCAACTGCATTATCCAAATCAGAGTCATTGTCACAGTCAAAAAGTGCCATGGATCTTTCAATGATAAGGGAAGCCGTTGCTGTCTGATTTGCTGCAGTAAACCAGTTTTTGTTGGTTGTTGCCGGATCAATAGTACCAGTGCCTCCATTACTACTGGCACTCGCAACAAAACGGATAGCAGAATCATTGTTACTCACAGCGATATCGGAAAAAACATCACCACTCAAAATGCCTGCGGTTAAAGTTCCAATGACCTCGCTTCCATTGATACCGCTTAAGATATAATTTGCCGCGCTATTAAATTGATCTCCGGAATTCGTACAAGCGGTAGCCACTGTCCCCTTATTCAAAAAAACGGAAGTGTTATTTATTCCAGCGATTCCGGATGTGGAATAAGCAGCTATCGCACAATCCGGATAAATTCCTCCGCTAAAACTTACCTCATTGTTCAAGCTGGAAGTGTAATTTTTACAGGCAACGCTGTAACCATTCGCTACAATCGCTTCGGCCTCGCATTCAGTATTTGCATTTTTAAATTCATTGGCGGCAAAGGAAGGTTCGGATAAAAAAACGGTGAATATAAAAAGTAAAACGGCCAATTTTTTTGATCTCATAAAAACTCCTTGTTTTTAGTATTTGAAAAATGAATTTTCAGGAGTCTAAAGAACCTGAAAAAAAGTAGCAATTACTTTTTATTGAAACGCAAAATAAGGGCACCTCTAAAAACTCATGATTCTCAATGATCCTTCGACAGGCTCAGGATGTCCCACCCAGGAAATCAATAAGCTATAGGGACATGGTGAGCGTAGTCGAACCATACATTTGAGTTTTTAGAGGTGCCCATAAGAAAATCTAAAAAAAATTTATTTTTCTTCGACAAAGAACTGAACGCGTCGATTTTGCTCCCGATGAGACTCGT
>CAZHDA010000087.1:0-2025 GCA_964531125.1 uncultured Candidatus Peribacteria bacterium
GATTACCGGATGAGGATGATAGGCAGATAAAGAGGTGGAAGATGATCGCGCGGCACGTGGCGCAGATACGGAGAAATTGCGACCGGGGAAACTGGGCCTGCCGCCCGCGGCAGAGGCAGGTGCTGATACATTGGGCGTGGGATGGGAGGAGGGTGTGAGTGAATGATTGTATTTCCTTATTCATCATGATAATTTGTTTGATGTTAATTAATTAAAAATCATGCAACAATTGAATTCAAAATCCGTTTGGTTGTTTTTTCTGTCTTCATTCGTAAAGTGGATTGTTATTTTTATCTTCTTTGGTTTGTGGGTACTGGTTGCTCTCTTTGAGTATCTTGAAACCATTGGTTTGCCAGGGATTTTGGTATTAATTCTAGGAATTTTATTGTTTGTTGTTGTCCCTTATGTTTGGGCTAGATTAACCTATCATTTTTATCTTTATGATTTATCAAAGGATTGTTTTCATGTCGAAAGGGGCGTCATTTATAAAAAATATTCAACTATTCCCTACGAAAGAATTCAAAATGTAGACATAGATCGGACTCTTCTTGCTCGTATCTTAGGGCTTTCGACTGTATCAATTCAGACTGCTGGGACTAGTGGCAAAGCCGAGGGATGTATACCCGGATTGTCTCAAGAAGAGGCTATTGTGGTTAGAGATAAACTTATCGAGTTATCTAAAAAATCGAAAAAATCCGGCCTCTAAAAAATAGCGCATACATAAAAAGCACCCAGTAAGGACGGAACCTTAAAGGGCTCTTTTCGTGGTGATTCTTTGTCGGCGCTTGGTTACAGCGTGTAAGCCGTGAGAGGGCGAACCCTCCAAACGCCGGGACTATTTTAGCTTCTTTTTGCTTTTTTCGCCAATCCCCAAGTAATTCTCCCCACTTACTACTTTCTTTCCTGTCTTTTCTTCAAGGTCGATTCGGGCTTTTTTGGCGACTTGACCGCCCTTTTTGCCGGCGTCTTTGTTTCGAGGCATTCCTTTGGCCTTTACGCTTTCGGCGATTTGTCTTGTGGAAAGTTCGGCAAGAGCCGTGAAGATCAGTTCGGCTTCGCTCATGTGATCGCGGAGATTTTGGGTCTTTAGACCTTTTAGTTTTTTGTGATCCTTGACGCTGATGTCAGCCCATTCTTGATGAATGATATTCGTGAGGATTGCATATTCTTTTCCTTCTTTGATTCCGTGTCCGCTCCAGTAGTCTGTAAGTTTGTTACGGGTTTCCTGTCCGAGCATTCTCTGCTGGATCCATTTCATGTTTCTGCCGTGTTTTTGCCAGTTTTCTCTTGCTCTATTGAGGGATTTTTCCGGATCGATCATTTCCTGCATGCGTTCATATCCCACTTTTGCCAGCCATAGTTTCACAGGTTCTGCTTTTGGGCTGGGAATTGATTGAATGAGTCGTAAAAGGGTTTCTACGTCGGCTACGTCGGTTAGGTATTTTTTCCCATCTGCTGCGGTTAATTTCAGTTTGTCACATTTTGTGACAGACTCGTTTCCTTCCTTTTTTAAACGATTTTTTAAAGTTGTCCAATAGCCTTGAGCCTTTTTAAAATCTTTCTGATTAGTTAAGGCTGCAACAATATCAATCACCGAAAAATACCATTTTTCATTCTTTTCGTCGTAGTGGCGGCGAATGTTGTAATCTTCGAAAATTGTTAATTCTGAGTTGTTCATATGAGACATGGGTTATTTTTAGTTTAGCTGTTTGGCTTTGTTTTCGCCAATCTTTAAATGATTCTTCTTCGTTACTATCCTCTTCCCTATCCTTTCTTCCAGTTTTTCTCTGGCGCCGCCTGCGATACCGCCGCCGGTGTCATTCCAAAAGTGGCTTTGGCGATTTCCGCGGTCAAAATAGCGTAGTCTTTGCCTTCTTTGACATTCCTTCTGCGCCATTCGTCGGTGAGAGTTTCGCGGATTTCAATGCCACGCATGCGTTGCTCGATCCAGCCATCAGGATAGCCTTTTGCACGGTAAAGAGCGCGGGTGCGTTTTGTGCCAAGCTCGGGATCTTCGATCTCCTG
>CAZHDA010000088.1:0-1888 GCA_964531125.1 uncultured Candidatus Peribacteria bacterium
GAGCGCCTCGTTTGCACCGAGGAGGTAGAGGGTTCGAATCCCTTCAGGTCCACCAAGGAAACTGTGCAAAACATGAGTGAATTTATTTCCAAGTCATCGACCTAGAGTCATGAACATTGAACATGAACAATTAGATGGGGCTTCTAAGAATATAAGTGGCAATGAAACTGGTATATCCCGTAGGGATGTTGCACTGGCACTTTTTCTGGCGACGGTATTCGGAGGGGCTGCTTTGGCTTGCACAAGGAAGGCTAAAGATGAGCCTACTCTGGAATCTGGGCAGGAGCTTATAAAAGGTCCAACATTTGAAGCTCCTTCTTCGCGTGAAGAATTGGAGGATGGAAAGGTTTTAGTCCTTTTTAGTGCGGATTGGTGTCAGGCTTGTCCATCCGTAAAAGAATTTCTGAAAAAGAATAAGACTTCTATAGAAGAGAATGGATATACTATTTATGAATTTTATTCTGTTGGAATGACCAAGGATAAACCCGAACCTAATCCGCTTCACTCAGAGCTGATGAAAGAGTATGAAGTTCGAGCAATTCCAACGGTTTTAGTATTAAGTAATGGATTTGAAAAGATGCAGCTTGTTGGTTTGGAGGAAATTTCTAGTATTCTAACTGGGCCAAAAAAAATTGATTACCGCCATAGGGCGTTTTAGATTTCAATAAGGAACTTGCATGATGTCTGGCGTCTTTTTTAGCGTGCTGCGAGGGCGAATTGAAAAAAATAATTGTCCAGATCCTGGAGTGAAGTCTGATACTGGTTTTCGCCAAATATGATGTCGCATAAAACCTCACGGACGCGGGCGATTTCCTTGTAACCTTTTTTCCATCTGGGATCCGCAAGAATCAGATCTATCAGTTCCAATGCCCGGTCAAGGGCAGCATCAAACCGAGGTTGATCACGGTTTTGTGAAAGCACTAAACGGTGAATTTCACTTCCTGTGTTTCCCATCTGCTCCGCTAAGCTCATCGTGAACCATTTCCCATTTGCAAGATCGGTATGAATCATAATTATTCAACAAGGGTGTTTACTATTTCAACGATTTTTTCACGGACTTTCTGGTCCTGTATATCTCTTGAGCGGTTGTTTTGGCGTGGTCGGATATTGATCATGGAATCAAATTCAACTCTTTCTTCATCCGGCTTGTCCGTATAGATATTTATTCCCCATAAATTTTCCTGTTTGGAGCCGTTCTCGAGTAGCATAGATTCTTCATCCGCGTGAAGTTCTCCACCGATGACCATTATTTTAAGCTCGATATCCACGACGGCTTTAACCATATCACCGAAGCGTTCTTTGGCGATTTCGGCGAGTTCAGCTTTGCTGATTTTAGTGTCGATTAGTTTCACGGTTGGATGATATCGGATATTTGCTTTGTTTACAATTCTGCGTTAAATTTCCTGCGCTACCTCGGGCCTATAGTTCAGCGGTAGAACGCGGCATTCGCATTGCCGAAACGGCGGTTCGATTCCGCCTAGGTCCACCATACGCATGAGCGGAGCGAATGCGCTTGTATTTTCCCAAAATTTCCTTAGAATTATGGAGCTTTTTTAATTTGGGCCCTTAGCTCAGCTGGCTAGAGCGCTTCCATGGCATGGAAGAGGTCGTGAGTTCAAGTCTCATAGGGTCCACCAAAAATGTCATGGCTTCACAAAAAAATACATGCAGGACCTGCGGGAAAAACTTTCTGATAGTAGACCTCGAGCAGGTTTTTTATGAGAAGAAAAAATTGCCGATGCCGGTGGATTGTCCGAAGTGTCGGCAAAACATTCGTCTGGCTATGCGAAACGAGCGCAACCTTTACAAACGAAAATGTGATAAGTGTCAGCAGGAGGTGATTTCAACTTATGCGCCGGAATCTCCATATGTTGTTTATTGTCAGAAA
>CAZHDA010000089.1:0-1856 GCA_964531125.1 uncultured Candidatus Peribacteria bacterium
CCAGCACTCCGATCGTCACCTTTTCGCCGCGCTTCTTGTATTCTTTCAAAATCCCCGCGATGTCTTTTTTGCCTATCATCCAAGTACTTTGTTAAGTTTGTTTTCTTTTATTGCCGTTTTTATTTCTCTTGCAATTCTCCGTCCCGTACTCATTGGTTCATTATATCTAAGCCATGTGTATGGAGAGCCGTTTACATAAGGATTTGTGCCGGCCACAATTCTCGCCGAGATTTCAAAAATATAATAATCCAGATGAGGGTCAATAATCCCTTCCAAACAGAATGGACCGAAAAGCCCTCCATCTACAAGTTTCTTCGACGATTCAACCACCCGTTCTCCCATTTCGAAAATCGTCGGCAAAATAGACTCTCTCAAAACAAGTGGCACATTCCCAGTGATCGTATATGTAGTGCGGATTCCTACGTCCACCTGATCTTTTGCCGAAACGCGCCCGATCGAATCTGCATTTGATTCATACCTCTTGTCAAAGCCCATCACTTCGAGCTCACCTGTCAATTTACTGTAAAAATAATGCGAATACACCGGGACACCTACTATATATTCTTGTATTACATAATCGGTCGTAGCTGCATCAGTACCCTCATATTTTTTATATCTGTCATAAAACTCTTTTGCGTTATTCGCTATGAAATAGCCCTTCCCTCCGCGTGCCCCATGGAATTTAATAATAACCGGACGGTCAATATCTTCAGGTTTGTTGAAAATTTTCGGGACCTTGATTTTGGCATCCAGCATCCAGTCGCGCTGTTTATTCCTATCTGCCTCCCATTCCAAAATTCCACGCGCACCGTAATGCATCGCTTTCACTTCTTTCATCTTTTCCGGACCTATATATGCCACAAAAGAACCATGAGGAATAATGATAGCGTTTTGTTTGATGAGCTTTTCCTCGATTTTGAAATAGTCTTTAAAAGAGTCCACCAAAATAATCTCGTCGGCCACATTGTAGCTTTTATAAGGCCTTTCCCGTCCTTTTTCACAAATGCATACGGTCTTAAAACCTTCATCCTTGGCTCCCTTCAATATTTGCAAAGCCGTGTGACTCCCGAGAGTCGCTATTTTGTATTTCCCAATATTTCCCATGATTTTTCGTCAGGTCTTTTGTCTAATGTACAACAACTAGATGAGACTTGTCTATATAAAATTATAAAAATACAACAGGATCCCGATTCCAAGCAGAATACGGTACACCGCAAACACATTCAAAGAGTGATTTTTCAGAAACTTCATAAGTAATGAAACGCTCATAAGTCCAAACAAAACCGCCGCCGCGAAACCCGCAAGGCTCGGCCCAAAATCAATATTTTGAAAATCCACTGTCGACATCTGAAACGCGGTCAAAGTAAACGCGCCAAGCATAGCCGGAAGCCCAAGCAAAAAGGAAAATTTCGCCGCATCCTCCCTCTTCACACCCTGCACAATTCCGCCCACAATCGTCGCGCCTGATCGCGAAATTCCCGGGACCAGCGCCAGCGCTTGTGCCAAACCAACAATCAAAGCTTCATGCCACTTCATCTCACTCATGTTTTTTTTCACGGCCATCTTTTTATAAAAAATTTCCGCCAAAACAAAAATACCTCCAACCATAATCATCAGCGCCGCCACCGACCGCGCGTTTCGAAACACTTCATCCAGCACATCTCCCCACAGACCACCGACAATCACCGCCGGCAAAGTACCTATTATTATATAGGCGATAAGTTTTCGATAACTCTTCTCAAACAAAATCAGTTTCTTCACATCGCTCCAAAAATAAATCATAATCACAAGAAAAGTGGCCAGATGCACAAACACATCGAAGCTTTTTAAATCCTCAACCTTCAGCCCCAAAAACG
>CAZHDA010000090.1:0-1832 GCA_964531125.1 uncultured Candidatus Peribacteria bacterium
ATTTCTCAAAATATTTGCGTCATTTAGATCAACTTTTTCGCTAAATAAATCATCGCCGATAAATTCTTTTACTTTGCCGAAAAGTATATCGTAGCACCCAAAAAGACGCAGTTCTTTCATTATTCTTTGCACAAAAAATCCGACGACGCTTTGGTAGTTTGGTTCAATGGTGCTATTTAAAATTGTTGTGTGATGAAGTTTGTCGTCAATCACTTCCTTAAAAACAATTTCTTTCTTTTCTTCTTCCGAAAATTGTTTTATTGAGATTTTTTCGTGCTTAAATCCGGCAACATTCAATAAATTAAGATTTTTATATTCTCTTTGGATTCTCGGCGTTAAAACCGGCAATTCAATGTCTAAATTTTCAATATCTTTCTTTACATTCTGATTATCAACTTCAATAACAGTCGGTGTAATCGGCGAGCCGGAACGATCCATTTTTCTCTTTTCCAGTTCAACGCCTTCTGCTTTGATAGATTCCACAAACTCCATAAAGGCAAGCGTACCGATAACACTCACATATTCCTCAACATCTTGACCAAAAAACATTCGGCGAAGACCGCGACCCAATGTTTGTTCCGGCAATATCTTTGAATCTGAGCCAAAGGGACGCAAACCAACGATAGTCGTTACATTTTTGACATCCCAGCCCTCTTTAAGCATTAAAACGGAAACTATCACCTTGTAGGGGCTTTCCATGCTGTCTATCTCATTGGCTTTTTTTCTCAAATCTTGCAGTTCTTTTTCTTTTTTGCCGGTAACTGTTTCTGAAATTTCACCGCTTTTGTTTGTATGAATGGTTAAAACCGCGCCTTTCAATTGCGGATAACTTTTTTCCAAAAACTCCGCCACATCATCGCAATTTTTCGTGTCGTCCGTCATTATGAAAAGAATCGATTTTTTGCCGGTCGGCTCAAGTTCCTTGTATGTTTTTTCCCATTCTTCAACTCCTAGCCGGATGTAGTCCTCGTATTTTTCGGAAAATATAGAGCTTTGTTTTTCTTGTAGTTTCGCTCGGCTGGCCTGATCCGGCAAAACCGGATTTTTTACCACGCCCTGATGTATTGCTTCAACCAAAGGATAATCAGAAACAGTCTGCACAAAAATTTCCCCACGATTATTTTTTGGCGTTGCCGTAACATCAATTTGCAAAGCCAATTTTTTACCTTTTTGCAGTAATTGATTATGAATATCTTCAATTGATTTGAACCATGCCATTTTTGGATCGTGGATATGGTGAGCTTCGTCGTTGATAACCATTAACTCCTCAACATCGCGGACTATTTCGCCCAAATCAATTTTTGAATCATTGGTTTTTCCAACGACTTTACTTCCCAAAAAATAATCTGAAGTGTCTTCATCTTCAAAACTCGCTTCGTTGATACTGCCTTCATAAACTCGGTGAATGTTGGTGAGAAAAATATTTCCGGATTTTGAAATTGTACCGACCTCGTCCTGCAAGTGCAGTTTGATTTGAAAATCATCTTGCCAATTTTGTCCGCCATATCCGTTATCGGGCAGAACCGGATCTTCATAAAATATTTTCAATCCTTCAAAATCGGTTTTGATTCTATCCAAAACGATGATGTTTGGCGTGATGAGCAAAAAGTTTTTAGATAGCTCTGAATCTTCCTCATAGAGTTTGTGAAAATATGACCAAGCCAAAAGCAAACTCATGACTTTTGTTTTTCCGCTTCCTGTTGCCATTTTAATCACAAAACGGAGCCAGTCCTCGGTAAACATATTCGGGCTTACTCGTCCCAATTTATCAAATTTAATCAAATCGTATTTATTGGCGACTTTCTCAACATCATAAATCCAAATAATTGTTT
>CAZHDA010000091.1:0-1760 GCA_964531125.1 uncultured Candidatus Peribacteria bacterium
CGAATGGCGGGACCAAAACCCGCTGCCTTACCACTTGGCGACGCCCCAGTGATCACGGGCATTTTACTGACTATTCTTTTATAATTCCAGTGTTGTTTCTATTTCGTCGACACATTTTCTCACAGCTTTTGAGCGATTTAAGGCATAAAAATAGACAACATCGTGAACAGCGATACGATATTCACCAATGAAGGTCTATCAAACAAAACTACGAAAACTTCCAGGAACAAATTATAGCGAGGTCCGTCGTCATGCTTGGATCATTTATCAAAATATAAAGTCGAAATCAAAGCGTCGGACATACATACGATCTACCTATTTTAAGAAGGAAATTGAGATGATTAAAAAAACAAGATTTACCCCGATTTCAAAATTAAACCCAAACAAGCAGTCTGAAATTCTTTATCGCTTTGGTGGTATGACGATCGAGAATGAACTATTTTATGCTCAAATCAAAGAAGATTTACGAACACACCAAAAATATCTTATCTCAATATTCCCTGCAGACAAAAATTACTAGTCAAAAAGAAAAGGGCCCTCCGCCAAGTTGTGGTATATAAACCACGGCCGAAGACCTTTCCTGAAGACATTGTACCGAAAACGACACCCAAAGTCAAAGACTCACCATTGAAAAACTCTACTTTCTGCTCTAAACTGCCTGCGTATGAAAACCGTTTTCATCAAAGATCTCTCCTCCCACATCAACGAAGAAGTCACTCTCCGTGGCTGGATGTTCAACAAACGCTCCTCCGGCAAGATCTGCTTTCTCGAGCTCCGCGACGGCACCGGAGTGGTGCAGGGGATAGTCTACTCCAAAGATCCCGCCAACGATCCGCTTTTCTCTCGTGCCTCCTCTCTCACTCTCGAATCCTCACTCCGCGCCACAGGCAAAGTTTCTAAGCATCCAAAACTCGAAAACACATACGAACTCCAAATCTCCGACATCGAGGTCGTCCAAATTTCCGCCGATTATCCCATCGGAAAAAAAGAACACGGCCCTGATTTTCTCCTTGAGAATCGCCATCTTTGGCTTCGCTCCCGCAAGCAGCGCGCCATTCAGGTCGTCCGCAACACAGTCATAAACGCTATTTACGAATTCCTGAATCAAAATAATTTTTCCAAAATTGATTCCCCGATTTTGACTCCAAACGCCTGCGAAGGAACGACCACTCTTTTTGAGATTGATTACTTCGATATCGGCAAAGCTTATCTCTCGCAATCCGGTCAGCTTTATCTCGAGGCCGCGATTTTTTCACTCGGCCGCGTCTTTGATTTTGGCCCTGTTTTTCGCGCTGAAAAATCCAAAACCCGTCGTCACCTCACGGAATTTTGGATGATGGACGCCGAAGCCGCTTTTGTCGAACATGAGGAAAATATGAAAATTCAGGAAGGCCTGATCCTTCACATCATCGCCAAAGTTCTCGAAAAAAATCTCGCTGAACTCGCCACACTAGAGCGCGACATTGAGCCTCTCAAAAAGATCTCCTCACCATTCATTCGTATGACTCATGCCGAGGCTATGAAAGAGGTCAAAGAAATGGGTTCTCAGACTCCCGCCGACCACGATCTCGGTGGAGACGACGAGACTCTCCTTACAAAAAAATACGACCAGCCTATTTTTGTCGAAAAATATCCCGCAAAGGTAAAAGCATTCTATATGAAACGCGATTCGGAAAATCCGGATCTCGTGCTTTGCGCCGACCTTCTCGCTCCGGAGGGCTACGGCGAAATCGTCGGCGGCTCCCAGCGCGAAGACGACT
>CAZHDA010000092.1:0-1750 GCA_964531125.1 uncultured Candidatus Peribacteria bacterium
TCAACACGATGACTCTGACCACGACCATGGGCCCTGGGATCAAACTGGATGTGAACGCGGCAGTGGCGGAGAGCAAGTAGTTTAATTCTTCTCCAGCTCCAGCGCGGCTTTGAGCGCGGCTAATCCGACTTCGAGCTGTTTGGCGTCGGGTTCGCGGGTGGTTAAACGCTGGAACCAGAGGCCCGGTTGGACGAGGGCTTTGATGAAGATGTTTTTTACAAACTTTGCGGAGAGCTTCAGATATTCATAAGAAATTCCCGCTATAAGCGGTAGGAAGGCCAGACGGAAAAAGAGGTTTGCTATGAACGTGGGCTGTTTTGGCACAAAAGTGTAGACCAAGATGCTGATGGTGAAGACTATCAGTATAAAACTGGTGCCGCAGCGCGGGTGAAAACGGGTTTGGGCTTTGGCATTTTGGACAGTGAGAGGGAGCTTGCTTTCGTAATTAAAAATAGATTTGTGTTCGGCACCGTGGTATTCAAAAATTCTTTTGAAGCTCGGGAAAATCGAGAGCAGATAGATGTAGAGAATGAAGATGATGATCTTCCAGAGGCCGTCTATGAGATTAAAAAAAATCCAGTGGTCGTGGATGTAGGGATATTTTGTCTCCAAAAACGAGGTAATGTAGAGAGGCAAAGCCTTGAAAAGAAAAAGGCTCAAAGCTAGGGCGATGACGAGCGAGAAGACGAAAAATAATGTCTGGAAAAGCTGGTAAGATTTTTTTTTGCGCTTCGCGTTCAGCTCTTTGAGCTCGGATGGAGTGAGAGTGTCGTCCCCCATTTCGGCGGCTGAAAAATTTATAGCTTTTGTGCCGATAACCATCATTTCAAAAAGATTTACGACACCGCGAATGATCGGAATGTTTAGGATTTTGAAACGCTGAGTGAGAGTGCGGTATTTTTGCTTTTTTATTTTGATGGAGCCGTCGGCTTTGCGGACGGCGATAGTGATATGATTTGGCGAGCGCATCATCACACCTTCGATTACAGCCTGGCCGCCGACGGCGAAATCGATTTTTGGTGTTGTAAATTTCATGGTTTCTAATCTATCTTATACGGGCATGAAAGTAAAAATAAAACGCATAGACGAGAGTTTGCCGCTACCCGTATACGAAACCGCAGGATCGGTGGGTTTTGATATTTTGGCGAGGACGGATACTGTCGTTGCGCCTAAAGAGATCGGGATGATTCCTGCAAATTTAATCGTGGAAGTGCCTACCGGATACATGCTGGTAGTGGCTTCGAGAAGTAGCACGCCGGGAAAAAAGGGACTGCTGCCTCCTCACGGTTTCGGGATTATCGATCATGATTATTGCGGACCGGAAGACGAGATAAAGGTGCTGGTTTATAATTTTATGGAAAAACCTGTGGAGATAAAACGCGGAGAAAAAATCGCGCAGGGCGTGTTTGTGAAAATTGATAAATTTGAATGGGAGGAAGTGGAAAAAATCGATAAGGAAAGTCGCGGCGGATTTGGGTCAACCGGCGGGTATAATTAAAAAAATTATGAAAGGGAAACTAATCACACTCTACGGAATAAATAATATCGGCAAAACCACGCACGCAAAGAGGCTGGTGGAAAGGCTGACGGCGAATGGATATAAATCCGTTTATCTGAAGTATCCGGCGTATGAGGTGAAACCGTCCGGACAGATTTTGTTTGAGCAGTTGCGGGGAAAAAATGGACAGACCATGAGCGAGGACGAACTGCAAATGTGGTTTGTGATGAACAGGTATCAATTCCAACCGAA
>CAZHDA010000093.1:0-1737 GCA_964531125.1 uncultured Candidatus Peribacteria bacterium
TTGCGATCAAATGCGCATACTGTCCGCCAAAGTCTAAAACAGCGATTTTATCCATATTATTTGCCCTTCTTAACTTTTTGCTTTGCTTTTTCCAGTAATTTTTGTTGCTTGCGCGTATTTTCCTCCAGTGGTTTTAATAATGGAAACATGACGCTCTCTTTCAGGTTGTCCTGTCCGGTCAAAAGCGTAACCAGGCGATCAATCCCCATTCCCCAACCTGACATGCACGGCATTCCATGTTCCATGGCTGTGAGATATTCTTCGTTTATCATCATAGCCTCTTCGTCACCATGTGCCTTCGCTAAAGCCTGAGCCTCAAATCTCTCGCGTTGATCAACTGGGTCCACGATTTCACCATAAGCGTTTATCAATACCCAAGTATTCACGAGAAGTTGAAATGTATCACAAAGACGAGGATCTTTATCGAATTTTCGAGCCAGGGGTTTTGTTCTCAACGGATTGTTTGTGACAAAAGTTGGCTGAATCAATTTTGGTCTGGAAAGTTTTTTGTAAAGGGCATCGACCAAATTTCCATATCCCAACTTGGTGGCATCTTCAATTATTATATCTTTTCTTTTAATTTCTTTAAGCAGACTTGTCGCGTCGTCATATTCCAACACATCGATGCCGGAATCTTTTTTTATAAGTTCTGTGAATTTTACTCGTTTCCATGGAGTTTCAAAATTCACCTCAATTGCATTCCCGCTACGATCTTTCAGCATTACCTTGGTTGTTTTTAAAAGACTCTTTAGTAAATATGAAAACATTTTTTCGGTAAATTTAATATTATCTTCATAATTCCAATAGGCAGCATAATGCTCCACCATCGTAAATTCTTGGAGATGACTTGGGTCCATGCCTTCATTTCTAAAACATCGTGCAATTTCAAAGGTTTTTTCAAATCCGCCGACAACGGCCATTTTCTGCCACAACTCTCCGGCAGCAATTCTTAAAAATACATCAATATCCAAAGCGTTATGATGAGTGATGAATGGTCTTGCCGTTGCCCCGGAAGAAACATTTTCCAATACCGGAGTTTCGATTTCAATAAATCCTTCTTGCCAGTAAAACTCCCTCAAAGCTTTGATTAGCTCGCTTCTAAATTTAAATCGTTCCAGACTTTCGCTACTCATCGTCGTATCCAAATAACGCTGGCGATAAGTTTGTTCCTGATCTTTTATGCCGTGCCACTTTTCCGGCAGGGGACGTAATGCCTTTGAAAGCATCTGTAATTTATAAACCATAAGAGTAATTTCTCCATGTTTTGTTCGAAAAAGCTCTCCTTCCAGGCCGAGAAAATCAGCCATATCAACTTTACGCAAAAATTTATAGTTTTCTTTTCCAAGTATGTCCTCCATAAAACATATCTGAATTTTTCCGCTAAAATCCTGCAAGTTGGCAAAAGAAAGTCTGCCATGCGCCCTGAAGGTCATAACTCTGCCGGCCAATTTCATAGTATGGGCGCTTTGCTTTTTTAGGATATCTTCTACATTGCGCAATTCTTTTTTTTCTCCAAATTGAAGAGCCTCCAAAGCTGTGTGAGTCCGATCATATTTGTCCGGATAAGGGTTCACGCCGCTTTCTCTGAGAAGTCTCAGTTTTTGAAGGCGATCATGATATTCATTATTTCCTGTATTCATGCGTGCATTATAAAGACCCGCCCTCTTTTTCTCAATACGGAAGGAATGATAATTAAACCGCGACTCCATATTCTTCGAATTTGCGACCTTTTTCAAT
>CAZHDA010000094.1:0-1729 GCA_964531125.1 uncultured Candidatus Peribacteria bacterium
CAGTCCGAGGAAAAACAAAGTCTCGGGCTTCTCGGCGTCGAGGGCTTCGGCTTGAGACAATGCGTCGATAGCTTCGGCTAGTTGATTGGTGTTTAGATAAGCGTAGCCGAGGACAATCCATGCGTCGCGGTAATTATTTTTTTGGGAGATAACATCGAAGAGCAGTGGAATTGCGAGGTAGTGTTGATCTATTTCTGTGAGAGTTTTGGCGAGCATGGTTTGGAGGAATATTTTTTCACCATCCGCGAAATAAGCAAAGTTTTTGTATTGTGCAAGGATGCGGTTTGAATTCTCTTTGATTTCTTCAGAAGCCGTGGAATCTGTGGCGACGATTTGATTGAAAAATTCTTTTGCCTGATCGAATTCCTTGTAAAGGACGAGGATAAGTCCCGTGTAATATTTTACCTGAAAATTGGCGCGATCCAGTTGCCAGACGATTTCTTTTGCTTCGGCGATTTTGTTTAAATCGAGATTGCTTTGAACGAGAGCGAGCTTGATAGTGAGTGAGTTTGGATTTAGAGTTGAGGCTGTAGTCAGGGCCGAAAGGGCTTCCGAGGGCTGGTGATTTTTTTGATAAGCCTGACCAAGTTTGAGAAAAGCTTTGCTGGAAGTCGCGCTGACCTGAGTGGCGAGACGGTAATTGCGGGCTGCCAATTTGTAGTTTGCTTCGGCGAAATATTTGTCTCCGGCGGCGAGATATTCCGAAAAAGATTTGTTAGGAGTTTCTTCTTCGACTTCTTCAGGTGGATTAAGCTTTGGTTCGGTTGTTGGTTGGAGTTTGTTGAAGAAAAGGAAGGCAATTCCTGCGACAATGATAATCCAAAAAAATATGAGTGATTTTTTCATTTTATTTTTAGTGTGTTAGCGCTGCAAATGGCTGCGGCTATAGCGTCTGCGGCATCGTCCGGTTTTGGAATTTGTTTGAGATTCAGTAACATTTGGATCATTTTTTGCACCATTTTTTTGTCGGCTTTGCCGTAACCGGTCACGGAAAGTTTGATCTGGTGCGGGGTAAATTCTTCTTGTGGGATGTCGTGTTTTGCAAAGGTCTGGAGAATCACGCCGCGCGCTTCGGCGACGGAGATAGCCGTTTTGATGTTTTTATTGAAAAAAAGTTTTTCGATGGAGGAATGTGTTGGGTGCCATTTTTTTATCAGAGTGTCGAGATCGTTTGCGATGTGATTTAGACGGGTGGCTGGGGAAAGTGTCTTTGCGGTGCGGATACAGCCGTATTCCAAGAGGCGGATTTTGCCGTCTTTTTTTTCCAAAATACTGAATCCGGTTGTGGCTGTGCCTGGATCAATTCCAATTATTCTCATCTCTCATAAAATTAAGTTCTGGATGGCGGTCTATTTCCTGCTCGATGGCAGTCGCGACTTTGCGGAGAGTGGCAGCGGCTTTGAAAGGGTATTTGCCGACGGAAGTTTCGTTTGAAAGCATTAGCGCGCTGGTGCGATCGAAGATAGCGTTTGCGGCATCGGAAATTTCTGCGCGGGTGGCGAATGGATTTTCAACCATGGAGGCGAGCATTTGTGTGGCCGTGATTACGAATTTTCCGTATTTATTCGCGAGGGCGATGATGCGTTTTTGAATGATGGGAACCTGCTCCGGTGGCATTTCCACGCCGAGATCGCCACGGGCGACCATGACGCCGTTAGAAGCCATGATGATGTCTTCGAGGTGATCGATGGCCTCAGAGCGCTCGATTTTTGCGATGATGCGGATGTGA
>CAZHDA010000095.1:0-1693 GCA_964531125.1 uncultured Candidatus Peribacteria bacterium
TTGCGATCAAATGCGCATACTGTCCGCCAAAGTCTAAAACAGCGATTTTATCCATTTACAACTTCATTAAATCTTTTAATCAAAAAATCTTTTTTCAGCGCCTCCAAAAACCAGCCGGCCTGTGGACCGGAATCTTTACCAAGCAGGGCAATATATATCGCTCCAAAAATCTCCTTTGGAGAAATGCCTGACTCTTCCTTCATCTTATGAATTTTGCTGTGCAGATCCTCACCTGACCAATCTTTTTCACCAAGCACCTTTGCCAGCTCTCCAAGAAACTTCTTTTGTCCTGCATTGAGGCCTTTCGCAATCTCGGGCATTTCCTCCTGAATTACAAATTTCATAGACTCCGGCGCAAACTTTTCAAGCCAGATTTTTGCATATTCAATTCGCATCTTCGTCTCGGCCTTATCCTCGATAGTAAGCTTTTTCCCCTTCAGTTTTGCAACTTCTTCATCAATATTCACATATGGGATTTGTTCAAAAAAGGCAATCCGCGAAAATCGCGGATAGTAATGTCCTTTCACATCTTTCACATTCAATTGTGAAAAATGAAACGCGCGTTCCATGTCCGGATATTCACCTTTTTTATTGAAATAGTAGTCGGCGGCTTCATCATGATGATCGAACAAAATCGGAATTGTGGATCCGTTTGGATCAAAATCAATTGGTTGATTCGGTTTCTTCCTAACCATCAGAAAACGCAGAAGCTCTGGCGGAACCGTGTCCGCGACTTCTTTCACGCTTGCCCCCATTCCTTTACTGCTACTCATTTTTGCCCCTCCAAAGAGAAAAAATTCATAAGGAACATTAAACGGAACTTTTTGTTTCAAAACTTTTTCCATAATTTCAACGCCTATTTCGTGTGATCCACCTGATGCATTGTGATCTTTGCCGCTTCCTTCCACATTAACTCCCATGCTAGCCCATTTCACCGGCCACTCAGCTTTCCATGGCAATTTACCGCGTCCGTTAAAAGGTGAAACTTTGCCCTTATGTCCGCATCCTTTAGCCCATTTTACAAGGTCAGGCATGCAAATATACTCAACCATTTTCGAGTCCCATCCGGTCACTTTTGTGGTCCCGACTTTACCGCATTTTTCACAAACAACTTGTAGCGGGTACCAGTCTTCCGGCTTTCCGCCACCGCTAACTTCTTTATATATATTTCGTACCTCATCCTTGTGTTCCAGGATAATCTCAATCCATTTATCGTAATGACCGTTTTTATAAAAATCGCTGCTATAAACTATTTCAGGAAAAAAGCCTATTTGATTTATAACTTCAAGGAATTCTCTACCAAAATAATCCGCAAGATTCTTTGCAGGTTTTCCGCCAAGTTCCTCATGCGGAGATGGCACATCTTTCAACGGCTTTCCCATGTGTTCCAGATATTTTTCTTTTTTCAAATACACGGGCAAACCGTCAAATGGATCGGCATCATTAAATTCGAAAATAAAACGCGCTTTGCGGCCTTTTTCGTTTAACGCTTGAGCGATAACGCCATGAATCACAAGTCCGCGTAAGGAACCGATATGCACCCGTCCGGACAGGGTTTTTTCATCGCGAACAATGATTTCCTTTTTGCCGGGAAAAGCTTTGATGATTTCGTCAGTGATTTCGTCAACCCAAAACATTGGAATGATAATTAAACCGCGACTCCATATTCTTCGAATTTGCGACCTTTTTCAAT
>CAZHDA010000096.1:0-1590 GCA_964531125.1 uncultured Candidatus Peribacteria bacterium
CGAAGCCGTGATTTTGGCTTGTGATATAGCAGCGGCCGGTTTCGGTGTCGATGCAGGGCTGGTTTTGGGAGCGATGGCCAAATTTGAGTTTGTAAGTTTTGGCGCCTGAGGCGAGGGCAAGGATTTGGTTGCCGAGGCAGATTCCAAAAATCGGTTTTTTGAGTTTCATGGCTTTGCGGACGATGTCGTGAAGCGGTGTGAGCACGGAGGGGTCGCCTGGGCCGTTTGAGATGAAGACACCGTCAAATTTGAGACCGGCTTCGATAAAATCATAGTTCCACGGGACGCGGATGACGGTGAGGTTGCGGGCGAGTAGGTTTCGGATGATGTTGTTTTTCATGCCGCAGTCGATGCAGATGATGGTCTTTTTTCCGCCTTTATAAGTCTTTGGTTTTTTGATGGAAACTTTGTCCATGAGTGTTTTGTCGAGGTCCGGATTGTAAAAATCCGGCGGTGTGGAATTTTCAATTACGATTTTTCCAAGCATTGTGCCGGTTTCGCGGAGTTTCTGGGTGAGAGCGCGTGTGTCGATGCCGGTGATGGCCGGAATTTTGTTTTCAACGAGCCATTTGGAGAGAGATTTTTTTGCGTCCCAGTGGCTGAAATTTTCCGAATACTCGCTGACGATGAGGCCTTTTATGTGAATCCGACCGCTTTCAAAGCGTTTTTCGATGTGATCTTTGTCAAATTCGTCGGCTCCGACACCGTAATTTCCTATGAGAGGATAGGTTAGAGTGATGATCTGACCTTCGTAGGAAGGATCCGTGAAACTTTCCGGATAGCCGACCATGGACGTGTTGAAAACGACCTCGCCTGCGGAGCTTATAGGTGCTCCGAAGGAGGTTCCTGTGAGTCGGGTCCCGTCCGCAAGGACGAGGGTGGCTTTTGTCATCGGAGGTATTTTAGGGGGAGGGGGTTTATTTGTAAACATCTTTTCTGTGACGAATGCGGATAACTAAAATGAGCAGTTTGTTTTTGTAAATTTCATAAAGAATACGGTATGGCCAGACCTTTATTGATCTTTTTCCTTCGTGTTCTCCGCCTAATTTTTTCCCTACAAAAGGGTTATTTGAAAGGGTAAGGATTGTTTTGAGAATACGATCTCTTAATGCGATTGGAATGCGATCCAAGTCTTTTTTGGCGCTATTCCAGATTTGGACAGAGTATTTCATGATTTTTTCTTTGGAGATTTAGTTTTTTTAACATATCCGTATTCCTCTAAAACATCTTCCAAGGGGATAAAGTTCTTGAAATCGTTCTTTTTTTGTCTTCTTCGTATTCCTTGATAAT
This sequence comes from uncultured Candidatus Peribacteria bacterium, assembly GCA_964531125.1. Classification (GTDB taxonomy): domain Bacteria; phylum Patescibacteriota; class Gracilibacteria; order UBA1369; family LOWO2-01-FULL-3; genus JBAZZM01. Next base: position 1,291 of record CAZHDA010000096.1, read on the forward strand.
CTCGGGCAGATCCGGAATATCGATCAAGGTTTCGATAGTTTCCTGCATTGAGTCAAATTCTTCAGCGGAAAGAATGACTACTTTTGGGGTCCCATTTTCTGTCAAAACGTAGTGATTGTCCGGAGTTTGGACTTCATTTGCAATTTTGAAAATGTTACGGCGTGCTTCCGTGATGGAAATAGTGTTTTTTGGCATGTACATGGTGTTAGTGTGTGTGTACATAATAGCGTACGTTATGGGATATTGCAAGACCAGCTTAGCAGGAACTTCTTAAGAAAGTTTAAAATTTTTCTTAAATTT
>CAZHDA010000097.1:0-1586 GCA_964531125.1 uncultured Candidatus Peribacteria bacterium
ATCGAAAACCGTGACGAAATCTCTCCGGCACTCGCCAAAATCATCAAAAAAACCCGTCTCCTCTATGGCTGCGACATCTGCCAGGAAGTCTGCCCTTTTAATTCCAAACAAAAACCAACTCCTCACAAAGAACTCCTCATTCCAAAGATCGCCGGCGACCAGCTTTCCATCACTAAAATCCTCACCATCAAAACAGCCCCCGACTTTATCAAACTCTTCGCCGGCTCCCCGCTCACCCGCGCCAAACACCACGGCCTCCTGCGGAATGCACGGGTATTGACGAAAACATAAAAATATAGTAAAATACTAAAGAATTAATAACAAAAATACTTATGGCGCCAGACCCAGACTTGTCAGCAAAGTTAGCCGAACAATTTCGTTTAGGCGAAGGAGTTAGTGTAGAAACAAGGCCGGATGGAACAAGTCGTGTCGTTATTGATGTGAGCAAGGAAATTGCTCAAAGAACAGCCGATCAACTCGAGGCGGAACAAAATAAAACAATAAGCTTGATAGATTACTTAAAAGCATATTCTGTAGAAGTCGCAACCGCCGATGAACTGCAAAGAGCAGACAAGAGCTGGAAGCCGGGAGACTGGTTCTATTACTGGCGTGGCGACATTGCTTGTATAGCTTATGTTAATAAAAGCGGTACTTTAATGAAAGTGGAATTTCCGTTTTACGGAAAGCCAGGCGAAAACATGAAGAAATTTGCTGGATTTGACAATGTGCCGATGATTAAAGAGCTTATCGATGGAAAAAACAAAGAATTGGGTCATTGGGGGATAGAGAGTGTTTTAAAAGACCATTGGCTCAATCCCGAGAAGGAAATTAAGTTAGATATAGATTCTGGCTTACGAATCAATGTTGTTAGTAGGTTGGAAGAGGATGTCCATAACTTTAGAAGAAATGCTGAGCGTACGCGAATAGAACTCTAACTTCCCCACCTCACTCTCTCCACCAGCTCTCTCCGATCTCCGCCCACTCTCATTTTTCCTACGATCAAACTCGCGAGGTATTTTTGTTTCTCCTGAATAAATTTCGCCGCATCAATTTTCCCCCCTCTGCTATCAATTCCTTTTTTTACAATCGCCTCCATCTCTCCGGAAATCTCCGCCAGCCTCCCCTCGCTCAAACTTCTCGCGCCTTCAAGAGCCTCCAGCAAAGCATCATGAACTTTCCGCACAAGATCATTCACAAGTTTCGAAACATCTACGGGCTTGGCAGTTTCCATGCCCCAATTTCGGTCAGTCTTCATTGGAAATAATTCACTTATTGTGGGCATATAACATCAACAATAAAATACTCAGGAATCGTGAAGGTGGTTTCAGTATCACCCTTACAGAAGGTAAAACAAAAAACACCTCCAGTTTTTCTAAATTTCAAAGGTGGCAATGAACTTATGTCATATATACCATTCAACCGCCTTGTTTTGATTTCTGGATTATCAGGAAAAACTCTTTGGAGAATTCTATTCATTTTTTGCGCCCCATCGTGTGTCAGCAAAATATTTACCGTCTCAAATTTATCGTTTTTTAAGTCATCAATTCTCCATTTCTCGCCCATCTCGCCGACTTCTCTAAGCAACG
>CAZHDA010000098.1:0-1582 GCA_964531125.1 uncultured Candidatus Peribacteria bacterium
CGCAGGTGGCTTTTTTGATAAACAATATTTTGTCCGATAGAAGTGTGGGTCTTGGAGCGAGAATGTATGTGAACGGAAAAACAAATGCCGCAAAAACAGGAACAAGCACGAAAGAAAACAAGAAAAAAGCCGGTAGTGGAGTTTTGCCAAGCGATTTGCTGACCTATGGATATACACCGAGCGCGGTTGTCGGTGTTTGGGCAGGAAATACGGACGGATCCGGCTTGTCGCCTTATGCGGAAGCTTACAGCGTCACAGCGCCGGTGATGAGCTCCGTTTTGGCCAAAGCCTTGGAAAAGTTACCAAACGAATCTTTTCCTGAGCCGGAAGGAATAAAGCATGTTCAAATAAGTAAGGCTTCCGGAAAACTCCCCGGTTCAGACACTCCGTCTGAAATGATAAAGACCGAAGTGTTTGCGAGCTGGGCTGTTCCGACCGAAGTGGAGCAATTGTTTTTTAAAGTAAAAATCGACAAAGTTTCCGGACTTTTGGCCACAGAGTACACGCCGGAGGACGCTATAGAGGAAGTGGTTTTTCAGAATTATGTGCCGATTGCAAACAAATTGAATTGGGCTAACGAGATTCGCGAGTATTATCAGAAATATAATATAACCGAGCAAGCAGGGAATGTGCGCGTGGGCTTGCCGCCGACCGAATTTGACAATATTCATACCGCTGAAAATGCCGCAAAAAAACCGAGTATTTCAATATCAAATCCTGCGACGGGATCTATTTTAGGTTTTGGAAATTTTAAAATAGATGTTGATGTGAGCGCAGAAAACGGTGTTTCCGAGGTACAGTTTTTTATAGATGACGAAAAAGAGTTCTCAACAAAAACAGCTCCGTATAGCGGATATTTAAATGTTTCAAAGTTCATGGAGGCAGGGTCGAAACATTTGGTTGTCGCGAAAGTTATCGATACGCTTGGTTACTCCGAGCAGGCCGCGATTGAAATAAAAGTCGGAGAATGAGGGCGGCGGTTTGTAGATGGTTGTTGTGAAGCTGACGCGACTGTTTCTGCGAAAAATTATCCTGTACGACGATAGCTCTGGACTTGTTCGTCGATGAAGTTTTTGTATTGAGTGTGATTTGGATGTTTCGAGACCCTCCATTTATTTGAAGTCATCTCTTCGTTTTTGATAAGGCCCAAATGGGCGATTCGCTCGTGCGCGATACAGAGGGGAACTATTTTTTGAGGATCATGTTTGTGACTGATTATAAACCTATCCGTGTGGTGAAGGATTTTGTAGTTTTTATTGCAATTTGGGTAAGCACATTTTCCGTTTGTTTTCGCAATGACATAGCTTTTGATTGATGACGGAATGTATCGTGAAGGAGTTTTTATGGTTGTCGGCGCCTTGAGTTTCCGCTTTTCGCGCATGATTTTTTCTTCATGGTCTTTTATAAATACATTCATAAGCTCTGCCCAGCTGTACTCTCCTTTTAATTTGGAAAGTTTGAAGGCCAGTTCTTTTGGGATTTGCATTTTTATTTCGATTGTTTTGTCATCATTTTCCGACGGGCCGGCCAGTCGAGTTTTTGGCTGGGGGATGCTGTTTTCGTTTTTCATGTCTCTGACATA
>CAZHDA010000099.1:0-1532 GCA_964531125.1 uncultured Candidatus Peribacteria bacterium
CCTGCGCTTGCTGTCATGGTTCCGGTCGTATTTTCGGCGATTTTTTTAGAATCTTTGTATTCAGCCTTGACAACTTCATCATATGTTTCTGTTTTTCCCGCCAGTTTTGTTTCTGATTCATTAGCAAGTTTTGTGTAAGTGGCATCCTTGATTTTTTCGCGTTCCACCTTAAAGGTCTTCAGACCTTCGGTTTCCATGCTGAATGTGAATTGCTTATCAACGCTATCGTCGGTGTTTGTTACCGTGCATGTGACTTTTTTGCCGTCAAAACCAAAATCCATTTTTTTGATTTTACCTTCCTTGATTTTTTCCAAAATTTCCTCAGGCATTTTTTCCATGAAGCCTTTGCTGAAATTAATACCGAGGTATTGGATGATTTTGCCTTGCAGGTTCGCGTATTCCGGGCTTTTGATTGTTTCTCCCAAGCTGGTTGATTCGAGGTAGCTCATTGCGCCACGACGGAAAACTTCTATATCCAAAAATGCCTCGATAAATGTTTTTGCCGTGCCGGGATTTTTTGGTTTTGGAATATTTTCCCAGCTTAAGTGACCTATATTGTTCAACAGATCTTCAGGGTGTTTTACCTCATCCAGGACTTTTTCGGTTTCCGCTTCGGCTTGTGCTTCCAGTTTTTCGTTTGTAGAATTTTGCACTTCTTTTGCAAAGGAGACTATGCGGTTTTCCATGAAGATACCGTGTTTGACGTGAAACTTTTGGAATAGTACTTTTTCCATTTGTTTTTATTTTTTTGTTCGTGTAATTATACCAAACTTTCGCCTTCCAGTCAATTGGTTTAAGGCTGAAACAGACTTATATTGAGCATATGGAGTTGCCGGTTATTATAGTAAATTTCAAAATCTATGAGCAGTCTACGGGTGAGAATGCCGTGGTTTTGGCGAAAATTTGTGAAAGGGTGGCGCAGGAAACTGGGCAGAGCGTAGCGGTGGCTGTGAATCCGGTTGATTTGAGAAAAGTGTGCGAAGCAGTTTCAATACCGGTTTTTGCCCAGCATATTGATCCTGTAGTTTATGGAAGTGGGACCGGGAAAATTTTGGCGAAGCTGGCAAAAAGTGCCGGAGCATTTGGAACTTTATTAAATCATTCCGAATATCAAATAAGTGAAATTGTTTTAAAAGATTCCATTGCGAGAGCGAAAGAGGCCGGACTTTTTACCGTGGTTTGCGCGGATACTCCGGAGAGAGGTGGAAAGATAAAAGACTTTGAGCCGGATCTGATAGCGGTGGAACCGCCGGAACTGATAGGAGGGGATATTTCTGTATCGAAAGCGGGGCCGGAAATCATCGAGCATGCCGTGGATTTTGTCGGAAAAAATCAAGTGCTTGTTGGTGCCGGGATTCGTGATCCGGAGGATGTGACGATAGCTTTGAGGCTCGGAGCGTGTGGAGTTTTGGTGGCGTCCGGCGTGGTCAAAGCGGCTGATCCTTATGCAGTACTTTCGGGTTTAGTGTCAGGCTTAAAAGCAGGACAAAAATAAACAGCAAATCGTTTTTGAAAAAAGGTGTGTCGATGAG